>JBBQGP010000060.1:0-27141 GCA_038323095.1 Chloroflexia bacterium | reverse complement strand
CAAGCGGGCGATTTCCGCCGTTAGTTCCAGCAAGGATTTTTGGGCGGCGTTCCGCAAAACTGGCACAAGCAGACCGTCAGGCGTGCTGGTTGCCATCCCGATATGGTAATTGCGCTTGTAAACAATTTCCCGGCTTTGCTCGTCCAGGCTGGCGTTAAAAATTGGAAATTCTTTCAAGGCCGCTACCACAATTTTTACTATCAAGGGCAGATAGGTCAGGTGTAATCCCTGCTTCTCGGCGGCGGGCTTTAGTTTTTCACGTAAGGTCATTAGTTCGCCCGCATCTGCTTCGTCAAAAGTAGTAACGTGCGGGATAGTTCGCCAGGCTAATTCCATCCGTTCGGCAATCCGTCGCCGCAATCCAACCAAAGGCTTGCGTTCTTCTTCCGGCCCGCCTTGCGTGAAAATTGGCTGGCGGATTTTTTCGGGCAGGTTTGCCGCAGGGGTCGGCTTTGCCACCTCCGCCACAGGCGCGGGCGCGTCCCTTACCGCTACTAGCGGGGAGGTTTCCAAAGCTGCGGTCTGCGCCCCGTTCGAGCCTGCACCGTTTCGATTTTTGCCCTCTAAAAAGGCTTTGACATCATCCAGCAAAATCCGCCCGTCCGGGCTGGAAGCTGCCACCATCCGTAAATCTACTCCGCTCTCCAAAGCGAATTTACGGACTGCCGGAGCAGCCCTGACCGGGCGTTGCAGCCCACCTGCCCCGTCAGAGTTTGCGCCATTACTCGGAATACTGACTTCTGTCTTAGGCAAAGAACTTGCGGGACTTGCCGGGGTTGGGCTGGTCGTTGAAGCCGGAACAGGCGCGGCGGGTTTTACTCCGGCTTGCTCAAGCACTATCAGCACATCCCCGACGTGGGCCATTTTCCCTTCCGAAACTTTCAGCTCGATTACTTGTCCGGCAACTGGTGCGGGAATTTCCACCAGAGCTTTATCGGTTTGAATTTCCAGCATCGGTTCGTCCAGCCGCACACTTTGACCGGGCTTCACCAGCCAGCGCACAATCTCGGCCTCGTGCATCCCCTCGCCCACATCGGGCAACTTAAACTCTACCATCGCTCCCCCTTCACTAAGTAACAAGTAACAAGTAACAAGTAACAATGGGAAACGTTGTAATCTTGGAAAAAAGGTTGGTTACTATACCATTCGATGAAAATAATATAGTGATTTTTGTGACATCTAAGCTTAATACCAATTCAGTAATATCTCTTTTTCATCGAAGCCCGTATTTACCCAAAAATACTTGATACTTGATACTTGATACTTGATACTTGTCTTCTAGGCTTCTAACGTTTCGACAATGGCACGCGCCACCCGTGCGGGGGTGGGCAAGTAGTAATCCTCCAGACCGGGAGAAGGGAAGGGCGTATCAAAGCCGGTTACGCGGGCGACGGGTTTGAGCAAGGAATACAAACATTGCTCGTTGATAATCGCGGTAATTTCCGCACTAACCCCTCCAGCGCGCGGAGCTTCGCTGATAATTACAGCCCGCCCGGTTTTTTCGACGGAGGCGACAATTGTTTCTTCGTCCATCGGCCAGATAGTCCGCAAATCAATAATTTCGAGGCTTGCCCCGCTTTTCTCCTTGACCATACGGGCGGCTTCCTGGGCTACCGCCACCATTGCCCCATAGCTAATCAGGGTTAGGTCGCTGCCTTCCTGCACAATCGCGGCCTTGCCGAGCGGGATATTATAGCGTTCTTCCGGCACTTCTAGCCGCACCGAGCGATAAAGCTTGATATTTTCCAGAAAAATCACTGGGTCAGGGTCTTCGATAGCCGATACCAAAAGCCCTTTCGCGTCATAAGGATTGGAAGGAATGACTACTTTTAGGCCGGGAGTCTGCAAAAAGACCCCTTCCAGACTATCTGAATGCAATTCAGGGGTGCGAACACCGCCGCCATAAGGCGCACGAACTACCATCGGGCAAGAATAAACTCCCGCGCTACGGAAACGCATCCGGGCCGCCTGTGAAACCAGTTGGTTCATACTCACGTACAAAAATCCGGCAAATTGAATTTCAGCTATCGGGCGCAAACCGTAAACTGCCATCCCTACCGCCGTCCCCATAATGCCGCTTTCGGCCAAAGGGGTATCGAAAACGCGCTTTTCACCAAAACGGGCCTGCAATCTGTCGGTAACGCGGAAAACGCCGCCGTTTTTGCCGACATCCTCGCCCATTACTATTACCCGGTCATCCTTGCTCATTTCCTGCTCAAGAGCCTGGTTTAAGGCTTCAATCATAGTCATTTTCATCGCTAAAATTCTCCATCTTTTTCGGCCAAATTGCGCTTTAACTCGCTTCTTTGCCGCTCCATACGCGGGCTAGGAGTTTGCCAGGTCATTTCAAAAATCGCATCGGGCGGGGGCGGGGGCGTATTAAAAGCTTCATCTACGACTGCCTGAGCGTGAATCTCTTCTTCTTCGGCCATCGCCTTATCCTCAGCCTCGGTCAAAAGCCCGCGATTGATTAAATACAGGCGCATCCGCTTGATTGGCTCTTTTTCCTGCCAAAAATCAAGCTCCTCCTGCTCCCGGTAACGGGTTGGGTCGTCCGCTGTGGTATGCGCCCCCAGTCGGTAGGTAATCGCTTCAATCAAGGTTGGGCCACCACCGTTACGGGCGCGGTCTGCCGCTTCTTTGACCGTTGCATAAACCGCAAACAAATCGTTACCGTCTACAATCTTATAAGGCACGCCAAAACCCACCCCGCGCATTGCCAACCACTTGACCGCGCTTTGCTTATGGCGCGGCAAACTAATCGCCCAGCCGTTATTAATCACGCCAAATATTACGGGAGCTTGAAATACTCCGGCGAAATTCAAAGCTTCGTTAAAATCGCCTTCGCTGGTCGCCCCGTCGCCGCATAGCCCCACCGAAACCACCGGGTCGCCCTTGATTTTAGCAGCCATCCCAATTCCTACCGCGTGCAAAACTTGCGTACCAATGACAATTTGAACCGGCAAACAATTCGCTCCCGCCTCATATTTAGGCGGCAAACCACGCTGGTAATAAGCGATATTGGCGGGAGATAAACCCTTGAAATAATATGACCCGGCATCGCGGTACGACCCGGCCATCCAATCCTGTGGTTCGAGCGGGGCGGCAAACCCAACCGAAGTCGCCTCATGTCCGCTTAGTGAACCCCAGGTCGTCGCTTTTCCCTGTCGCTGCAAAGCTACAATTTTATTTGAAAAAGCCCGGATAAAATACATAGCGCGGTACATTTCCAAGAGTTTAGTATCGGCAATATCGGGCGGAGTACCAATTAACCGCCCGTTTTCGTCCATAATTTGAAAAGGCGCGTCCAGTTCTGCGCTAAGTTCCTGAATACTCATCGCAAAATTCTCTCTTTCTCTCGGCTCCGAGAATTATTTGTACATGGGCAATGCTTCCTAATGTCCTTATGTTACGCTAAAGTGGGCAAAGCGGCAAGCCAAAAATCCTTTTTCCTGCCTCAACTTATCTTCAACGTATCCTTGACTGGCAACGTCAAAAACTTGTAAGGAAAAAGTATGAAAATCGGTTAATGATTCTGTTACACCGTAATATTCGTCGTAATGTTTAGCTGCTATTATCAAACTATTAAGGGTTTGTGTTCCAGATTTTAATAAACATTTTCAGAAATTTTGTAAAACAATTTCAGGCTAATCTGGTACATCTTTCGTTTGCGCTATTCTTTTCTAAACTCGGTTTAGAAAGTTTGCACAAGTTCAAATTTTTGCAGTTTCTTGCTCTACATTCGATGAATGGAGTTTAGTGAAAGGAGTCAACCAAAGTGAAGGTTGAAGAAGAACGCCCGGTGGAGTTTGCGGCTACCTTTGCCGCCTTGCAGCCGGATAGCCCGTTATTAGCTCGCTCCCTCTACCTCTACCGCATCAATAATCGTCTTAGCGTTGAGCAAATAGCTAACTGGCTGGGCTTGACGGAATCTGAGGATTTTTACCGATTGGCGGTTTGCCTTGCTCCCCGTCCGGCAATTGCCGCAATGGGCTGGAAAGAATATACCGCAAATTTAATAAAATGTTTTCCAACTATAAAACTCAACCGCTTGCAAATAGTGGTCGAAATTGCCCAGCCCCATAATTACAAAGCTTTAACTGCTGTAATGGGAGCAGCAATCTAAAGCGATAGAGCGCAGGAATCGACTCATAATTTTTCTTTTTATCTCTCTTGACCTGAACCCGCAGCGTCGCGCGGTCACAGGTAACTCAATGTAGTATCATTACAATTAAATAAAATAACAATATCTTAATGAAATTTTTAGCAGCTAACTAAAGATTGTTGGATTGTTCTTATTTAAGTTTTGAGTTTTAAGTTTATTAGGTGTGCTTTTAGAGAGGTTACATCTGTGTCGTTGGGTAGAGGTACTTGAAAACCAGTTTTAGCAAAAGCCAAATTCCTTGCCTTCAGATGTAAATGAACCGCCATAACTTAAAACTCAAAACTTAAACCTATAAAGCTTCCTCATATTCCGGGGTTGCTTGCAAATTGTAGCGCAAATAAATCAGTTTATCCCAGGGGTCGGGTTCGCCGTAGCGGTCATAAAAACCGACAGCTCGGAAGCAGCGTTGGCTTGGTTCATTCTCGCGCTCAATTCGCGCCCAGATATAGCGCAAGGCGGCTACTTCCGCTTCTTCAAATAATAGTTTTAATAATCGCCGCCCGTAGCCTTTGTAACGCAATTCGGGAGTAACCGAAAGCCCTACCTCGCCCGTTTTTGGGCCGGGGTTTATTTGCAGTTCCAACATTCCGACTACAGTTTGGCCCTCGTAACCAAGCCAGGTACGATAATGCGGGTAGGTTGAGATATATTTGTACCAGCGTTCGAGGGGCAGAATATTGCCCATCCAACGCAGATGCTCGGCATCCTCGAACCATTTTTCCAGTATTGCCAAATCTTTTTGCTCAAATGGCACAAGAATTATATTTGACATCCAAATTTGACCTTTATTTTAATTTTTGCTGCTTTATATTATAAAAAATAACTGCCCGTAATGCTATTAAGCTATCACGGGCAGTTATTTTGGTCAAGTTTGGTAAACCAATTTGTAATTATCGGGCTAATTCATTTTAGCAATATCGTCTTGCAACCGCCGGATTTGCTGGCGCACAGTTTCGGCATCGTGGGCATCTACTGCCCGACGAAGATAGGCTTGATAATCATAAATTGCCCGCCAGCGTTGGCCCAACCGTTGTCGCATTAAACCCCGGTCACGGAGTTCACTCCAATCAGTCGGGTTCAGGATAATCAGAAAATCAATAATATCGTGAGCCTTTTCAAATTCGTTTTGGCTCATATAGCTGGCTTTAAGGTTGGTCAGCATCCGGGTCAGAAATTGACGCGGGCCAACAGGACGCAAATAGCCCGATAAAAACGGTACAGGCCGTCCGTAAACTTCCCGCACCATCTGGATACATTCTTCTTCGGTAATAATTGTGCCGCCATTAAAGGGGTCGAGCAAAATTTGCTCCTGTTTCGGGGTAGCCTCGCTATCGTCCAGGCGTTCCCGCCCCATATTCAGCAAACCCAATGTTTGCGGGCTATGTTCCCGGTAGCGAATAATAAAATGACCGGGCAGGCCAATCCCTTCAAGGGGCAGACCGAGCCGCTTGCCGATTTCCAGATAAACTAGCGAAAGGGTGATTGGAATACCGGTGCGTCGTTCCAGTACGTCATTCAGATAAGAATTGCGGGGGTCATTGTAGTTTGTTTCGTTGCCCTTGAAGCCAAGTGTCCCATAGAGGTAGCTATTAAAGACCTGTATAATCTGGTAGGGGTCGTTTTCTCCGGCCAGTAGCAGCCCAACGTCCGAGGCCATCGCATCTAGCCTATCCAGGTAGTAACCTTCGCTCAAACCGGGGTATTCCTGTGCGGCGATAATCAAGGCAGCTTCGGCCAAGTCTATTTGTTCATCTGGTCGCCCAACTATTTCCTGAAACCGCCCTTTTGCACTAAATATATCGTGTGGCGACTCTGGATAATAATTGAATAACCCGCCTTCTATATAACTTTCCATATAATTTTCCCCTAACCGTCATAACCGACGATACGTTTTAATTGTATGCTGCTAATTTTATTGCGCGGAAGGGACTTTGTCAATTGGACTTTTGGCAATCTTAACCTAATTGTTATAATATTGCAGCTTGTTTTGATAGTGGCACATTTGACCAAAGCTTGAGATAAGGTATATGCTGTAACAGCAAACTTCCGATTGAATAAAATAAGAGGTGGAAGTAAAAATGAGTATTATTGAAACAGTTGGCTTATCCAAAACCTTCAAAACCCGGCAAGGGCTGGTGGAAGCGGTGAAGGGCGTGGATATGCGGGTAGAAAAAGGCGAAATCTTCGGGTTTTTAGGCCCGAACGGAGCAGGCAAAACTACGACTATGCGGATGCTTGCGACTTTGATGCAGCCTAGCGGTGGGCGGGCAATGGTGGCCGGGTATGATTTAGCCAGAGAAGCCGGGAAAGTACGCGAACAAATCGGCTATGTCAGTCAGGCGGGTGGGGTAGAAGTAGCGGCTACCGGGCGGGAGAACTTGATTTTACAGGCCCGGCTTTATCGGCTAAGTGCCAGCAGAGCCAAAGAACGCGCTCAGGAACTTATTATCGCTTTGCAACTGGAAAGCTTCGCCGACAGAGCCGCCAAAACTTATTCGGGCGGCCAAAAACGCCGTCTGGATATTGCGCTCGGTATGACCCATCAGCCGCCTTTGTTGTTTCTGGATGAGCCGACCACCGGGCTAGACCCCCAAAGCCGCGCCCATCTTTGGGAAGAAGTACGCAAATTACGCAACGAAGGTACTACCGTGTTTTTGACTACCCATTATCTGGATGAAGCCGACGCGCTCTGTGACCGCCTGTGTATTATTGATGGCGGCAAAATCGTGGCGGAAGGTACGCCCGACGAATTAAAACGGCAAGTAGCGGGCGATGTGGTAACAATTGGGCTGGATACCCATAACGGCGCACTCAAGCAAGGGCAGGATTTGCTGGCTACTCAGGATTTTGTCCGCGAAGTGCAGCTAGACCATGACCACTTGCGCCTGTATGTCGAGCGCGGTGAGCAGGCTTTGCCCTTGATTTTGCGGGTGCTGGATGGCGCGGGACTGAATTTGCAAACTATTGCTTTGGCCCGCCCCAGTCTGGATGATGTCTTTTTGCGGCAAACCGGGCGGTCTTTGCGCGAAGACGAAGCATAAGGAGTAAGAAAGATGTATTTGTTAAGCGATACCTGGCTTTTGTTCAAAAGCTATTTACAAAGTACCTTGCGCCAGCCGATCTGGATTGGGGTGGCTTTGTTTACCCCGATTTGCTATTTGCTGTTGTTCGCGCCTTTGCTGGAAAAAATGATTACTGGCACCGGGCCGGGCAAAAATTCGCTCACCGTCTTTACACCCGGTGTGCTGGTGATGCTAGGGATGTTTGGTTCTTTGTTTGTCGGGTTCAGCATTATTGCCGATTTGCGGGCGGGGGTAGTCGAGCGGCTGCGGGTAACGCCTGTGACCCGGTTGGCTCCCCTGCTGGCACGGGCCTTGCGCGATGCCCTGATTTTGCTGGTACAGTGCGTCTTGCTAATCGTAGTGGCTTATTTGATGGGCCTCAAGGCTGATTTTGGTGGCGTACTTTTGAGTTTGGTGCTGGTTGTGCCGATGGGAATTGCGCTGGCTTCCTTTTCATATGCACTGGGACTTCTGCTCAAAAGTGAGGATGCGATAGCTCCACTTTTGAACATTTTGACTACGCCTTTGCTGCTGCTTTCGGGAATATTGCTACCGCTAACCCTTGCGCCGGAGTGGTTGCAGGGCGCGGCCAAAATTAGCCCCTTCTATTACGTGGTCAATGCTACCCGCGCTTTATTCGATGGGAATTACGGCGATAGCGCGGTGTGGATTGGGTTTGTGCTGGTGCTGGCTCTGGCAGCGGTTTGTGTTTACTGGGCGGCCAGCATTTTCAGGCGAGCCACCGCTTAGGGCTTGTGCCTTTACAAATTATTGCCTATAATCGTAAGCGGCTGATAAGGAAACGTCAGCCGCTTATTACACCAAGGAGGTAAACCTGTAATGGCTACAAACTGTACGCATCTGGGCGAGATGCAAGTAGTGCAGCCTTCTGCAAACGGCTGTGAGGATTGCCTGAAAACAGGCGACAAATGGGTTCATTTGCGTTTGTGTCTGGAATGTGGTCACGTGGGCTGCTGCGATAGTTCCAAGAACACCCACGCGACCAAACATTTTCAGGCTTCTAACCATGCCATCATAAAATCGTTTGAACCGGGTGAGGAATGGGGCTGGTGTTACGTGGATGAAGTAATGCTTGAACCCGGTTCTGACCAAGTTTTTCAAGCCGAACTGGAAAAATTACCCAAGCGCAACTATCGGCAACACTAAAATATGAAAAAAAAGAACTCCTTTAATTTTTTTAAGAGGAGTTCTTTTTTTTTCATATTTTATCCCAGCCCAAATTCTAGTAATCCGGGCCTTTTCCACCATCGCCGCCAGTGGTTGGATTGTTGCCCACTCCGCCGCCAGTGCCGGGATTGGTTGAGCCGCCAGGATTAGTCGGGCCAGGATTATTGCCGCCGCCAGAATTAGTCGGGTCGTTTCCGCCGCCGGGTGGATTAGTTACCGTTGTACAATTGGTGGTACAAGTTGGGTTACTAAAGCCTTTGGCAACCGCGCTATAAAACGAGCTTATTTGAGGCCCCATTGCTACTATAAGGACAACTACCAGCAAGGCTATAAAGCTTAAAAGCAAGGCATATTCTACAAACGCCTGACCGGGCTGGCTTTTTCGCAATGAGCGTACCCTGACAAAATTTTTCACAGCTCCACTCCTTATGTAAACATATTTTGCCATAGTTAAGCATAGCAATCCCAAAACTGTTTTGCTTGCTATGTACCTGATATTAATGTTTTTGGCTCTGGTTATTAAACCCACATAAAAAAGCTACAAAGCTTATTTGTAATTTAGTATAGCATCACTATAACCAAATTGCAATAGGTTTTGTAGCTAAAACGTTACAATATTGTTGCCAGATTAAGCTTTCTTTATAACTTACCTTTTAGGTAGACAGAAATTTAGCAATATCAACTGAAAAACCTAATATCTTGGGCCGTAGCCACCCCAGGGGCCGCTTCTGCCCGGCCAATTGTTAGGTGGATAGGCTGGCACAGGCGCATGTACAAACTGCTTCACCGCCAGAGCCAAAACTAATCCGGCAGCAAATCCGCCAATATGCGCCCAATATGCTACCCCGCCATTGCCGGTTTGAGCGGTACGGTTGGTAATTTCGGCGAAACCACTAAACAATTGGATAACAATCCAGAAACCGATAACCAGAATAGCCGACAGCCGCGTCCAGAAGAAAAATATCCCTAGAAAAATTAAAGTATTGACGGTGGCACGTGGGAACAAAACCAGGTACGCTCCTAACACTCCTGCAATTGCCCCGCTTGCTCCCAAACTAGGTACGGTTGAGCCGGGGTCAACTATCACCTGAGCCAGACCCGCGATTATCCCGCAAAAAAGGTAAAATATCAGGTAGGGAATATGCCCGAAAGTATCTTCTACATTGTCACCGAAAATCCATAAATACAGCATATTCGAGCCGACGTGCAGCCAACCGCCATGCAAAAACTGGCTGGTTATAAGGGTCTGCAAATCCTGATAACTGGAAATATGGGCAGGAATAACCGAATAATTTAGCAAAAAGTTGTTTAATTGGGCATCCGAGAGCGAAATTTGGTACAAAAATATCACTACGTTCAAGGCAATCAGGCCATAAGTAACAAAAGGGGTGGTACGTCGCTGGCTGTTGTCATCACTTATTGGTAACATAAAATTCCCTTTCCAGCAAATTAGCTTTCAGCTTTCAGCTTTCAGCCAGATTTAGTTTATAGCTAAAAAATACTTCGCAAGAAAAGTACCACACTCATCTATTTAGGGTGAAATGCCATCAAAGACAATTTGAAACGACTTATAGGGTTAGAAAATTATTTATAAATATAAATTATAGCTTGAAATTATTATATTTTTAGAGCGCATTGGAAAAGCTTAAACCAATCTAGCCAGGTTGAGTATTTAATATATTCTGTTGCAAATGTTATAATTTGTAAAATATATTTAATCACTCTTGACATATCAAAGCTTTTTAATATATAATTAAACCATGTTCAAAAGAATCAATATTTGGTAAGGTTATTTCCTTTAGCTTAAAAATTAAAGAGCTTTGCAAATAATTTTCACAATGGGTACAACAAATATTGATTTGTAAGGTGAGGATGATCTATTTATGCGTCACGTTTCATATAAGTCTAAAATCAGTCCAAAAATTACTAAACCTACCATGGATTTGTTACTAATATCAGTTCTGGCAATTTTAGTTTTAGGTTTGTCACTTTATTTCGATTTATGCGAGTCCTTGATTGATTTTGTATACACCCAAAAAGCCTATCGCCTGGATGAAATTTTAGTAGTAGTGCTAGTTTTGGTGTTTGCTTTTGCCTTTTTTTCACTAAGACGCTGGCTGGAGTTAAAAGCCGAGATTGAAAAAAATAATCGTCTTTTTGAGCAAGTTAGTCAGGCCAAAGAAAGATTGCAATTACTTTCGTCTCAATTACTGGATGCACAAGAAAGCGAAAGACGCAGGATAGCACATGAATTGCACGACCAGATAGGTCAGGCTCTTACCGCGGTTAAAATTAATTTGCAAGCTACCCGAAAAAATACGCCACATTCAAATTTGACTCGTTTGGAAGATAGCATTTTTATTACCGAAGAAGCTTTGCAGCAAGTTCGCAATATGGCTCTGGATTTACGGCCTTCTATTCTGGATGATTTAGGCTTGGTGGTGGCTTTGGAATGGTATATGGAAAGAACCGCCTTGCGTTCGGGTTTGATAGTAAAGCTTGAGCTGGACTTGGATGAGAAATTGACTCCTGAGATTGAAGTAGCCTGTTTTCGGATAACTCAGGAAGCCGTCAATAATATTGCGCGCCACGCTCAGGCAACTACTATTAAACTAAGGCTAAGTGCTACGCAAGAGCAACTGGAGTTAAGTATTACTGATGATGGCATCGGTTTTGACCCTGACGAGGCTTTTAGGCGGGCGACCAGGGGCAACAGTTTAGGCTTGTTGGGTATGCAGGAACGTAGCCAATTAGCCCAGGGTCAATTTCAAATAAAAACTGCTCACGGAGCAGGCACAACCATTTTGGTACAATTTCCTTTAACAAGTGTGGCGATTGCGGTAAAGTAATGACGCAAAAAGATGTAGACAAAGTAACTCCGGCAATTAAAGTGCTACTTGCCGAAGACCACAACTTGGTGAGGGCCGGTATTCGGTCTTTGCTGAAAGATTTGAGCTGGATTGAAATTGTTGGTGAAGCGAAGGACGGGCAACAGGCTTTTGAATTTATTCAAAGCCTGCAACCAGATGTGGTATTAACTGATATTTCTATGCCAAAACTGAATGGGCTGGAATTACTAGCCAAGCTCAAGGATTTTCCGGCTACCCGTATTATTATTCTTTCTATGCACGCCAACAAAGAATACGTCTGGCAAGCTTTGAGAGCCGGAGCAAGCGGCTACGTACTTAAAGATGCTGAAGCCGAAGAACTAGAGTTTGCCATAAAATCCGTCTATAACGGTCAAGTGTTTCTTAGCCCCCAAATCTCGAAATATGTAGTTGAGGATTATCTATGGCGGGCGAACGAACCAACTTCTTTTGAAAAACTCACCTCTCGCCAGCGTCAAATTTTGCAGTTAATTGCTCAGGGACAGACTACCAAGCACATTGCCGAAACTTTACAGATTAGTATTAAAACTGCCGAAACGCACCGCACACAACTAATGGAGCAGCTTGATATTCATGATATTGCTGGATTGGTACGCTATGCGGTCAAAATGGGCCTGATAGATGTTAATAGCTAGTTTCATTTTTAACATTTTAATCTTAAATTTCATTGTGAGTGCAAATCAGGCTCATTTATCTTATCAGGTTAAAAAATCTTTATAAAACCTTCATCGTTACCCCATAATATTTAAATTTATTATCTTCATCTTAAGCCTTGCTCTAAAGTATTTAAGATAGAGCTGAAGCTAGTTTTTATAATTGAGCTGAATTAACCCGGTTTTAGAGCAATTGTTATTAAAAATTAAGGTAAAGACCCTAGTTATTTTTCAGGTGAATCCCCCTAGATTAAAAAGAAAAAAATCTTTATAATAAACTCAAATAGCACTGGAGAGTGTAAATTCAGGGTTCGTAAGCCTGGATGAAGTGCTTTAGTGGGTTAAATACTTCAATTCTTATATTTCACCTAAAAACTGATAAGCGATTTGATAACACTATAATTTGTTGGTAGGGTCAGTTATCAGACGCTTTTAAGATAAGAATATTGGTCGATGATTTCTTGTATTTGTTTAACAAAATGCAGGAAATAATCAGACCGCTAACCCCCAAAACATTTCCAGGATTAACCCTCTTGAGCGAATTCTAATAATTCCCTGGCTCGGTAACACCGAACCCAAATAATTGGGTTTGCATTTCTATGTAGACTCGATTATTAAATTTTGAATTCCACCAAAGATTTTAATTTCCGGCTTACGTTAGTAGAGCAGGTTTATTATGTGTTGCCTGATGTGTTAAATCCACCCGACTCTTTGTTGAGGTAACGGGGCTAGTTCGAGTCGTGCTTTCTTCGTGCCTACTGGTAATTTACCAGTAGGGTCAATTAAGTTGCGCCTTTTTACTGCCTGATAGTTGGCCTCAATAAAGCAGTCATAATGAGGTTAAGATGAGAAGAAAAATCACAAGTTTGAGAGTGATACTAAGTGTGGTACTACTGGCTGCCACCTTTGTAACCGCTATCCCGTTTGAGCCAACCCAAGTGGCGCAGGCTGAGGAGAATTCGCTGTATTTTAAGTTAAGTGTATTAAGTGCCAGAACTGAGTCTAACTGGCGCAATCCAACTACTAATGCCAAGACAGGCATAAACATTAACGCCCCTGTCGCCAAGTACAAGTGGATTATCAACAAAAATAATACAGGTAATCCGCTTGAAGCCCGTTTCCCCAATTGTTCCCCGGTTGATGCAAACGGAGCGGCTAACGCCAACTATCCCCAGAAGTGCGAATGGCCCTCGATTCATCCTACCGATGCCCATAGCCCAATTGTGGCGCAGGGCGACCAATCTACCTTTACCGGCAACAAATCCCTAAGCTTGCCGAGGGGAAATTATCTGATTTCGGTTTGGGCAGATGGCTTCAAAATTGACGGCGCGTTCTTTAGTCTGCCGAACAATGCTGCCACTGAAACTACTCCCTTTGCGGTGGTGGTGAAAGCCCAGCCTTATCCGCTTCCGTTGGCAACCGTAAAGCTGCAAGTCTTTGAAGACACCAACCCGGTAAACGGTCAGCACGATGTCCCCGGCGAAAGAGGTTTGGCGGGCTTTGAAGGCCACCTAAACGACGTTCTGGGCATCGTAAGCAACGACTGGTACGGCAACCCAATTTGTACTGTGTACCAGAAAGATGCAAACGGCAATATCACTCTGGACGCAAATGACAAGCCTACGGTTGTTACTCAAGGCGGTAAATGTTTGAGTGATGCCGATGGGGTACTGACTATTCCCAATATGGGGCCGAACCGTTATACCGCTTCGGTAGTTGCCCCGACTGGCACGAACTGGGTACAAACCACTACCCTCGAAGGTAATCACGACTGGGACGTTTGGGTTTCGGAAGGCGCGACGGGCTTCGATATTGAACAAATCGGCCCTGGCGGTGAACCTGTCCCTGCCATTCCTTTTGGCTACGTCAAACCTACCACCAGTCCGATAGCTAACGTTGTTGCCCCTACTACCGGCACGGCAGCTAATGCTGGCAAAGTTACTGGCGTAGTAATGGCGACCAAAACCTATATTCCCCAGCAAGGCGGTTTGCCTTATACCGGCTCGACCAACGGCGTAGGAGCTTTGGGCGGCAAACTGGACAAGCCGATTGACCGGCCCTGGATTGCCCTTAACGACTTGCAGCGCGGCGATACCCCGGTTTACGTCGGGCGCGGCGGCAAAGACGGTAAGTTTACCATTAACAACGTACCAGACGGTGATTATGCACTGGCTTACTGGGACGATGCTCAGGATTACTTGCTCGACTTTATCAATGTTACCGTCTCTAACGGCCAGATGACCGATACCGGCACGCTGACTATGTCGGGCTGGTGGACGGTTTACACTGGCCGGGTTTGCCAGGACGACAACGGAAACGGCAAATGTGACCCCGGCGAGCGCGGTATTCCCAACCAAACCATTCAATTGCTTTCACGAGCTAACAGTGCTTTGGAGCGTGGTATTGCCAGCGTTACTACTGATGCCAATGGTTATTACAACCTGCGAGAATCCTACCCGCTTACCAGTTGGTACGTAATGCAGGTCTACAACGACAACTTCAAGACCGTTGGTGTAACCTATCAAGCCGACAACCAAGCCAATGAAACTACCGTTATGGGCAGCATGGTAGACGTAAGCGTCTTCCCGGTAATCGGTCTTAGCGGACGGCTGGACTGGGCCTTGAAGCGTTACGATTATAACAAAGATGAAAACGGCGGGATTGTCGGTACGGTTTATTACGACACTACCCGTAACGAACTGGATGCCGCTTACGCTCTGGCCGAGTCTTACCAACCGGGTATTCCGGGAATAGATGTAGATTTGTATGCCCCTATCCCCTGTACTCCCAAGACTGTTAAATGTGATGGCAACGGCCTTTATGAGCTTAACACTGATGGTTCATACAAGTTCAATCCCGGCCAGCGTTTGAACCGCTATACAACCGAAAGTTGGAATCGGCCTACTGGCTGCGTCCCGCGTGACGTTAGTGGCAAGTTTATCCAGCAATCGGTAACGCCGCGCCGCACTGATGGCGTGACTGACCCTGACACGGGCAATCTGGATACCAGCAAGGATTGTCTGGAAGCTCCGTTTATGGGCATACAGTTTGACCCGAACGCTTCGCAGGTAAACGGTAACTATGGCTTTGCTACCACCAAGCGCGACCCGAAAACCGGGAAGCTCTATGCAAGCGAACAGCCGTTACCGCCTGGCGATTATATCGTCAAAGTCAACATTCCTAAAGACTCGTTCAACAAGCCAGTTTATCAAGTCACCAAAGAAGAAGATGTCAACGTCTTCACTGGCGACCAGTTCACTCCGCAAGTTCCGCCCCAACCCTGTGCCGGAGCTTTGCACAAGGTTCATGTTGACCCTGCCGTCAATCCCGGTTTTGCAAATGCTGGCGGTAGCATTTATGAAGGACAGGACAAGCCGCTTTGTGACAGCCGTCTGGTAACGGTTCAGGTTGGCAAATCAGTTGCGCCGAGCTTCTTCCTCTTTACCCCCGTACCAATTCCGGGCAAGATGTGGGGCTTGATTAACGACGACTTGAATTTGTCCACCGACCCCAAAGAAATTATGTTTGGTGAAAAACGCGGTCTGGCGAATGTGCCGATTGGCGTATACGATTTTACCAATCGCTTGATTACCACCGTAATTTCTGACCCGAACGGTTTCTACGAGTTGTTGTTGCCCTCAACCAGCACCTACAACTGTCCATTACCCGCCGGGCCGTGTCCCAACGTTTATCGTCTGGTAGGCAACGACCCCGGTCAACCCGGTAACTTGAACGCCTACTACAACCCGCAATACAAAACTATTTCGGCTTCGTTTGAAGTATGGCCTGGTCTGGTTATGCCTGCCGACCACGCTCCAATTCCGATTAGTTCGGCAATTGCTACGCCCGGTTCACAGCAGAGCCAGATTGTGCAATGCAAACTGGATGCGACCACGCCCCAAATCTTCCAGATTGAACGGCCTTACACCCGCGTTACTGACTCGGCTGGCGTTCGCCAGATTACCATTCAGGGGGATGGCTTCGGTGCTAGTCGAGGTACTGGTAAAGTAACTCTCGGTACTACTACGCTGGCAGTTAATAACTGGAACAATCACACTATCGTTGTAACCATTCCTGACACCATCACGCCTGGGCCGTACCAGTTGAACATTACCGCCAGCAACGGGCAGACTACTCCGTCAGGGATAACCTTCCACGTACTGGCCGATGCAACCGCGAAAGGCGGCTACAACCCGACTATTTTTGAAGTTGGTGTAGGTAAAACTTTTAACCCGCGAAACTACGTCTTCCCCTATGACACTACCGCCAACAAAGGGCCAATTCAGGCTGCTTTGGATGCGGCGGCAGCAGTTCCGGCGGCAAAGGGTGCTTTGGTAGTAGTTTATCCGGGCGACGACAATATTCCAGTCAACAAGCACGGTGCCAGTATCTTTAATGCCAATGGCGCGTACTTCGAGAATGTTGTAATCAACTCGGCGGTCAAACTGCAAGGGGTTGGCCCTGGCGGTATTCGGGCCAACGGTTCTACCGTCAAAGGTTCGGTAATCGACGGGCAGGGCTTTGGCGCAGAAACCTACGGTGATGCCTGGCGGACTTACGTCAGCAGCAAGCAATGGGCGGGCAACCAGACCCTTTACGAAGGGGCAGTTGTCACAGTTCTGCCACCTAACCAGAACGCCTTCAATGCTAATTTCAAAACTTCGATTGACGGCTTCCATATTACTGGCGGCGACCAGATGGGCGTGAACACCAAGAACAATTCGATACCGGGTGGTGTTGTTCTTACTCAAGGCGGCGGTATCTACGTCAACAGCTACGCCAAATTCCTGCAAATCACCAATAATTTGGTGCGGAGCAACGGCGGAGCTTACGGCGGGGGTATCCGGCTTGGTACGCCTTTCTACCCTGCGCCTAACAGCACAGTCGGTAGCGTCAATACCGACGTTCGCATCGGCTACAACCGCATCGTCTCGAACGGTGGCACTAACCTGGCTGGCGGTATTGGTATCTTCCCTGGTTCAGACCGCTACGAGATTGACCACAATGATATTTGCGGCAACTACTCCGGCGAGTATGGCGGCGGTATCGGTCAATACGGTTTCAGTCCTGATGGCAAAATTCACGACAACCGTATTTACTTCAACACCTCGTTTGACGAAGGCGGCGGTATCAAGATTGGCGGCGAAGTCCCACCCAATCCGAATACGCCTTCGGCTGGTACTGGCCCGGTTGATATTTACAACAACTTAATTCAGGCCAATCTGGGCAACGACGACGGCGGCGGTATCCGCTTGCTGATGGTGCAAAATTATCAGGTCAACATCTTCAATAATATTATCGCCAACAACATCTCGACCCATGAAGGCGGCGGTATTTCGTTGGACGATGCCCCCAAGACCGCGATATTTAACAACACTATCGTCAAGAATATCACTACCGCGACGGCAGCCACCAGTAATGGTCAACCCGCTCCGGCTGGTATCTCGACGGCCCTTAACAGTGTTGGTTTACCGGGCAAGCCCTTCAGTGACCCGCTTTTGTTCAACAATATTTTGTGGGACAACCGGGCCGGACACTGGGACGGTACACACTTGATATTATCTGGCATTGGGCTAACGGGCGACACCAACCCAATTAATTACTGGGACATGGGTACTGCCGACGGTAGCGGTTCGCTTTCGCCGACCAATTCCATTTACCAAAGTAGCAACGGTGTAAATGCCAGCCCGACCAACAAAGTTGGCGTAGACCCAGCGTTTGTCGATAGTAGTTATAACGTGAGCGTGTCGGTCTTCCCCTGGCGCACTCAGCCCACCTTTGCCGGAGCAACGATTGTGGCAATCGAGCTACCGCCGAACCTGATGGGCAACTATCACATAAAGCCAACTTCGCCAGCCGTTGATAGTGCTGCGGCCAGCAAAACCTACAATGGTATTACGATTAACATAGCTGACCCCAAATTCAAGTTTGATTATAACAATCAAGCCCGACCAAAGGGAGCAGGCTTTGACATCGGAGCGGACGAAGTTAAATAGGAAGTAGCTCTTGACCCGCTCTCCTTTTGGCAAGGAGAGCGGCACCAAAGCCTCACAAGGAGATATATCGAGATGAAAGATAAATTGCCTAATCGCCCCTTCTCACGTCGCAAGTTTCTGGCGGTGGGTGGTGGCGCAGTGGCGTTAGCGGCGGGTATCAAGGCCGTCGGGCCGACGGAAACGGCTCTGGCTCGTAGCAGCAGTGCCGTACCAGTAAAAGCAGCCATTGCGCCTGCCAAGCCCGAAGTGAATTTTCACCTTACCGCTACCGATGGCTGGGTTTCCCTGCCCGGTTCGCTCAAGGATAAAGCGACGGGAAATCCTTCCAAGTTTTTTCCTGACCCGTTAGCACCATCGGGCCTGAACACTTACGTTTTTGGTTTCCGTCAAGTCCCGACGGGGGTTGACCCGCTTTCGCTCAAGGGACAGGCCCAAATTTCCGCCCCGTTGCTTTATGTAGATGAAGGCACGGCGGTAAAAATGACCCTGACCAATGCCGGGCTACAAATCCGGCCCGATTTGGTGGACTCGCACTCTATTCACTGGCACGGCTTTCGCAACGCCATTCCGCTTTTTGATGGTGTGCCGGAAATGTCGATTGCCGTACCGATTGGCCGTAACTTCACTTATTACTACGAGCCAACCGACCCCGGTACTTACATGTACCACTGCCATTTTGAAGACGTGGAACACGTCCATATGGGTATGACCGGGGTAATTTTCGTGCGGCCAGCCCAGAACGCGGGTGTTCCCGCCAAAAATATTCCGGCGGGCAAATACGCCTATAACGACGGTGTGCTACCCACTGACCCTAAATCTACCGCCTATGACCGGGATTACGTGCTGTTCCTTTCGGAAGTTTGGTCAGAAGCCCACTTTAACGACGCACATATTCAGCCAACCGACTGGAGCAATTTCCATTCCGACTTCTTTTTGATTAACGGACGTTGCTACCCCGATACAGTAGCTCCTGGCACTGACCCGGCCAACCCTGGAGCGGGCGATAATGCGGGTCTTCAGTATCAACCGATTTCCTCGCTGGTCAAGGCTAACGCCGGAGACAAAGTCTTGATGCGCTTCGTCAGTTTGGGCTACACTCAATCCTCTATGACCGCACCCGGTCTGGATTTGCGGGTTATTGCCAAAGACGCGGTTCTGATGAAAGGTCGGGACAGCACCCCCACCGATTACACCACCAACACTGTTTATATCGGGCCGGGCGAAGCTACCGACGTAATCTTTACTGCCCCTGACCATAGCGGCAATTTGGGAACAAGCGGCAAGGGCTATGACACTTACCTGATTTACAACCGCAATTTTGCGACTGCCGCCAGTGGCAGTGCTGCCGGATATAGCGGGCAAATGACCGAAGTTCGGATTTATCCCAATAGCGGCAGTGCGAAACTTCCGGCTCAAGTTAATCCGAACGATGCGCCTTTCAGCCCATTGGATGCTTCGCTCAATTACAAATAAACTCGACGCAGAATTGCAGAATTAAGGAGAGTAACATGCGTATGACGCATTTAATTATAAAGCTCAAAAGGGTAAGTCTGGCCCTGTTAGCTCTGCTCATGGCTGGGCTAATCGCCAGCTTGCCAGGGGCAAGCTCTGCCGCCAGTGCCGCCACTGCCACCCCCGCCAAAACCGGGGTAGTTTGTACTTATGGCACATCCTTTACCTTGACCGCCAAAAAGGGCTATATCAGCTTGCCGGATGGCAATACCTCTTTTATGTGGAGTTACGCGCTTGGTAATGGAGCTTTTCAGATGCCCGGCCCGGTGCTATGCGTAAACGAAGGTGCTACCGTTACGATTACCCTGAATAACACTTTGCCCGAAGATACTTCGCTGGCTATTCCCGGTCTGGATAACGTTCTGGCAAACGGCGCAGCTTCGCAGCCGCAATTTAACGGCACTGGTGATTTGACCTCGCTGGCTCAGGTTGCTGCCAAAACTAGCGGCACGATGGTCTATAGCTTTGTTGCCAGCCAGCCCGGTACTTACGTTTACGAAAGCGGCACCGACCAGGCCAAGCAAATCCAGATGGGCCTTTTTGGGGCATTGATTGTTAAGGCTAAAGCTGCTGGCTTACCTGGCTTGCTTGCGGGCGGAGCTTACGCCTACAACCGGGCGGACAGTGCCTATAATAACGACAAAGAATATCTGATGATTACTTCCGAGCTTGACCCGGATTTGCATCAGGCGGTAGAACGCAGCTACCCTTACGATATTACCAAATATCACCCGCGCTACTGGCAGATTAACGGGCGCAGCTTCCCCGACACGATTGCCGATAACAATACTTCGTGGTTGCCGAACCAGCCTTATGGCTCGATGGTACAAATCCAGCCCACCGATGCAACCGCTAATCCCTATCCGGCTTTGGTGCGCTATATCAATGTTGGGATGCTCAATCACCCGTTCCACCCGCACGGCAATCATGGCCGGGTAATTGGTCGGGATGGTCGGGCATTGGCTTCTCCGGCTGGCGAAGACCTTTCCTACGAAAAATATCTGATTATGCTTGGGGCGGGCCAGACCTGGGACGTTACCTACAAATGGACGGACGTTACTGGCTGGAATCCGACCACCAACCCAATTCCCGTGACCTTGCCGCAACAGCAGGATTTGACCTACAAAGGCGGCATAACCTGGTATAGCGGCAGCCCTTATCTTGGGTATCAGGATGATTTGCCAACCGGCACCACTTCGTACAACCAATGCGGCGAATATTATCAGGTTTGGCACAGTCACGCCCTGAACGAGGCCGCTAACTACGATTTGGGTTTCGGTGGTATGTTCACCCTGCAAAGAATTGACCCGCCAACCGCTTTACAAAATCAAACTGGCCGTAAGTGCAGCTAGGAAGGACTTGACCATAATGCACAAGAATTTGAAACGGATTTTGCTGTCAGGTCTACTACTCCTGGTATTGGCGGCTACTTTAAGCGTCAGTCCTTTGGGGTCGTTTGACCGGGCAAGTGCCGCCCCTGCCGAAGCGGGCCTTAATGCCCCGTCTGCCGCCCTACTGCCACCCAGTACGGCCTGTGTCCAAAGTGCGACCTACAGCACTGACCATACTGTCACCTGTAATTTGTACGCTACCACCGGGACGGTTTCCTTGCCCGGTAGCGTGAATGTTCCGATTTGGGGCTATTCCAGCACTGCAACGGCTGGTTCGGCCACCCTGCCCGGCCCAACCATTATTGCCAATGCCGGAGACATGGTTAATGTAATTTTGCACAATTCGTTGACCCAAACCAGCAGCATGGCTTTCCCGGCCATGAATATCGCTCCCGATATGGCTGGTATCGCCAACGGAGCTACCAAAACCTACACCCTAAAAAACGTGAAAGCCGGTAGCAGCTTATACGAAGCCGGAATGACCTCTGGCGGCAATCTACAAATTGCGATGGGGATGTTTGGCGCAATCGTGGTACGGCCCGCTACGGCGACGCAAGCCTACGATACTGCTTCCAGTTTCGACGACGAAGCTTTGCTGGTGCTAAGTGAGATTGACCCTGGTCTGAACGCTAATCCAACCACTTACGACCTGCACAACTACGCCCCAAAATACTGGCTGATTAATGGTAAGCCTTATTCCAGCACCGTTAGTAACATTTCCAGCGGGGCGGGCCGCAAGGTTTTGCTGCGCTACCTTAATGCCGGACTAATGAACCATTCGATTGGCACAATGAATCTGCATAGCTGGATTTATGGGACGGACGGCAAGAAACTGGCCTACCCTTATCAGGTAATGGCTGAAACAATTGCTTCCGGCCAAAGCATGGATATGATAACCACTATCCCGGCGGGTGCAGCCACTGGCACTAAATACGCCATCTACAACGCCGCTAACCATTTGGACAATGGCGATAAAGCCGCCTCTAACACCCTAATCAAGTATGGCGGGATGCTAACCTTTATCAGTGTTGGTACGGCCACAACTCCTCCTGGGCCAACCGTAACGGGCGTGACGGTCAACCCGAACACCGTTAGCAGTGGCGTAGCGGTAAGCCTGACCGCCCCGGTCTCCGGCACTTTCAGCACTGGCGAATACTATATTGATAATACCAGCAGCACGGCAACCACTATGACCAAATCAACTTCAACCCTGACGGCCACGATTACAGCCGCTACGGTTGGTGGTTTAAGTAGTGGCAATCACGTTATCTATGTTCGCGCTCGCAATGGGACGGGAACATGGAGTGGGTTTGCGACTGGTTCGCTTACGGTTAGCAAGCCTGTCACTACTGGCCCAGTAGTTACCCTTAATTCGCTTTCGCCTAACCCGACTAACGGTTCGGTGGATGTAACCCTGGATGTTACCGCCAACGCTGCGAGTGGAAGTAACCTGAACGTAACCGATGCCGAATACTTCCTTGACCCGACTGGTACTCCTGCTACTGGCACTCGTGGTACAGCGATGACTTTCGACACGAACGGCCCAGGGGCTGCCCCGACTACCAGCCTGAACGCTGTAATTACCGCGGCGACGATTGCGGCCAAAACTGATGGAGTCCATACTTTTGCGGTTCGGGCCAAAGATTCGGGCGGAAATTGGGGTAGTTTTGCCAACTTCACCCTGACTTTGGACAAAACCAAGCCGATAGCGACCAGTGTTGCCGGAACACCGCAAGGTGATGGCACAATCAAGGTTACGGGTACACTTAACGACCCGCTTACCGGTGGAGTGCAAAACAACATCGTAGGGGCGGAGTTCTTCATTGACAACGCGGCGGGCGCAAGCGGGCAGGGTGTCCAGATGTTCGCGGTTGGCGGGAGCTTTAACGTCAGCGCGTCGAGTGTTGGAGCTACCTTTACGCTGGCCGCTACCGATTTGGTTCAACTCAGTGCGGGTACGCACACCCTGTATCTACACGGTCAGGACGCGGCAGGCAACTGGGGTGCTTTGGCCTCAGCTACCTTCGTGATAGACCGAACTGCGCCCACTATTACCAGCCTGACTTCACCAGCTCAGGCGCAAATAAAGATTGGTGCCACCGATGCTCAGTCTAACATTGTTGCAGCCGAGTATTATCGGGCTACTGACCCCGGTGTGGGTCGCGGTACGGCTATCGCCCTAACCAATACTTCATCTAAAACTATAAGCCAAACTTTGACGGTAGCAGGTTTACCAAGAAATACCGTCATCTGGGTTAGAGTTAAGGATGCATCTGGTAACTGGAGTGTCGCGAAAAGCGTCACAGTTAAGTAAGGTTTAATACCTTAACTCTAGTTTCAAGTTCCAATTAGACAAGTTCCGGGTGGCAAGTTCCAAGCTTGCCGTCCGGGACTCCATAAACGGAACCGGGCAACGCTCTTGGAAAACGTCGCCTGTAAACTGAAACTTTGCTCTTAGCCTGGCGGCTAACCCGAAAAATTTCGGGAAACTCGAAATATTAGAACTGAAACTTCAGGTTTTGCTATATAAAGGAAGTTTGAAATGCAACTGCTTTCTAAAGACACTGCGAAAGACACCACTAACGGAAAGACAAGATTTGCTTTCCCGGTCTGGATGAAACTTGGGATAGTTGGGTTAATCATCGCCATTGTTGGCGGCGGAATTTTCGCCTTTGTTAATTTGACGGCGACCACGCCGGAAGCTGGCCCGGTCAAGTTTGTAGCCGTCCCGGTCAACCCCCAAATTGAGGAAAAATGGGGTATTCGGGTCAGCCAGATTGGAGTAACCGCCGATGGCGGAATGGTAGATTTTCGCTTTGTCGTCACCGACCCGGATAAAGCCCTTGAGCTAATGTCGAAAGCGGACAATTTGCCGATTTTGGCGACGGAAGACAACAAAACTTATATTAACTCAGCGGCCCTGATGTCGCCCCGCCACGCCCTGAATCCTGGTACAACCTATTTCATGCTTTATCGCAATACCAAAGGGGCGGTCAAGCCCGGTACAGCCGTGACGGTGCTTTTCCCGGATGAACTTAAACTGGAACATGTGGTAGCCCGCTAGGAGTAGTTTATGTTCAGCAAACAAGTTCAATCTTTACTGGCGGCAATTCTGATAATGCTGGGTTTGCTGGCAGCTTACCCGAATCAGGCTCAAGCGCACGCTACTATCCAGAATACTGCCCCGAACGATGGCGCGACGCTGGAACAAGCCCCCCGGCAAGTTCGCATCTGGTTTGACCAGCCCGTCGTCGATAGGCTTTCGCGTATCGAGTTGATTGATTTGAACGGCAAGCATTGGGAAGTCAGCAATTTGCGGGCCGAACTGGATACCACCCAAACCAACCGTAGTACCGACAGCGTGCAAACTGTGTTAATCGCCGATTTGCCGTCGCTGCCAATCAGTGCTTACCGGATAGTCTGGCAAACCCGCTCGGCGGACGACTTGCATGTGATTAACGGCAATTTGATTTTTGGGATACAGCAAAGCGTGGCCGGGCTGTCCAATCAGGAAGTTACTTACCCGTCGTGGCTGGAAACAGGTTTGCGCTGGCTGGTTTTTCTGGGCTTTAACACTTTGCTGGGGACAATGCTATTACGCGGGCTGCTTTTTCGCGGGGTTAGTTCTACCCCAATTAGTTCTCGGCTAAACAAACTAATTTTACTGGCGGCGGGTTTAGCTTTGGCAGGCTGGGCCGGGTTGCTGGTGTTTCAGGGAGCATATGACGGAAGCTGGCTCGATATTGTGACTCGTACCAACTATGGTGCAAGATTGGTAGTAGCCGCGCTCTTACTTTTGGTAATTATAATCGGCGGGTTGCTTTCCGGCAGGTGGCGCAACCGGGTTCAAGAATTATCGGGAGTCGGTTTGCTGGCGGTGCAAGCTCTGGATTCGCATTACCCGCTTTTTACGCCTTTTAATTTTGGGGTGGATGTCTTGCATTTGTTGGGGGCGAGTTTTTGGGCGGGCGGTTTGCTGGCTTTGGCCCTGATTATTGTGCCAATCCTGAAAACTTCGCCGGAAGATAGCCATCTGATACTAATGCGCTTTGGGAAGTTTGCCGGACTTAGTTTGCTAATTCTGATTATTACCGGGCTGTACAAAAGCGGGCAGCAAGTTGCCTCGCTGGATGGTCTTTTGACTTCTACCTATGGGCAAGCTCTTTTAGCCAAGTTCGATTTGGTAATTTACGCCGCTATTCTGGCTTTGCTGAATACCAGTATCTTGCACCCGGCGATAGCTGGCAGAATAGGCAAATTGCTGAGGAAACCCGCCGGGTGGCAATTAGTCCCGGCTCGCTATACCCGTCGGCTAATTTTGATAGAAGCGGGCAGTTTGGCCCTAATCCTGTTGCTGGCCGCTTTCCTGACGGCTTCACCTCCGGCGCGTGGCCCGCAATACGAGCCACCCGTTGCCGACAATGCGGCAGTACCAACCGTTAGCAGTCCGTCGGACGATTTAATTCTGACTTTATCGGTTAAGCCAAATCGTCCCGGTGAAAATTTTATCAATCTGGCGGTCTATAACACCCGGCGACCCGCGCCCGCCCCGATAGAAAAAGTGCAGGTACGTTTGCAGCCGCCCGACAATCAGGGGACGACGCTGCTACAGGAAGCACAATCGCTCGGCGGTGGTCGTTATCAAATTGCCGGGAATTCGATTAAAAGTGCCGGAGAATGGCAAATAACCTTGTTAGTAACCCGGCCTGGTCTGAGCGACATTAACCTGAAAGTTCCCTGGCGGGTGTTGTCGCCAAACGGCGGGCAAACGCGCCCGGTGGTTTTCTCCAATAGCCCCCTTGCTCCCTGGCTAAATTTGGCCGCGCTACTTTTGGTAGTGGGCAGCCTGATAATGCTGGGCTGGTGGGCTTTCAAATCGCTAACGCTCAAATCGTTTCTAAACCGTGGCTTCGTCGCTCAAGCCCCGCAGTCTCAGGAGGAATAAGCAAGTGAAAAAGAAGTTAGGTCTTAGCATAATTGCACTACTGCTGCTAAATTTAATGCTATCGCTATCCAGCAATCCGGCTCTGGTGCAGGCTCGGCCCTCGCCGATTGACCCGGAATTGGCAAAGGTAATGGCTCAAGCCAGTTCTACCGACCAACTGGATGTAATAGTTTTTCTGGCGGATGAACTTGACACCACTAAAGTTAGTGGGCGCAACAAGGATGAAAAGCAGAAAAATATTATCGAGCAACTTCGCAAAAAATCGGACGATACTCAAGTTGTGATTCGTCGCTTGCTTAAAGACCGTCAGGTGAAAAAAGAAGTTACCAAATTTACGCCAATCTGGTTGCGTAATGCGGTTGCGCTAACGGCGACCAAAGCGATAATTACCGAAGCCGCCAAATTGCCGGAAGTAGGCAAAATCGTGCAGGACGCTACCTTTTTTGCCCCACAGGTTGATTTAGCCAGTGCGCCCGCCACCGTTGGAATTGAAAATAATATTAGTTTGGTAAACGCGCCGGATTTGTGGAATTTGGGCTATCAGGGCCAAAATGTAGTAGTTGCCAGCTTTGATACCGGGGTAGATTACACTCACCCTGAATTACAATCGCGCTGGCGGGGTGGCTCGGATAGCTGGTATGACCCTTACGCCCAGCACGACACCCCTTTTGACAAAAGCGGACACGGCACCTGGACAATGGGCGTAATCGTGGGCGGGAACGCAGGCGGAACTTCGATTGGGGTTGCCCCGCAAGCGCAATGGATTGCCGCCAAAATCTTTAACGATTTGGGCAAAGCTACCGCCAGTTCAATCCATTTGGCCTACCAGTGGGCCTTGAACCCCGGCGGTAATCCGGCAGTACGGGACGCTCCCCAGGTTATCAATAATTCGTGGAGTTATAATGCGATTGGCTGTAGCCTCGAATTTGCGCAGGATATAACTAATTTGCAAGCGGCGGGAATTAGCCAGATTTACGCGGCGGGCAATTATGGCCCAAATAGCTCTACCGGCAGCAGCCCGGCTAACAATCCGGGCGCGTTCTCGGTGGGCGAAATCAATAATAGCAGTTTGGTAGTAAACAATAGCAGTCGCGGGCCGAATAGCTGCGGAGTCAGTACGCCTGTTACTTATCCTGATATTGTCGCGCCCGGTCTTAGTATTCACAGCACCGATTTGTATGGCTTTTATTCCAACAATTCTGGTACTTCTTTGTCCGCGCCGCACGTTACGGGAGCAGTAGCTTTGCTGCTGAGTGCTTTCCCCAATTTGACCCCCGCTCAGCTAAAAGCCGCCCTGATTTCGACGGCCAACGATTTAGGGGTGGCGGGGGCAGATAACGC
>JBBQGP010000059.1:0-27230 GCA_038323095.1 Chloroflexia bacterium | reverse complement strand
TTTCTGGTGGTGGCATGGGACAGAACCCCGCTAATCAGCCAGGATATAATTCTCGAAAACGGCGAAACCGCGACGCGCTGGGGTTACTTGATGGTTTATGGCTTGTTTCTGTTCCCGATTATTTCGCTGCTGGTTCTCAAGCTCTGGCCCTATTTCAAAAAACCGTATGCCTATCTGGATGAAAACGAAGAAGCGCGGGAACAGGCCGAAACTTATCAATCGGGGGAAGCCGCTTTGTACGGGCGTTATTTGGCGATTGGCGGGGTTCTGGCACTAATAATTAGTATGGGGCTAATGCTGGCCCGGTTAAACCCAGTGATAGTCTTGCTGTTGGGGCTGTTTTCTGCCCCGCTTACCGCCGCCGGAGTGGGACTGATAGCTTATGATTATCTGGGACGAGTACGAGTTAAACGCCCTGAGCAAAATTTGCTAATCGTCACGGGCTTTGCCGCCCTGCTGATGATTGGGCTGGGCTGGTATTTACGCTTCCAGTTATATGGCCCGCTACTAATTTTGTTTAGCCTGTCGGTGCTGCTGGTATTGTTCGAGAACCGCCAGCGCGACGAAACCGAGAAAAACTTTTCGCTTTCACAGGCTGACCAATTTGTGCTGTTGCTAGTTGCGCTTCCGGCCTTGATAACTTTTACAATTGAGATAGTTTTCTTGCGGGACGTTTTTAATGCCCGCTTGAACACTATTTTCAAATTTTACTATCAAGCCTGGGTAATGTACGCGCTGGCTGCCGCTTATGCCGCGTGGCGGGTAGCAGCCTGGGGCTGGCAGCTTGCCCCTTTTAATCAGCCAGAAAGCGAGCTTGAGCCAGAATTAACCTCAAGCCGTAAAACAGGCGTTTCCGCTCCCACTTTCCGTCCTCGCCCGCAAGCTTCTTTAAGTTTAGGTTTGGCTGGCGCGAACGGCGGGAATGTTGCTTACCGGGTGTATTCGGGTGCGCCCACAATCGAGCCGGAAACCTTGCCAGATGAGCTTGACGAAGAAGCGCGAGATGCTGAGAAATATGTTCAAAACGGGCCGCGCCGACCAATCTGGCGATGGGTTTGGGGTTTGGGGCTGGGTCTTTTGATACTAAGCGGCCTGATTTACCCGCTTTTCGCCCCTTACGAAAAAACCGGGCATTATCGCGAACGGCAAGGGCTGAACGGCGAACAATGGCTAACCCAGTGGTATCCTGAAGATTACGCGGCGATAAAATGGATGCGGGCGCAATCAGCCAAAGACCCTAGTTTTGAAGGGCCGGTGCTGGAAACTGCCGGGCCGGACTGGTTCGATTACAACCGGGTGGGGGTATTTAGCGGTTTCCCGGTGTTGATGGGCTGGCCGGGTCACGAATTGCAATGGCGCGGCGGCAAAGCCAACACCCGCGAGGAAGTCAATCGGCGAGTACAGGACATAGATATTATCTATAGCACGAATAATGTGGAACAGGCCAAAGCTTTACTCCAAAAATACGGGTTGAAATACGTATTTGTTGGTACATTGGAAACCGGGGCGCGGGATGGTCGCTGGTACGACGGCAACGGCCAACCCATCAAAAAGAATTACCCACCCGAAGCTCTGGCAAAATTTAGCTTGTTTATGAAGCCGATTTACCAGCAGGATGGCGTGACTATTTACAGCTTTTAATTTTAGTTAGTCGATAAAGAATCTATTACTTCTACTCAACCCGGTTTGTCAGGTTTGTTGTCAAGCCGGAAAGGGTGGGGTATAATAAAGCTATAGAAATGGAAACACAGGATTACAAACAAAAAGCGCGTGAAATAGTTGAGAATCGACTTAAAAAGGCCGAATCAATGACCGAGGCCGATTTGTACCAAATGAATTTGCAGCTCCCGCCCGAACATAAATACCGTTCTATTCGGGAAGTTCAAACCATTATGGTTAAGGGAGCGTTTGACGCGCTGGGTTTTAGTGTAGAATTGGGTTTACTTGACAAGCGCGAGGCCACCGATTATTGGCAGGAACTCCATTCCAAATATCGCCAGTTATGGCCTAATCAGTAACACCGGGTCAAAGCTTTTCCAAAAATTTTCGCTACATTTATGCCAAAGCAGGAGAATTGCATTTTATGATGCAAGAGCTTGAAAAGCTGAACGCCGCTCTGACCGGGCGCAAAATTGTAGTAATTAATCTGGCGGCTTTTAGTATGACGGTAGGTTTGGTCGAAGCCGTAACCACTAATTCCTCCCTTATGAACATCGCGGTCAACCCCGACAACGGTAGCGAAAAGGTAAATTATACTCTGGAAGCTCCCGTAAAAGTTGCCGCTACCCCTACCGGCTTTCGTTTTGAGAGTGAAAAATCGGTTTTACAAGTAGATTTCATGCCGGATAGCTAATATTATGCAATTCATTATTCGCCTTGCCACCCCGCAAGATGGGCCGTTTGTCCGCGATTTTGTTTTTGCGACCTTGCGCGGCTACGGGATTGAGCCAGACCCGGACGGCCTGGATGCTGATGTCGTCAACTTTGGCAAGGCCGGAGATGGCCCAATACTGGAATTGGTAGCCGAAGCCGAGGCTCAGGCGGTTGGCTCGGTGGTTATTAGTTATGTCAACCCCAAAGAAGCTCACTTATCGAAATTCTTTGTCAATCCGCTTTACCGAGGTTATGGCATAGGGCGAGCTTTGATGGCAAGGGCCATTGAGGCAGGGCGAGCGCGAGGCTATCAAATGCTAAAATTGGAAACCCGTACTATTTACCAGTAGGCAATTCATCTTTACGAAACGATGAATTGGGTGCGCGGGCCGGATTCGCCTCTTGGTGGCGGGCCGGACAGAACCTATATTTACTATCTCTCCAGCTAAATTTCAGCTTATAAGCTACCCCGATAAACCGTGGTTTTTATCTATTGGCGGAGCAATATCCTACAGAAATACGGCCCTACTGCAATAGATTCTCAGGTTAAAATAGAGGAAAGTTCGTAAGCTTCTTCGATGAGGCCCGCGACCATATAATTATAAGCAATTACGCCACTGGGAATCCATTTAAGGGCGCATTGGTCGTACCAGCGAATAAGGCCCATTTTCTTTTCAATTTGGGCGCAAACAAAAAGTTGTTCAAGTGGCTCGGCGGCCAAAGGTTCGCCACTAGCGGCCCGATAAGCACTACGATAATATTGCAGCAAGCGGGGCATAATTCCCGGCCCGTATTGGGCCGTCGCAAAAGTGGTCAAATCTACCAAATCGAGCAAACCCGCCCCGATGTAAGCATTGGCCCAATCTATAATAAAAATACGCTCTCCCGAAGCTTCGTCAAAAAGAATGTTTTGGGGGTTAAAATCGCCGTGTACCAACGTTTGCGGTGCGCTAACCAGCGCAATTGCTACCCGGTCATACATATTAGCCACTGCTTCGAGCAAAGCTAAATGACGGGGGGTTACGGCGGGGAAAAGATTTTTGTTCACTAAAGCACGGGTCAAAATAATAGCCTGACGTGCGCCCGAAATATAAGCTGGATAATCCCGTACCGCCAATTTGGTACGCTGCTGCAATTGCCCGTTATTAACCTCGCGACCAAAAGTAACGTGCAACCCGGCCAGGGTTGCGGTTACTTTTTGCAAATTTTCGGTAGTCGGCTCGTTCTTAAAGGTACGTTTGCCCACATCCTCCATAAACATCCAGATTTCTTCACCCACCTGCACCGCCCCGTAAAAGGTCGGTGTCCAACGCCGATTATCCTGAAAAACATCCTGGTATATGCCAACTTCGTTTTGCAAAGGCGGCAAAATCGCCTTGAAAATCAGGCCGGGCAATTGTTCAGAGCGAAAAGTCAGGCGTTCGACCCTTGAAAGCGGCCAGTGATGCAGCAGCTCACGGTTTTTTAGCTCGGCACTAAAACCATCGTTAGGGTTTTCGGAAGGCTGGGTATTAAAAATATTTTGTACCGCTTCGCGTACTTTGGCATCCGTCGGTTTATTCATAAAATTGGCTGCTTCCAGAACAAGTAATCAGGTTAGAAAAAGAAATCTTGTAGCTATATTTTAACCGAGCCAGCCTCAAACCGCAACGCTTAAACCGAAAGATTAATCACCAAACCTTAATCTCAAAACCAGTCTTTGGCCTTGCCTGAATTTACCTCAAAGAATATAATGCACTTATGAAAAAATGTGTAAATTGCCAGACTGAAATACCCTTAAACTCGCGTTTTTGTCTGAATTGCGGGGCGGCCCAACCTGCTGCCCGGCCTACTTCTGCCGCCGACGGGCAGTTGCAGCCAGCCGAAGAAAAGAACCAGAGCCAGGAAGAAGAGGTAGATTGGCTGGCCCGTGAAGCCTCACTAGACCCTAACCTGGATTACAGCGCACAATTGCGGTTTGGCGGCTTTGCCGAGCGCGGGATTGGCTGTCTGGTGGGGGGGTTCTTTGTAATCATGGGCTTGGTGGCCCTTGTGCCAGCCGTACCGCTAATGGCAATTTTTGGGCTACCTCTGGCAATTATTCTGGGTCTGCTGACTTATTTTAATGTTGGGCAATTGCAGGAAAAATGGCGCGGCAACCGCTTTTTACGAAATTTGCCAGGCTTTCGCAGTCCCAAAGCTGGCACATTGGCTCTTTCGGTTTTCCTGCATCTGGTTTTCCTGTGGGGCGCGTGCTATCTGCTATTGACAATCACCCTCCGGCGTTAATCTTCGGCACTAATCTTCAGGCTACGAAATTTCAGGCGGGGGACGGCTTCCATCATAAAATTCCCAGCCAGCGCGTCGGTTTCCAGCGAATGATATTCTTCCAGCAAACCGTTATCAATAGCTTCAGCAGAGCGCGGGTCAATCGGCAAACAGGCCAGCACCGGGCCACCAGCAGCCAGTGCCAGCGAATCGGCCTGACTCGGCCCGAAAAGTTGCAGCTTTTTGCCGCTATCGGGTGATACAAAATAGCTCATGTTTTCAACTACGCCAACTATCGGGGTACGCATTTTATCGGCCAGCTTTATAGCTTTGCGGACAATACTGGTTGCCAGCATTTGGGGCGACCCGACCAGAATTATGCCGTTAGTGGGAATAGCTTGCATAACGGTAATGGCGGCATCACTTGTGCCGGGCGGCAAATCCAGCAAAAGGTAATCCAATTCCCCCCAAAAAGTCTTGTTATAGAAATCCTTAATCATTTTGCTGATAAGCGGGCCACGCCAGATAATCGCCTCGTCCTCATCCTGCACAAAATAAAGGCTGGATATTATCTTAATACCCTGTGCGCTCATTACAGGGATAATTTTGCCATCTTCGCCCTGAGCGGGGCGGGCCTCCGTCCCAAAAGTACGCGGGATACTTGGCCCAGTAATATCACCATCCAGAATACCGACGCGCTTGCCCATTCGGTTCAGGCCAATCGCCAGCGAACTGGTAACATAGGATTTACCCACGCCGCCTTTGCCACTTACGATAGCGATTACCGCCTTGATACGCTCGGTAGTTGCGCCCTCGCTGCCGGGTGTGCCGGGTTGCAAGCCGCCGGTATGGATTTCGGGGAAAGCAGCAGGGTCGCGCAAAATCAAATTTAAGTCCTGTAACACAGGCTCAGGCTCAATCAAATGTCGTCGCGCCCCTTTTTCAATTGTATCAAAGGCGGCAATCGAGCAGGTAACGCAACCCAAACCGTGCCGGGCGAACACCCGAATAGTTTCGGGATGAGCTTCGACTACCTGCTTTATTATCATATCGGAAGTTATAGTTAAAGTATCCATTATTAGACGATTATTCTCTCTAATTCCTTGATGAGTGTCGGAAGATAGTGTCAAAGGCAAAAAAACCCGGTGTATAACCTATCTCAAATTCTACCAATACATCACTATCAGCTCTAAAATCATCTCGTAGAATCGAACCAAACAAGGCAAGGTTGCTTATATGATGCTTTTCGCAAAAGGCGGCGATTTTATCTTGTGAAAGAAATAAGGACTTATTCATTGCTACACCTTTTGAGTAAAGATTTGCCGGATTTAGCGATTCGGCAAAACATCGTATTCGCGTTCAATTTCGGTAATAAGCTTATCGCCTTGCCGCTCTAAAACTTTGACCTCGTTGTAAAATCCGGCGGAGGAAGGAGCAAGGTTTTTGCTTTTGGGAAAGCGAATAATCACGCCAGTAGTTGATTCGGGCTTCATCCGCCAGAAACATTCGGTCAAATCTTCAGCAGTTTTTTGACAAGTAATCATTGTGCCGGTATTGCGGATAACCAGCATGGCTTTTTCGCCTATTTTCGCTTCGTTGCGTAGTTGCTCCGGGTTGCGATAAACCGTGGGCTGGGTCTTTGGCCCAAAAAGCAAGCTTAGAATAACTGCCGCAACTACCACCACTACCAATCCAGCCCATAAGCGAGGATGGGGCTGGCGGGGCTGGTTCATAGGCAAAATCAGCCGCTTTTGTAGCAGTCCTTCCCAGGTTTCGTTGATATCGAATTGGTTATGGCCTTTTTTAACCAAAGCGCGTTCGATTACATGACGCGGTTGGTTTTGGCAATTCGCCAGAATATAATCACTTATCGCCGGGTCTAACGGCTGCTTTACCTGTTGTTCGTTCTCCATAAATCATCTTTCTAGCCAGACAAATTTTTCACACGTAAAGAATAACACAAATCAAACCTTATGCCAAAGAATTTGGCTATCTTCACAGACTACTTAGGAATTACTAATCTAAAGGCAATCCTGAAAAATAGTCGAAATTAGAAAAAGGGCGGTTTATGCGGAAAATGGTTAAAGATTGACTATAGCAAAGCCGAGTTTTTGTTATATAATTCAGGCAAAACATAAATAGACAAATAGATTGAGCAGTTATCGGACAGTAATAAAATACTCTTGTGACCAACCGCACATAAAAAAGGCGATAAAATCGCTATTATTTCAGGCAAAAAGCTGCTTTACTATCGCTATAAATCGCTGGTAATTCGTTTATACAAACAGGTTTCGGAAGTGAGAGCGACAAAAGGAGTACGCTCGATGCTTGATTCGCGGGCAATTATAGATAATCGCTATTGTTTGGAAAAGCAATTAACCGAGGGAAATTTCACCCGGCTTTTTAAGGCTATCGATAATCAAACCAATCGCCCGGTGCTAATTTCGGTTTTTGATGCAAATCAGGCTAATAATCCCGAATTACTCCAGAATTTCCGGCAAAAAGGCCAGCTTGCCAGCAAACTTTCCCATCCCAATCTGTTGAGCGCGATTGCATATGGCGAGTACGAGCAACAGCCTTACGTCGTTTTGCCCTTAATGCAGGGGACGCGGCTGCAAAGCTGGCTAAAGCGGGGGCCTTTCTCACCTGAAGCGGCGGCACATTTACTCGAACAAGTCGCGCCCGCCCTGGATTATTTGCAGAGCCGGAAAGTCGAGTTGGGCCTGCTAACTCCCCAAAATTTGCTAACCTTGTCCGATGGCCGGGTTTTGGTGATGGGGCTGGAACAATTAGTATGCCCAGCTCTGGCCCAGCCCAACCCGGTAGCAGACCGCTTGCCCTATTTACCGCCTGAAGGCCAAAGCCAAGCCTCGGCCAATGTTTTTGCGCTGGGTCTGATTGTCTGCCAGTTTCTAACCGGGCAATTGCCTTTGAAGGGACAACCGCCCTGGCTGGTCGGTCAGGCGGCCTTGCAAAATGTGCCAGCCGAAAAATTGCAAGCAATCGAAAAAGTAGTCCAAAAAGCTCTGGCTAATTCGCCCGCCGAACGATTTCAAAGCGCGGGCCCATTGGCGGCGGCTTACCGGGCGGCTTTAACTGGTACATCTTTGCCACAAATTTTGGCAGAACCAGTAGCAGTAGCGGCAACCCCCTTGCCAGGAAAATTAAGTACAAACAATCCGCCAAGCTTGCCAAATCTGGAAGTGAAAACAGAGGTTACACCTGCTGCATTGCCTGTAGTAGCAGTCAAACGCCGCAAATGGCCGCTTGTAGTAATTCTGCTGGGCTTTATGGTTTTGCTGGCTGGTGGCGGGGTAGGGATAGCGATGAATTTACTGAATTTGCCAAAACCTGAAGCTGAGGCGGTGCTTACTACTTCCACAATTGCACCAATTGTTACAAAAGCGACCAGCCCGGTAACTTCTGCCCCGATTTTACCCGTCGCTTTGTCGGCCACCAACCCAACCTCGTCACCAATTTTGCCACCCACGGCAACTATTGCTTCGGCCACGGTTGCACCCACGGTATTAGCGGCAACCGCTTTGGCCCTGCTACCCGCTCCGGCGGTGAAAGTGCCGGATAATTTCTTGCTTTATCGCAACGCTGACCCAAAGCAATTAAATCTTGAAATTGGTTATCCCCAGAATTGGTCGGTTAGTTTGCAACCCGACGGCACCGGGCTAACTCTGGCTGATACCAGCGGGACGACTACTTTCAGCATTTTTCGGGCGAGCATGTCAAGCTCAACTTCGATTTCAGTTTCAATGGAAGAATATAACGCCCGCTTTATCGAAAGTTACAAAAAAGATAATTGGTCGCAGCGCACCGATAGCCGCTTTTGGGCTTTTGCCGGAGAAAAATGGCTGCAATCTTCTTTTCAAAAAGGCAACAGCCGAACCTGGTTATTGGTTGCCATTCACAAAAGCGTGGCTTATGCGGTAGTTTTGCGAGGTGAAGATAGTACCTTTGATAAATATTTGGCCGAAATTGTCGGCAAAATGTGGGATACTTTACATTTTCTGGATGGCCCGATAAATTATTATTCGGGTGAAGTTAAAACTTTCGTTGACCCAAAAAATCTTTACGCCTTTAACTATCCCTTTACGCGCTGGAATCTGGATACTAATGCTGCCCCAAAATTGGTCGGCAAGGATAACTCGACCAGCTTTGGGTTTTATGATACAAGCAGCAGCAATCAAAGTATGGCTGATTTACTAAACACTTACCGCGAACGCTTGAGCCAGAATGGGCAATACCCTAACCTGAAAGAAACTATTCGCTTCAAGCTAATAAATTCGGGTGATACCCAGGAGCAATCTCTTCGTTTTTCTTTTAGTCAGAACGACGAGGAAAAGGCCGGAGAATTACTTATTCGCAAGCATAACGATTTTGTTTATGTGGCTGTGGCCGTTTCCGATTCCGCCGATATGTTGGACACAATTTATTTTGACTTGTGGCGGTATACCGATTTTTTGAAGTAGTGCCAATTGCGCTTCAAGCTTTGGCCGGAGAACAAGCGATGACCAAACCGGGTATTGTTTTGAATAATCGTTATCGGCTGGAAAAGAAAATCGGCGAGGGCGGCTTTGCTCAGGTTTATTTGGCGACGGATGTAGAATTGGAGCGACAGGTTGCTATCAAGGTGCTTGACCAGAATTGGGCCAAAGATGCAGAATTTTTGGGACGCTTTCGCAAGGAAGCCAGAGCGGTAGCCCGTTTGGAGCATCCCAATATTTTGCCGATTTACGATTTTGGGGTGGCCGAAGATACCGCTTATCTGGTGATGCCTTATATTGGCGGCGGGACTTTCTCCGCCCGCATGAAGCAAACTCGTTTAACTTTGGATGAAATTGCTTTCTTTCTGGAACAAATCGGGGAAGCTTTGGATTATGCCCACCAGCAAGGGGTTATTCATCGCGATATAAAGCCGGGTAACGTTTTAATCCGGCTGGATGGGCGATTGGTTCTAACCGATTTTGGGCTGGCAAAGTTGCTTGATAATGTTTCCACCGAAGCTCCTACCGGGGTACTGGGGACAGTGGCTTATATGGCTCCTGAACAATTTCGCGGGATGGTAAGTTCTTCGAGCGATGTTTATGCGCTGGGGGTACTAACCTACCAAATGTTGTCTGGCAAGTTGCCTTTTGAGGGAAGCACTCGCGAAATCCTGCTCGGCCACGTTTATAACCCGCCCCGCCCTTTAAGCAGCTATCCGGCGATGCAGCAATTTGACCCGGCTATAACTCAGGCTCTCGACAATACGCTGGCAAAGGTGCTGGCGAAGCAACCCGCCGAGCGTTTCCCGAATTGCCAGGCGTTCGCTTATGCCTATCGAGCCGCCATTCGCCGTCCCAAAACTACCCGCGCACCTGAATTACCAGACGATGCCACCGAGCTAGACCCGCAACGTTTGCAGCAAGTTCAGGCTGTCCCGGCTTTGCCGTCTTTTCCAAATTCAATTCCGGGCATACCAGCAACCCCGCCGCCAATTCCAATGCTACCTGTTGAACTTTTGCCGCCGCGTCCTGCTCCCAAAAAAATGGTGATGCTGCAACCCGCCCGGCTAAGTGTTTCAACCGAGCCTGACCAGGGTTATCAAGCAGTTTTTGAATTATACGGCGATAATTTGACGCTGGGCCGGGAAGCCGATAATAAGCTACATTTGCCGCTACCAATCGTCTCGCGCCATCACGCTGTATTGCAAAAACTGAGCGATAATCCGCAAGGGCCGCATTATAAAATAGTAGACCTTAAATCTATTAACCATCTTTATTTCAGACAACAAGAAGTACCAGAGAAAATTTTGCAGGATGGTGATATTATCGAAATCGGCATGAGAGGTTTCGGTCAATTCATCGTCATTTTAACTTATCATGCGCCTGTTTTTGGCGAAATTTAATTATTAGAGTTGTAAGAAAAGTAGAGAAGAAAGGATGCTAGAAGATGGAACAACCACCCAATCAACCAGAACAGCCCAATGCAGGCTCGTTTCCACCTCCCTATCAAGGAGGGCCGCCGCCTTATAACCCGCCCAACCAACCGCCTTATAACGGGCAACCACCCTACAACCCTCCACCCGGCCAGCCGCCCTATGGCAGCCCGCCTCCACCGTATCAAGGGCAACCAGCTTACGGGCCACCGCCTGCTCCGGGTCAATACGGGCCGCCACCGGCCTATCCCTACCAACCCGCCCCGCCCCCGTCCAGAAGTAATAGGGTAGCAAAAGGTTGCCTTTTTGCCGTAGCGATATTGGTTGGATTATTTGTAATACTTGGTATTATCCGTGCGCTTTTAGGCCCTTCAACAGGCAGCGTTTTTAGTGCGGTGAGCAAGGGGACAGCGACAGGGCCAATCAAGACAGTAGAAATGTCGCGCAGCTTTCAGGACTTCCCGGCCAAAGCAATAGATACTACCACTGTTTTCAAGCCTACCGATTCGCCGTTGCATTGTGTGGTGACGCTAAATTCAGGTACGGCCAAAGATGTAAAGATAAAGGCCAGTTGGTACGTTGTTTCTGCCGCCGGACTGGATAACGAGAGCATCAAGGATTTGGAGTTTGTAACCGATGGTAAAAAGAACGTGCTTGATTTTTACCTGACTTATAACAAGGATTGGCCGGTAGGTACTTACCGGGTAGATATTTTCGTGGACGATGCTTTAAATAGAACCGTTAATTTTAGCGTACAGTAACTATTTCCGACAAACGCTATTATATTATCAAGAGATTTAGCATTGAACCTGTAATCGTAAATTGTGTGAGGAAAAGCTATGAAAGCGTTGAACAGTTTTTTCAGGTTACTAAAAGGACGCGAAATTCAGTTTAAGGCGGTAGTTATTACTGCGCTGGCTTCGTATGTTTTGCAGCTTTCGGCCATTTTGCTGCACTGGCAATTGTGGGCGATTGCGCTGGTAACAATTTTACCCTGGATTCCACTTCTTACAATGAAGGTTCTCTGGACTAGCACCCATTACGGTTTTATGGCAATTTATCTGGTGCTGATGATTGTCCAGGCTGGGCATGTAGGCGAACACGTTTTTCAGATGGGCGAGTATGTGCTTTACCGCCCGACCATCGAAGATTTTAAGGGAACGGTTTTGCGCGGGTCAGATGGGGTAGTTTTACGTGATAGCAAAAACCGCCCACTTACCCAGCCAGCACTGGGTAACGATATTCAGGTCGTCGAAGACCCGCCTAAAAGCGGGAATATCAAGCAATTGGTAATTAACCCTGGTTGTGTTGGCTGGAGCTGGAACGGGCCGGGCTGCGCCAATGCTCATGGCGTATTTGGTGAACTTGACCGGGAGCTAATTCACTTTGTGTGGGACGGCGTGATTTTAATAGCGACCTTTATTTTGTGGCGGCGTTATCGCAAGAATCCTTTTATGTTGCTGGCCTTTTGCGCGGCGGCTATTCATCAAGTTGAGCATATTTATTTATTTGGAATGGACAGGCTCGCCCCAGATTTGTATGCTAACGGCGGAACCTGGCTTGGCATTAATCTTAAAAATGGATCGGCGGTGCAAGCCGGGTTACTTGGTCGTAACGGGATTTTGGGGACGCTCACCGGGCTGGACGGGCCAATTAATGCCTTTTTGCCCAACCGTATTAACTTGCACTTCATTTACAATACTCTGGTATTTCTCCCTATGTTATTGGCTTTTGCCTACCAATTGCGCCGGATTTACGATGAGTGGTTAGCGAAATCTATTCCTCAATTAAGCGAAGAACAATTAATTGCGGCCACCCAACAATCGGAATTGGTAAAGTTTACTCCCGGCCAGATTATTTTTAAGCAGGGTGACGCGGCGGACAGGCTTTACATTGTTACCAGAGGGCAGGTACAAATTTTAAGGACGGACAAACGGAGCGGGCAGGAAATAGAGTTAGCCCGAATTTCGCAGGGGCAATATTTTGGTGAAATTGGGGTATTGGGCCGGGTAGAACGGACGGCGACGGCTAAGGCGGTAGATGGCGTGGAATGTCTGGCGATGAGCCGCGAAGTATTCAAGGGACTATTGGCCGATTCCGCCGGAGCTTACAAAGAGGTGGATATAGTGTTGCGCCGCCGTTTAGTCCAATTGGGAGCGGTAAAGGGGTTAGCGGTGGCCGACTCAGTGCATGCCGATGCGGATACGGTACTCAAGACCCGGATGATACGTGACCGCTTGCAATTAATTCAGGGTGACGAACTAAGCCGGGTGCTGGGGGCGGCCATGCCAAACCAAAAACTCATATACGACCATCAGCCTGCCCTGCCGATTGCTGCGCCTTTGCCTTATCAACCTACCGCGCCCGGCGTGGCGGTGGCAGAACGTCCAGCGACGCAGGGGTTCCGGCGGGGTATGCTGATGGTACGTACCGGCACTTCTACCGGGATGCAGTTCGAGATTACCAGCCCGCGTTTGATTATCGGGCGAAGAAGCGCGGCGGCGGCCAGTAGCGAGGTACCAACCTTCCAAATTGATGACGGGCGAGTTTCGCGCCAGCACGCCGAAATTGTGGCCCAGCCGGACGGTTTGTATTTGCGAGATTTAGGTTCGCAAAACGGCACGTGGCTAAACGGGCGCGGTGTTACAGGTGAGCCGCTTCGCCTGAGCGATGGAGCAGAAATCAGGTTGGGTACGGATACTATTTTGACCTACCGCGCCTGAAAAGAAAGCCCGGAAGTCGGAAGTTGGAAATATCAGGCTTTTTTCCAGATGGGCTTCATACCGTCTTGCTGAACAACGGTAAATAAGTCTTTATGGGCATAAAGAGCTTTGTTTACGTCGCTACGGGTGACAGAAATCAGGCCGCTTTTGGCAAGCTGGGTGCGGATTGCGCCAGCATCGGCCTGCCCGCCCAATTCTTCGAGAGCCTTAGCAATGGCTGAAAGTAGTTCATCCTGAGCGACGGGTGGTGCGCCGGGCATGACTTTAAAATCGGCAGGCGGGGCAGAAGGACGCGGGTCGGATAAAGCGGGCTGGTTTGAATTTTCTAGCTCGGCCACCCGTTGTTCGAGTTCCGCGACACGCCCGCCCAATTCATCCACTTTTTGAATTAGTCGGCTTATATCTTGTTCAGATGATTGTTCGTAGCTCATTTTCTAATTTCCGCTTATACTTTCCGTATAATTTTAATAAAATCTAAGACTGACTCCAGATAAGGTAAACCGGGGCAGTCGGCTTGCCAGCTTCGCCGCCTTCGATAGTGATAAAGCAGCTTGTGATATTGGCCGAGCGGGAGGGATTGGCAAGCTGCACGGTAATCCGCCCCTGATTATCAGGAGCAAGATTGCTGACAAATTCGGGCTGATTGGTCGGATTGTTATCACCGCGAACCATCCAGAGCTTGTAATTTTTGCCAGATGGAGCGGGTGGTATTTTGCTGGTAGTAACATAATAATAATCGCTGCCGTCCCGAATATACATCCGGGCGCGGGGAGCGTTCGGGTTAGTGCGGTCTTGCTCCGAAGTAATCATTGTCCAAACGCGAGTATCGGCGGCACTGGTGTAATCGGCTAAACGTTGGGCCTCTAGCTGGTGGCTGCTAACTTCATTCAGGCTACTTTGCAAGCTAAAAACCCACAACCCCAAACCAATAATCAGAGCAGCAGCTACTCCCATCGCCCAGTTAACCCAATTGCGGCGAGGCGGCGGCAGAGAAAGCAGGGCGGCGGGCGGCACATTTGAAATTTTTTCCAGCAAGGCAGTTCGAGCGCGAGGTGGCGGCGAAATTGGCTCGACAGACGCGAAAAGCTGTCCCAAAATTTCTTGATTGGCGGCAAGCCGATTTGCACAATCGGGACAGCCCGCGATATGCTGCTTCATTACCGCCGCCTCCTTTTCTTCCAGTTCGCCCAGAAGATAGCTATCCTCAAGTTCCTCTACCTTACTGCAATTCATAATACTTTGCCAAATTCACCTTTTGCCAAAATTTGTCGCAAACGTTGTAAGGCCAGACGAGAGCGGCCCTTAATAGTTGTAATCGGTACGTCCAACTGCTCGGCCAATTCACGTTGAGTCAGGCCACCAAAAAAAGTACGAATGATAACTTCGCGCTGGTCTGTAGGTAAGGCTTTCAGGGCTTCCTGAATTTCGCTATCGCGGAACAAAGTTAGAATCTGATCTTCCGGGCCGGGTAATTCTGAAGCTTTTTCGCCTACTCCGGGTGCTAGTAGCGAATTTTCGACCCGCAATTTCTGGTAACGCGGCAAGGCATCGTACAAGCGATGGCGCACCAGGGTAAAGAACCAGGCATTAAATGAACCACGAGTGCTATCATAAAGCCCGGCTTTTTGCCACAAAGCCATAAAAGCATCTTGCAAAAGTTCTTCGGCCAAACCCGGCTCGACAGCCCTTAACAAAATAGCGTGGACGCGCCCGGCATAAAGGTCGTAAAGAGCGGCGAGGGCGGCAGCGTCTCCCTGCTGCAACCGTTCGACCAGTAACAAAACTTCTTTATCTTTGTTTGCGTTCGACTCCTGGCTAAAATTCACGCTTGGCTGCTCCAAATCTTTCTAATCGTTCAGGCCGGGGTGCGGCTGACGTTCACTGATTACAGGCAGACCCATTCTAGCATTTTTCGCTTTTCGCGCCAAATTTCACTTCCTCGCTTTTTGAGCTAATCCAAAAAGCCTTTCACTTTAATACTACGGCAAAAATCGCGATAGGGATAAATTGAATAAATAGTGCTTTACTTTAGCCCAAATTGGCCCAAAAATATCAAACCTTCGGCCAACTCGCGGGGCTTGGTAAGCGGCCCTTCGTGTCCAGCATTAACCGTTAAATGACGATGGGCACCGAGCTTTCCGGCCATGCGCGGATGAAATTCGCCCGGTGGCAAGCTCATATCTTCGTTAAAGCTAATATAAGCGCAGGGCAAAAGTGGGGCGTTAGTTTGGGGCAATTTGATTTTCTCGAAAAGGGGTGCGGACGGTTCGGGCGCAAGTTTCGCCAGCACCTCGTTAGCTTTGCGGGCATCGTCGCTCATTACGTTAAACCGCCAGTAATCGGCCAATAGACTCATATCCAGGCGGGCATCCGGGCGACTTTCGGCCATTTGCCCTAACATATCGGCCATTTCGGGCGGCATTTGCTCACTAATACTTTCGCCATCCCTCAAGATGTACGCTCCCAGAAAAATCAGTCCGGCAAGCTCTTTAACTAACTCCGCCCCAACCAATTGCAATATCGGTCCGGCAGTGCCATGCCCAACCAGCACTATTTCCCGGTTTAGCTGTTGCTGTCCACGCACAAAATCTGCTACCGCTTTCGCGTAACTTGATAAAGAATAATCTCCCGGCACTTCTTCGGATTGGTACAATGCGCCATGACCCGGCAAATCCAAAGCAACCGCCTTGCCGCCGCGCTGCTCTAACCAGGTAATTACGTCGGCCCATTCCCATGCTCCATGCCAGCCATCGTGTACCAGCACGTACAAAATCTTACTCAGTTCCAAATTACTACGCTTTCAGTCTGGGGTTAAAAACCCAGTCTAATCAGGCGGAAGTACGCTAAAGCGCACTAAAACAACCCAACTCACCTTCTTAAATAGTGCCATTTATGGTACTTTTGCCGTAACTGTTCAGGTGTATGAGGGATTTCTAATCCCAATTTTACCTAAACCCGTCTTTATCGGGAAGGGTAATCCCTCCTACATTGATGCTGGCTGAATAATTACCTTTCGTCTTTGTTTTAAACCCTAGTCTTCTTCGTACCCCGACAACCGGCAACCCTGCTCCCTCTAACAACTAACAACTTCTTCTCTAACAACTCTAAAGAGCCATATAGCCCGTTTCGTACATTTTGCCGTAAATATTGTCCCAAAAGTTTGCCTGGGGCGCGAGCTTCTCGAAATCGGCGGCCAGTTCGTGTGGCATCCGGGGAGTAAGCAAAACAGTTGCCATTCTTCGGTTAAAGCGATTTTCCAATACATCTTGCAAGCGGCGTACCTCGTGGTTATGGCGCGGAGCAAGCCCGGCGATAATCATTATATCACTGGTGAGCATGGCCCAGGAAGTATCGGTAGTTATCCGGCGGGCAATGTTTAGCTCTTTTTTCAAATGCTGGTCGTCCGCCGCCTGCGCCTTGATTTTCTCCTCGTCGCTCAATTCGACCTCACGCATATAAGCATTGAGCGAAAAATCGCGCCAGGGAACAAGATAATAAGAGATAAAAGGACGATACTGGCCCAGCCGCAGCATTATCAATTCACTAATTCGAGTGGCCCGGTTGCGGTCAGCATTAAAGATAAACCAGCCGCGCCCTTGCTTCAAATTTAGCTCGACTGTATCAAAATACTGGTTGAGCCGGGCGTACAAATCCTTGTCCTGATTAAAACTGGCAGAAACCTGAAAAACATCGAGATTACGATTTGTCATGATAATACCTCTATTTCAAAAGCTAATATCGACTTTAGCCCTTGCGTCCAGTTCTATCCCTTCAACCCTTTAAGCTATTATAGCAAAAAACCCGGTGACTAAAAAGGGATGAGCGAACACGCAGCATCCCTTTTAGATTACAGTTTAGGTCTCCCTAACTACAAACCGGGGTTTTTTGTTACGATTTCATCTATCAAGCCATATTCGAGGGCTTGTTGGGGCGTAAAAAAGTTATCGCGCTGCAAATCGCTGCTAACTTTTTCCAGAGTTTGATTGGTATGAGCGGCAATCAGGCCGAAAATCCGGCTTTCGAGAGCCTTTAACTGGTTATCTTCCATTTGAACATCGGGGGCATAGCCAGAAAAATCGGTTTTTGATAAATGCTGATGAATAATCGCATTGGGTAAGGCATAACGTTTGCCCGGTGCGCCCGCACTCAGCAAAAGAGTAGCTATCCCGTAGCTGCTACCCGCGCAAAGGGTCACTACGTCCGGCTGAATAAATTGCATGGCATCGTAAATACCCAGACCAGCATTTACCAGACCGCCGGGGCTATTGATATAAAGGTAAATATCTTCGTCGCGGTCATCGTTTTCCAAAAATAATAATTGGGCCATTACGTTATTAGCGACTGTTGCGTCAATTTTAGAGCCAACCCAAATAATCCGCTCTTTCAAAAGACGGCTATAAACATCTCCACCAAGCTCATTGCTGCGGCCAAGTCTTTCAAGTATATCGGCCATGCTAGATTGTACCTTTCTTAATCATTTCAGAAATAAAGAACAGAGTCCCGGTAATTCGGGACTCTGTTTCCTTAAAAAATCTTTACCATTTGGCGGGCAAGAAGCTGTCGTCATCACTATCCAGCTTTTTAGCATCCAATCGGGGCGCAGGCAAAGCGATAGTAGCAGAATTGGGCGAGAAAGCCACTGCTGCCGGATAAACAATACCGTCATCCTCGCCACGATTAATCGCCGCTACGCCATAAGCTGGCACAGTTTCGGTATAGACTCCGCCGCGATTAACCGCGCCGTTGGTCGAAGGGAGGAAGCCCAGTCTACGTTTCGCGGCAGCATCAGGGGTCATTACCGGGTTGTAGCGGTTGACGATTTCCATTACTTCATCGCCCATCAATTCGTGCTTGTCGAGCAGTTCCGCCGCCAGCGCGTGACACATATCTTTGTTAGCTTCGAGCAAAGCTTTTACCTTCTTGAACTGCTTTTGCAAGAGGGCTTCCACTTCCTGTTGAGGATTGCTACCGCCAGCCAAACCCATTTGAGCCATCATCGGCAAAGAAATCATACGGTCTCCCATTCCGAAAAAGCCCAGATAGGCCACCGCTTGCTGGGTGGCTTGCTGCAAATCGCCAGAGAAACCGCTCATTTTCAGGTCTAAAAAGATTTCTTCGGCGGCACGACTTGCCAGACAAACCTGCATATAGGCTTCCATTTCAGTAGCGGTAATCGTGTGCTTTTCTTCTTTGGGCTTGGGAGCGACAAAGCCGAGCGCGTCACCGTGCCGGATAATGGTAGCCTTCACAATCCGTTGCCAGGGCATTAGCAAGGCAAAAGCGACGGCATGGCCGGTTTCGTGGTAGGCAATCCGCCGCCGTTCTTCCTGCGACATACCGCGCAAGGGCTGCTTCAGACCCGTATCCACAAAGTCTACTGCTGCCAAGAAATCGCGGTAGTTCATGGCATCGCGTCCGTCAAAGTGAGCGCGAACAATTGCTTCGTTCAGCACGTACTTGATTTTGACCGGGGTGTAATCAATCGTGTCGCTAACCATACGGTCAATCGGCATGTTCTCGTGATTAACCTTGTCCATGTAATATTCGATAATGTCGCGGCGACCTTCTGAATCAGGGGCTTCCACCCGAATTTTGCGGTCAAAACGACCAGGACGCAACAAGGCCGGGTCAAGCGTTTCAACCAGGTTGGTAGCAGCCATCGTCAAAACTTGCGGGCGTTCGACCTTTTTCTTGCGTAAGCCCAGACTTCGCAAAGCTTTGTCAAACCATTTTTCGCTGACTGGTGGTGGGTCAAGTTGTACCAGCAATTCATTCAAGAGCAAATTGCCGCCGCCCATCATCCCGGCCATACCACCCATCATCTGACCGCCGTTGTTACCACCGCGAGATTGAGCTACCGCGTCAATTTCGTCGATGAACACAATGCAGCCGCCGTATTCGGTGGCGTACTTGCGGGCCTTGCGGTACAGAGCCATTACCTTGAGCGAACCTACGCCCAAAAACATACTTTGCAAGCTCGGTGCGCTCAAATAGCCAAAGGGGATACCGGCTTCGGTACTAATACACTGGGCCAGATAAGATTTACCAGTTCCGGGAGGGCCTTCTAGTAAGAAGCCGCGAATAACATCGCCGCCCATTTCCTTGAACTGGCGTGCGCCGCGCAAAAGGGTCACAACTTCGCGGGCGGCGGCCAAAACTTCCGGGTTGCCCTTGTAATCGTTAAAACTTACGCCCGTTTCACCCGGCTTGACCCAATAGGTGCGACCTCGGCTCAAGAACCAGAAAATACCGACGAATTGAGCAATACCAAAGAATAAGGCAATCGCTAATTGCAGGGCAGTGCTGAACAAAAAGCCAAACAAACCACCAATGCCGCCCTTGCTAAGTTGGGGAGCAATCAGCGAATAAAGGCCACTAAGCAAGAAAGCCCAGAGCAACCATTTCCACCAATGCCGGGTAATCGAGTTATAGCGCAATTTCTTACCCAGCTGGCCTATCGCCTCATCCACTTCGTCCTGTTGCTTCACAGGTCGTCGCTTGCTTCTCAAATTCTCCATATTTGTAATGCGCTTTCCTCGGCTCGAAACTTAACCGGGATAGCGACTTCCTTTCTTGATATTACTCTAACGCTTCCTGTTTATATAACTAAAACAGTATTTTTTGTAGAATATTACTCTGCCAGTAGGTATTTAACCAAAATCTATTGGCAGAGCAATATCCTGCTCTTGAAGTGCTGAGGACTGAGGGCAAAGTTGAAAGTAAGTAAGGTGTTTCCCACTAACTTCCGACTTCCGACTTCCGACTTCCCCCTCAGTCCTCAGCACTTAGATTTATTGTTGCGCCCGTCCCAGACCTTGCGATAAGTACGGGTCAGTTGTGGTAATGGCGGCAATCTTGCCCGAAACATCCAAAAGTAAGACGTAATCCGGCAATTGCACCTGGTCTTTGATTTGCAAGGCGGCAAAGTAATCATTTACGGTATTGCCGTTGGGATAATTAACGGTTTGCCGCAAGGTATAGCCCTGATAAAGCAACTTGGTGTTACTATCCTGAGCAGTTTTCTTGAGGCGGTCAAAAATTTTCTGGATACTATCCGCCGAAACGTTTTTGCCGGATAATTCTTTTTGGTAATTAGGGGAAAGCGTGTTCCAGATGCGCTTTGCGTCAAAATTGGTCATTCCGGCCATAAATTCATCAGCAACCGCATTACGAGCGGCGTTAGCATCGGCGTAAGCGGCTTCGGCAGCTTTAGTGCCATCAGCACTGGTTTTTTTAGTCGGGAAAGCCGCCGTCAGAATTGGGTCGCCCGCATCCGAACGGGAAACTTGACTGAACGCGCTTTTGACTTTGCCGCTTTTGTCACTAGTAATGCCATACAGAATGGATTTGGGCATTTTATCAGCCGGAACCGCCCATGTTATATCCCCCACAAAAACGTCGAAAGCCGAGCCATCGCTATTGGTACGCCCATTGTTCCATAAAAAGGTAGTTTTGGGTTTAGTGTTATTGCCGCCGTTCAGTTCCTTGATTTTATCGTCAATCCGCTTTTGCATTTCCTGAGCGTTGGCGATACCGTTTTCCTGCTGGGTACGGCGGAAATCTTCGGCCATCAAGTTCCACATTGCCGCCGCGTCCAGCTTGCCGTAAGCGTTCAAAAACTCATCGCTTTTACCATTGGATTGGGTGGCAGGTTGGGCGGTCAATACGGCAGCATCACTTTTGCTACCAAAATCAAAGCCGAACCCGTCGAAAAATATCCAGGAAGCAATTACAAGACCCAGTACGAGCAGCGAAAAGAAAGAGCTAATCGGGTGGTGGATAATACTTCGAAGAATTCCACTAATCGCCCCGCGTAGCCCGGCGAAGAAACGAACAGTCAAGCGACCAATTACTCTGAAAATCATCATAGGCTAACTACCTCTACATTTAATACAGTTTTGTTGAAGAGAGATTTTACGCAAAGCTGGAAACTAGGACGAAATAAAAGATGCTATTTTACCATCGTTATCCAGACGGAAAGTATAAGAGCGTTCGGTGGCCTTATTATCGCCATCGCGCAAACGCACCACATAAAAATGAATGGATTCCCCTTCGGGAGCTTTGTAGCCCCCAACATATTGATAAGTTTCGTATTGTACGCCACTGGTTTTCAAGCTCTGGAAATCCCGTTCTATCGAAGCTTTATCGCGTCCCCGACTTTGCAAAGCCGTATGTAATTCTGCGCCCATTGCATCCCAAATCTGGTTGGCATCAAAAGTAACCTGCCCGCGCATAAATTTTTCGGTAGCGTCGGGGGCATTGCTACGGGTAACAGCCTGGGGGACGGCGGTTGGTTGAGGGGCAGGAGTGGGCGAGGGAGCGGCGGTCACGACGGCAGGGGCAGACACAGTCTGGGGCTGGCCGATTACGATGTTAATATTCAGAGCAGTTAAAAGCAGGTAAATTCCGCCTATTATTAGGCCCAGCACTACAATTACGCCCAAGGTTAATTCGTTACGGCGTATAATCCGAAAAATTCCGCCCAGCACCTGACCTATTCCTGTGAAGAAGCGTCCGATTAAACGACCCAAAACTTTAAAAAATAACATTCTATGCTCCTGCACCAATATCGATTTGCGGCTACGGCAAAGCTACCTCTGTGTTTTGGCGAGAACTTTACCGCATTATAGGCGGAATCAGCAATCCCATGTATTAAATAAGTGTAAAATACCTTTGTAAAACTGTTAAAGATTTGGCTAAATTTCCAAACTTTTAACTACTTCTGCCTTATTACTGATTGATACGAAGCAAACTCTTGCGTGGATTATATTGCTGATGAAAATTACCAAAAAACCGGGCAACTCCTTTGAAGTTGCTACCTTTTACTATGGCAGCTTTGAAGAAGCTAGATTGTTTCTGGTATTATAGCAAAGCTGAGTTAAGAAACAAGTTACAAAGTGGGAACAAAGCGAGAAATTTAGCTATAGGCCGAACAGTTTAAGGGTGGCATAATTTATGATTGAGTTAAAATTAGCTTTTGATTTAATTCTAAAAGGCTGGCGAAGATACCAGCCTAAATAACAGGAGGATTTGGAAATGGCTGATACTAACAGATCGCTTTTGTCTACTTGCCCAATTTGTGGTTATACTGATAGCTCGACTGACTCGCAAGCTTTGTCTATAGCAATCGAACAACATATGCGCGAGGCTCATAATATGGATGCCGCTAGTATGCAAACTGGCCCATCAATAAAGCCAGGCAGTCTGAATTCGGGTATTGTTAGTAACGAGCCACCCGCCGCCGCACCAGTTGCCAATCTGGGGAACGCTCCAAGTGCGGCAATGGCTGCGCCCAACATCGGGCATAACGACCACGGCGGCGCACCGGGCGACCCCGAAACCGAAGCGCGTGACCCTTATGCCAAAGACTGAGGACTAAGGGCGGAGTGAGCCTCAAGTTTGGAATTGGCTGACCGCTTTTCGATAAACATTGGAATACCGTTTTTGGAATTAAGCACGCCCACCGCTTCCAGCTGGATTTTATGGCCTGCCAACAAGCGGGGATTAAAGCGAGCTGCCAGAACCGCCAATAAAATATGGGACTCCAGCAAAGAAAAATTGTTGCCGATACAAACGCGCTGGCCTGTCGCAAAGGGGTGATAAGCCTGGGGATGCTGGGCTTTTTCACGTTCCGGCAGCCAGCGTTCCGGGTCAAATTCTTCGGGATTGGGCCAAAAATCAGGGTGACGGTGGGTCAGGAAGGGACTAAGCATCACAGGAGTGCCTGCCGCAATTACCTGATTGTTTATAACATCGTCTTCAACCGCATCGCGTATATAAATCGGGGCAGCAGGGTAGAGCCGCAGGGTTTCCTTGATTATTTGCAAGGTATACGGCAACTGCTTCAAATCGTTCAGGGTTGGCTCTCGTCCGCCAAGTACCGTGTCAAGTTCAGCCTGTAGTTTTTCGGCTACCTGCGGGTTTTGGGAAAGGGCATACCAGGCGAAAGAAAGAGTACGGGCGGTAGTTTCGTGTCCGGCAAAGAAGATGGTAATGGCCTCGTCCAGAATTTGCTGGTCATCCATTGTTTTGCCGCTCTCGTCATCCCGCGCTGTCATCAAACGGGTTAGCAAATCGCTGGGCCACTGCTTTTGCGGCATACTCCGACGCTGCTTTATTATCTCCTGAACGTAAGTATTAACAAAATTGCGCGAGGCAAAATACTTGCGGTTCTGGGGAGTAGGCAACCATAAGGGTAGTTTAACGACGGCAAGATTTCGCAGGGTACTTGTTTTGATTAGCGTCTCAACCGCTTCTTTCATCTCCAGAGCGGACGGATCAATACTGACACTAAACATGGTTTTCAAGATTATCGAAGCGGTAATCTTCATCATCTCGTCAATCATGTCTACGGGCTGTCCCTGTTCGGCTAATTTGTTCCAGCGTTGAGCGAAATTCTGACTGTCCTCAATCATAATCGAGGCGTATTGTTCAATGCCACGCGGAGTAAAAAAGGGCGACATTAACTTACGCTGTCGCTGCCATAGTTCGCCCGTACTACTTACCAGCCCGTTACCCAGTAATAATTTGCGAACCATCTCGTAAGATTTGCGCTTATCATATTTCTGGCGGCTTTCGATAGTTACGTGCTTGACGTAATCAGGATGAATTGCCATATGTATAGTGACCGGGCCTAGTTCCAGCTTGACTAAATCGCCTTGCTCGTGCCAGTTATCGGTGAAAAACTGCAAATAGCCTTTGCGCTGGATATTTACAATATGACCGAGAGTAGTTCGCAAATTTTGGGAACGTTGCTTGAATTTTGTTTTGTAGCTTGATATGTTCACAATTATTCTCCAACTTAACTGTATTTAAGGATAGATTGCGGTCATTTCCAGCCCGCTAGTTTCGGGCAAACCCGCTAACAAATTCATATTTTGGACAGCTTCACCCGCTGCCCCTTTTACCAAATTATCCAGTACCCCGATAGCTACCAGCCGCCCGGTTTTTAAGTCGGCGGTTGGGTAGACAAAACAATAATTGCTGCCTAGCGTCATTTTAGTGGTTGGCGGGCTATCTTGCACTATTACAAATGGGTCATTTTTATAAAATTCGCGATAGCGTTCACGCAAAGCTGCGTTTGCTGCTTTAGCGTCGCGGTATTCGTTCAGAAAATCGGCGGACAGGCGGGCGTAACAAGTGGCAAGCATCCCGCGAGTAAGTGGCACAAGGTGGGGAGTAAACAAAACTTCAACTTTAGCACCGTACTGGTCTTGCAAAATCTGCTGAATTTCGGGCTGGTGGCGATGTCCGGCGGGGGCAAGCCCGTAAGCACTGGCACTTTCGTTCATTTCGCTATAATGCAAATGTTGCTTGACCTCACGGCCTGCCCCGCTTGTGCCACTCAAGGCGTTAATAATAATATCCGGCTCAATAACCGCTTCCCCCTTAAGGGCCGGAGCAAGGGCCAGAGCCGAGCAAGTCGGGTAACAACCGGGATTGGCAACAAGGCGGGTTTCGGAGGTTAGCTGCTGACGGTAAAGTTCGGGCAAGCCGTAAACCGCTTCTTTCAAAAGATAAGAGGCGGGATGCGCCCCGTACCAGGCTTCGTAAGTTGCCAAATCGCGCAAACGGAAATCGGCGGATAAATCAATTACTTTGGTGCGAGGCGCACGTTCTAGAATCTGGGCGGCTTTTTCTGCCGAAGCGTGATGGGGCAAAGCCAGAAATACCAGGTCGGCTTCTTCCGGCCTTTCCAGATCTTCGCCTTTGTTAATGGTCAGGCCAAGCGGGGTCAGCGAGGGGAAAACCGCGCCAAGTGGTTGTCCTGCCGCGCTACGCCCGATTAATTCTACCAATTGTATATCGGCTCGTTTGCCCAACAGCCGTAGCAACTCGCCGCCACCGTAGCCCGTCACCCCCACAATCGAAACTTTTAGCATCTTTCCTCTTTATTTCTCCTCTTTTACTATTTTATTCATCATTGCCGTCTTCTTTATCCTCATCCTCGCCTTCGGTAGCCGGGTCTTTGCCGCCTTTGATAACCCGCAAGCCTTGTGCGGCAGCCCGGTTCGAGGCGGAATTAGGGCGGGGACGTGAGTTTGGTTTTTCACCGTTTTTGATTTTAGCAAGGTCATCTTCACTAATGCTACGGCGAGGTGGGGCGGGCGGCGCAGGGGCAGGCGTAACGAGGGGTGGGTAAAATTCCAAATCTTCCACAAAAGGGGTAATCCGAGCTTGTCCCGCCCGCCGGTAAAATTCGAGCAAGCCCCGCAAATGGTTTTGGTTAAGTTCATAACGTTGCGCTGCGTAATGACCAGTGAGGGCTTCGGCGGGCAGACCAGTACGCTTTTCGGCCCGTTCGGTCAGGGTGGGCATTTGGTCTTTGGCCTGTTGCAAGCCACCCCGAAACATTTGCATAACTGCCCGGCTCATCTGAATAGCGTTCGCTTCCTGCTCTGTCCAGGCCCGTCGCACCGCAAATAATACCAAAGGCAGCGACATTTCAGTATAAAGCCACCAGGCTTTGGTTAAATCTTCCACAAAATAGCCTTTACCTTTAGCCGGGCCAACCGAGCGCATCCCGATTTCTCCGCTCAAAACGCAAATATCGGCTTCACCTGTCAGGGCGGTTAAGGCCGAAATTTCGCTTGAAACCCGGATAAATTGTGGCTCGAAGCTGTAGAAATTACGGCTAATTACGCTCAATATAACCTCGCCAGTAGTAGCAGTTGGGGCGACGGCTACTTTGGGCTTTTCGTATTTGTCCAAACGTTTATTACTTATCAGAAAAAGGGCATCGGCGGCCAAATCAAAGGCCCGCACCGGGTAGGGCAGCAAAAATAAACTTTTTTGATGATTGGCGTAAGTTGAGGGGCCGATTGGGGCAATATCCAATTCTCCGGCCAGTAACATTGTTTCCAGTTCGGCCAGCGTCCCGTTTTTGGTTTCCAACCCCGGCGGGGTTGCCGCCCAACCCGCCTCTAGCGGGAAGAAAAGCGGGGCAAGGTCAACATCATTTGTAAGGCCCAATCGTAGCATTTATTTCCACCTTGTAAGAATATTCTCGCGTTGAAACACCTGTAAAGCTACTTGATACAGCAGCAAATTTACTACCAGCCCCAGCAATACCCCTAATAAACACCAAACCCAGCTAATTGTAATAAAGCCAAAAGCCAGACCCAGCACAAAACCAAGCAAAGGCAAAACCATCAAGCTGCCGGTCTGTTGAGCGGCTCGCGCATCTCGCGCCCGCGAAGAAAGAATTACTCCGGCCAGCGCGGTCATAGTCGCCAAAAGCGGTGTCCATAAATAAACCGTGGCGGCCCAGACGGGCAAATTTAGCCGCGATAGTACGGCATCGTTTACCAGCAAGCGAATAACCAGCAGGACAGCCGTAAAACAAACCCAGCAAAGCAGCAAAGTGGGAACGATGGCCGAAAGAGCTTTGCCAATCAAAAGCTCACTGGTTTTTATCGGTGTAACCAAAAGCGGCTCAAGGCTTTTCTTTTCTTTCTCGCCTACAACACTATATGAAGCAATCGTCATAGGTAGCACCATTGGAACGGGCAAGAAAAAGCTCAGGCAAATAATTACTACTCCGGCCAATATATCAGCAGTGCTGTTGCCGCTAATTATTCCAGCCTGACTGACCATTCCATCCGTCATAGAATCGCCCGATACTACCCCTTTGACTGCTGCCGTAAAAAAGAGGATTGCTACTACCGGCAAGCCAATCATTATTACCGGGAAAACTGCCATAGTTTGAAAGAAAGTACGGTTCAAACGCAATTCGCGCAATTCCCGCCCTAAAATAACCAGAGTTCGCGCCATGTTTTTAATTTGTCCTGCAAAGTAATAAAAAAAGTAATAAAAACGCAGGCAGCTTTTCACACTGCCCGCCCTATTATCAATCTCAGGCGAGGCTTAGTCAAGTGTGAATTGCTATCTGCTATCAAGACTTTTACTTTTTTTTGTAAAACCAGGAATTTAACGGGAAGTGCTAAAGGGAGGGCTGA
>JBBQGP010000058.1:0-27401 GCA_038323095.1 Chloroflexia bacterium | reverse complement strand
GTGCGCTCGTCGGCTTGCTCGATTAAACTCTGGGGGTCAATCTGCCAATTTTGGGCCTCATCCATTTGATACGGGCGTAATTCGATATGATGGATAGCCGCCAGATACTCAAAAAGGGGATAAGTCACCTCCGGGCCAAGTACATTATCACCCGGCTCGGTCAAAAGGGCGAAAAGCAGCGAATATGCCTCGCTGGTACTGGCGGTAATAAATAATTGCTCCGGGCCAAACTCAAGGGCGGGGGTGCGCCCCCTATAATAGCGGGCAATCGCTTCACGAGCGGAAGGCATCCCGAAGGGGTCAGGCTGATAGCGACGTTTCGACCAGTAACCCGCCGCCGCTTCTTCCAGCACATCGGGCGGGAACAGCAAATTCTGTTGGGTCGGATTGCTGCTGGTCAAATCAATATAGCCGCCGTTTTCGGCTTTACGCCGCCGGGCCTGTTCAATCGAATTGGGGCTAAGGTCGCCCCCCGCAAAAAATCCGCTCATTTTAATGTTAGTTCACTTCTCTAAATTTCTTCTCATTATTATTGGCTAATCTTATTGCTTCTTCTATATCTCCAGGTTGAACGGAATATTGGTCAAAACGACTAATGTTATCTTGCTTGATATGAAGTTGTCCTTCGCCTTTATTACCCCTATGCTGTCCTTTAGAGTAGAATTGGCTGTTTTCTACTTCATAAGATGAAATTACCCAATATTTGATTAGGTCTTTCCACACAGCAATCCAAACAAAAACATCACAGCAGCCAGGTTTTACTTGTTGGAAGTTCATATCGAAAGGTTTAGGGGAGTCAGATGAGAGTGCCTTTATATATAAAGGGGCATCTTCGTTAAAACCAACCGCACGGGAAGCCTTAACTTCGACACGTATAGAGGGAGTAAGAATAAAATCATATTGACCTTTATAATCAAGGTCATATTTCTTGCTAGGTTTTTGTAAAGTCTGTACTAATTCTTGTAAATGTTGTTGCGCCCATTTCTCGCCAAAACTTCTAGGCGCACTAATTTCAAACAAGTCTAAATACTTATTACGCTGTATATAGTCGTTTCTTAACTCTTCGTATAATTGGATAGATAACTTACCACTTGCAATCAAATGGCAAATTCTATGTTCAAATTCATTAAAAGGATAAAAGGATTTTTGCCTTATTAAATTAGCTCGAACCTGATCTGCGTTTTCTAAACTGTCCAAAAGTTTTTCTAGTTTTTGACGTAAATCTTCCATATGATTATATATGATTAAAATAAAGTAAGTTGTTGTTGACCATCAATTGTTGGTTTTTGAGAAATAATTAAATTTGACTCCTCTTGTAAGAGTTGTCGCAGTTCCTTGTCGGCAAGTATCTCTTGCTCAAATGGATTGCTGTTTTGCCAGCCAGTTTTACCAGACCTTCTAAAATGCTCTAATCTTCGGATAGCAACTTCACAATAAACAGCATCAGAATCAACAGTGTAACATTTTCGATTTAGCATTTCTGCTGAGATTAAAGTTGAACCAGAATGACTGAAAAAATCAACAACAATATCGCCTTCAACTGAACTGGCTCTAATTATTCTTTCACAACTTTTAAGAGGCTTTTGGGCATAGCAACCATTAACGTTTTCTTCCATACGGTAAAAAACTTGCTGAATATCCACCCAAACATTCCCGGCCCTAATATTATCCGATTTACTTCTTTCAAAATTCTCGGTAACTTTTCCGTTTATTTCTTTATAATAGCCTCTAAGTATTTTAGGAATGTCGGTGTATTCTGCTTCTACGTTAAATACAGGCTGACCTTTTACATAATATAAAAGCTCTTGGCGAACTGCCATCCAATTCTTTTGCGTCCCATAGCCTCTTTGATTTCTCATAGTAATATAGCTACGTGGCCTGAAAGAGCTTTCGCGCATCATTATCATAAAATCAGGAAGTGGTTGAAACCCAAAATTTTGATCGGCACCGATCCATACATATAAGGAACCATTGTCGGCGAGTGCTAAGTTGGAAGTATTTACCCACTTATTACACCACACAATGTAATCCTCTAATTCTCTTTGTTCAAATGCAACCACATTATAGGGGGGGTCTTGTAATGCTAATGTGGCTTTATCTTTTTGCATCAATTTTTCTACATCAGCTTGGTTAGCAGCATCCAAACAACCCACTCTATGACCGAATATCGAGTCAGACCATACATCACCAATTTTAAGCCTGCAATATTTTAGAAGATGCTTTCGCAAATCTGGATTTTTATCTATTCTAGGAATAGGGAAGTTTTGCATTTTTCTTTTACCTTCAAGTTAAAGCCAGTTTCAGAAGTTAGTAGGAACGTTTTTGAAGTGGGCCGGGCGCGGGCGGACGCAGGCGGTTGCGCTCCTGCGGCGGCATCATCCGATAATCTTGCGCGTCAATCTGGATAACGCTGCAAAGTTGCTGGTCACAGATACGCGATTGAATCCGCCCGTCAATCTGGTACAAATCCTGATTGGTGGTGATAACCGTTGGCAACTTGGCGTTATAGCGGTGGTTGATAATCTGGTAAAGTTTTTCCCGCGCCCAGGGCTTGGAATTTTCCGTCCCCAGGTCATCCAGAATAAGCAAAGGCAAATTGCGGATTTTGTCAAAACGTTCGTCGTAAGTCGCTTCGCTGTTGGGGTCAAAAGTTGCCCGCAGAAAATCGAGCAAATCGGGAACAACCGCGAAGTAAAGAGCTACCCCTCTTTGCAAGGCTTCGTTAGCAATCGCCGCCGCCAGATGAGTTTTGCCGCAGCCGTAGCCACCTATCATCAAAAGCCAGTTGCTAGGGTCTTGGGCAAATTTGCGGGCAGCGTTATAAGCTTCCCGGATACCGTTGCCGGGAACACGCGGGTTAAAAGTATCAAAGGTCAAATCTTTGAAATAATCCAGATTGCTGGCCTTTTTGAGTTCTTCGCGGGAACGACGGTCTTTTTCAGCCGCCTTGCACTGACAATCCACCAGCCGCCCGAAATTTGAATCGCCCACCGGGACATCCATCCGCAGAAAGCCGCTTCCCCGACAAATCGGGCAAGCATCGGCCTCGACAAAAGGTTCGAGCGGGCCAGCCACCGGGCGGGGCAGACGTACAATATTTTCGGGCGGAGCGATTGGCTCAAGGTTTTTGTTCGGTATCTTCGGGCTGAGGCTGGCGTTGGCGGCGAAGTTGCCGTTTACGCTCGGCTTCGGCCCCGCGCCATTGGAGAAGCTGCCCGGCCCCGGCGCGAGGTTGCGAAACATCGGAATGTCCTCGTTCCCGACCTTGCGGGGCAGGTCGTTGCGGCGTTGTCGTTCCGGGTACGAATTCCCCATACGCTGGCGGGCTTGCCGTTCGCGCTCCATCTCCGCCCACAGGCGTTCGTCTTCGGTTATCCCGTTGCCGTTCATCTCGCTCTCGCTCTCGTCGTTCTGACCCATCTTTGCCCTCGATTGCCCAATTTTCCAAGATACGTGAAATATAGGCCCAACTTCGTCGGTTATAATTAACCGCTTCGGTAAAGGCCGCCTCTACCCACTCTGCCGGATAACTTTGCTCGGCCTCGCGTAACCGCTCACTTAAAATCGGCGTAAGCGGGCCAATATTTTGCTCATATAATGTATAAATATCAGGTCGTTGCGTCTTCAGCTTCCAGCGTTCGACCTGCTGTTGTTTCCATTCCTCAATTTGCCCGATAATTTCGCTACTGGCTGCCCCTTCGGGACGTGATTTGTTTGGCAAGGGAAAATCCCACAAATCCAACCCTTGCAGCAAAGGAGTATTTTCTATCTGAATCTCGCTACGTTCCAGTTTCGCCACAAATTCCCGGTTAGAAGCGGTATTGAGCAAAAACCAGGTGACGGAAGCCGGTTCAAATTCCTCACTACCTTGCAAGAATTCGGGCGGGGGCGGCGCGGCAATCAAGCGAAGCAAAGTCCCGCGAGTAATTGCCAGTTCCAGCCCTTCCCGTAAATGCTCCTGAGCCGGACGCGGGTCGCCATTCCGCTTTAATCCCGTCAACAAATCTTCGGCTTCGGCCAATTCCCAATAACCCACCCACTTTGGCTCACCTTTTTTTTGAGCCGCCAGATAAAAAGTATATAGTGTAACCTTTAACTCGGCCAAATTAGTAATTTGGGGCAATAGCTGGCTGAAAAAGGCCGCCGGTACGCCAGTAAAACGTCTTTCCGGGCTATCCCCTATATCGAAGCCGACGAATTTTCGCATCAATTTGTTTTCCCGCGCCGAACATAAATTTTCATTTCACTATCATCATACGGCGCAAATAGACATAAATCAAGTACCAGCTCGAATTTATTTTCCAAATATTTTCAATATTATTAACGAGGAGCTTGACGATAAGGTTCGCAATCGGCGAAACGAGTAGTTTTGCTATGGAAAAAGAGCGGTACAACCCCCGTCGGCCCGTTACGGTGCTTGGCAATGTGAATTTCCGCCAAATTTTTCTTCTCAGTTTCGGGATTATACATTTCTTCTCGATAAATAAACATAACAATATCTGCGTCTTGCTCAATCGAGTTGTGAACAATTACGTCATTGGCTACAAAGCTATGCCATTCCTCGACAGTCAAGTCGTAGACTTCGGCTTCTCCGGCTGGTTCTATCGAGATAATTTCATCCCAATAAATATCGCTTTGAGCTAATTTGTTAAGTTCTTCCGAATTCACCACCTGAGCCAGTTTTGCGGCTCGTTCCCGGCTCAAATTCTGTTTATATAATCCAGTACCACAATAGGCATTGCCCAACCCGGCCTGCATTTGCCTTGTAGTAATTCCGGCGGTTTGCATAGCCGGAACTACCATTTTTCGCCAGACTTCACGCGGCAAAACATCCCGGTTGGTGTTAGCAACTTTTTCACCTAAATACTCAGCAATTGCGGCGTGATGCACGGTTTTATTCTGCCCAATCCCGCCAACCAGCTTCAAAAACCGCTCAATATCAGCCTTACCGCTAACTATTATATGATATTGGTCGCGGCCCTTACCCGCTTGAGAACGGCGTGAAAGCTTGGCGGTAATTTCAAGGCGAAGCAAAAGCGATTGAACATTTCGGGCTAATTGCTGGCTACTTGAAGCATAGTAAATATTAGCGTAATGCTTAACACCTTCACCAAGATGAATACTGCCATCGGTTGCCCACAAGTGACGCAGGAATAGGGCGATTTTCTCAGTAGACTGAGCAAAAACTACTTCCGGCACGTATTTTTCGTAAGAACGAAGACCAAAAATTCCCATTTTGTCGAGCCAGGAGGCTACAGGATTTCGGACACCGTGCGTTAGTCTATAACTTGCGCTCAGGTAAACCTGATACCACTTGCGCTCCTGCTGGATACGGGGGGCGACGGCATCGCCAAAAATTTCAGTCGCCAGATTTGCCACTGTTTCGGCCAGCGTGGGGTCGTTAGTAGTATATTGGACTGAATGGCGCGGCAAAGTGCAACCATCGCCAATCAAATGCCCCAGTAATCCCAATTCGGCCTCACTCATCTCGCCTTTATTTAGAAGCGGTTCGGGCAAACGGCGGGGTAAAGCCAGATGCAAGCCGGGTTGCAATTCGTCCAGACGTTGCCAACCGCTAATAGTAACGAATTTGTGGTTAGCGGTAGCTTTGATTTTGCGGCCAAGTCGGGTAGTTATTTCAAAGACGGGTTTTAGGCCGGTAGCAAAAGCTTTAAGCACCGGGCGCGGCTCTAATTGCCAGGTATTTTCATTCAGGGCCAATACGTTAAAGTTGCTCTGACCAATTAAAGAATCTATTCTCTGGTAAGTGCCGCTATCCGGCAGATAAACCAATGTATCGCCCGTTAGACAACCGCTTTCGCGTAAGTCGCTGAGTTGGGGGACGTGGCTGGTGCGGCTTTCGACAGCGCGGGAAAGCTGGCTAAGGCAGATAACCGGGATATTCAGTTCACGGGCCAAACCTTTGAGACTGCGGGAGATTTCGGAAACTTCCTGCACCCGGTTTTCAGTGCGCGACCCGGCCATTAGCTGCAAGTAATCAATAATGAGCATCTCGATGCCGTATTCAGCGTGCAAACGGCGGGCGCGGCTTCGCATTTCCAGAATACTGATACCCGCCGAGTCGTCAATGTAAAGTGGGGCGGTTGCCAGATTGCCGAAAGCGCGGCTAACCCTGTCCCATTCCTGCTCATCAATATAGCCCGTTCGCAAGCGATGCGAATCTACACCCGTTTCCATCGCCAGCATACGTTGCACCAATTGTTCGCGGGACATTTCAAGGCTGAATACCGCTACTGGCCTTTGATACTTCATACTGACGTTATAGGCAAAGCCCAGAGCCAGCGAGGTTTTCCCGGTAGCAGGACGCGCAGCCAGAATCACCAGGTCGGAGGGCTGGAAACCGCCAGTAATTTTGTCCAAATCCACATAGCCGCTTGGCACACCGATAATCTCGCCCTTATGCTCCTGCAAAAAGGCCAGACGGTCAAAGTATTCTTCAAGGATTGAGCCAACCTTGATAGCTTCGCGCTTGACCCCTTCTTGCACCACCCCGTAAATTAGCTGCTGGGCCTGGTCTATCATTTCCTGAGTTTCGAGCTGTTCGTCAAAACCAAGCGCGGTAACTTGCGCCCCTGCCCCGATAAGACGGCGCATAATGGCATAGCGCAGCACAATTTTGGCGTAATGTTCGACGTGAATTGGGCTAGGGGTGATTTGCATCATCTTGAACAGATTGGCAATTTTAACCTGGCCCTCGCCTTCGCCAAGTTTGCCACGCCGTTTGAGTTCATCGCGCAGGGTAATCAAATCGCCGGGAGTACGCAATTCGTACAAATCCAGAATGGCTTCATAAATAGCCGAACGTTCTTCGCTGAAAAAATCGGCGGGGCGCAAAATCGGGGCAATTTTAATAACGGTATCGCGGTCAATCAAGAGCGAACCAATTACCGCTTCTTCAGCTTCTGGATTATGGGGAATTGCTTTCTCGCCGCCCGGCCCATTGGCTACGCCAAAACCGTTGTCGCGCCCGTTAAAGCGGCGACGGTTGTCGTCGCGATTATAAGAACCGAAGCCGGAAGATGAAGCCGGTGTTTCGATGGACATAGCCTTGCCACCCCGTGAATCTACGATAGCCCGACTATTCCATTACACCAAAGATACTCAATAATAAAGCAGCCGGAGAAAGCAAGAGTAAAATTTTCTTGCAAAAGCTGAATTATTATAAAGAGGGTAAAGCAAACTAAACCCGGTAGTAGCACTCAAATTCGCCCAAAAGCAAAGTTTGTTTTCTTTATTTAGCCGTATCTGAAAAGGTGGCTCAATTACCAGCTTTTGCAGATAAGTTTATTGCGTTTAACAATTTTTGAGCAAATAAAGATGTGCGAAAATACTTACCAGTTTGCAAGCTTTAGAAAACACAGGCCGCCAAGCTTTACTAAGCGTCGGGAACAAAGCAAAGCTTGAATGGCCTGTCGCTAAAACAATTTATTCTTCGTCCGAGTCCGTATCCGCAACTTCGGGCGCAGCCGTCGTTTCTTCCAATTGGGGCGAGGCTACTTCTTCAGGTTGATCGGATTGAACCACAACCTTAACTTTAGGAGCAAGCCGTCCTACCAATTTTACCGCTACTTCGTAAGTGCCGACGCTATGAATATTGTCGGTCAAATCTACCTTGCGGCGGTCAATCGTCTGCCCGATTTGCTGTGAAAGTGCATTCGCAATATCGGCAGAAGTAATCGAGCCGTACAAACGACCCTGTTTACCTACGCGAACAGTAAAGGTCAAACTCTGCTGCTCGATTTGGGCAGCCAAAGCGCGATTTTCGTCTTCGGCCTTCGTCACGCGGCGGGCTTCGGCGGCTTTGCGCTCTTCTACTACTTTCACCATACCGGGCGTAGCAGCTTTCGCCAAACCACGCGGTAGCAAGTAGTTACGGGCATAACCGTTGGCGACTTCTTTAATCGTACCAGCTTCGCCCAAATTCTGTACTTCTTCGGTCAAAATAACCTTCATTACGACAAACGCTCTCCTCTGTAGTCCATGCAGGGCTACTTTGCTGATTACCCCTGCTTTACTTCACAAGTACCCTTTTGAGGGATTATCATTTTTCCGATTTCTTTTACAACTTCTTTTACGATTTCTTACTTGCAGAATTATAACATTCCAACGCGCTTTCGTAAAGTCGTTTTTCCGAACTCTACTCTCTTGTTGGCAGCATACTATCAGCTTGTGGCTGAAATCCCTTCTTTCAAAAAATCCTGTAAGGGCATTGACGGACGGCCAATGATGCGGTCAAGGGTTGGGTCTACCTGAGCAAACTCTCCCTGTCGCGCCGCACGATAAAGACCCAGAAGCATGTCTGCTACCTGCTCAGGAACACCGTGTGCAAGCAAGCCAGCCCGATAGACGGCATCCGGCACAACAACCCGGCGAATGGGGCGGTTTGTCAGCCGCGCAGCGATGGCTGCGATGCCTTCCAGGTCAACCGCTTCGGAAGCGGTAAGGTTAGGGGTCAGACCATTGAGACCCGCCTGATTTTCCGCGCTTAAAGCAATGGCTGCAACTTCGGCCAAATCAAAGTGGGTTGTCCACGCGACAGGCCCGTCCTCCGGCGCGACCAACTCGCCCGTTTTGAGAGCCTCACCAAGCAGCCTAAGCACCGTATCCGCGTAGAAGCCGTTGCGAAGCGAGGTGAAGGCTACACCTGAATCCCGAAGGGCTTCCTCAGTAGCGGCGTGGTCGGGCATTGGAGCGAAGAGTGAGGTCGGGGACGACCCCATATGGCTGGTGTACAGGAGGCGACCAGCACCAGCTGCCTTTGCCGCATTAATGGCGGTACGATGCTGCTGAATTGCTTGCTCGCCAGTGGCATTGACCGAAACGATAAGCACCTGGGTCGCGCCCTCGAAGGCGTGGGCAAGCGTCGCACTATCGCTGAAATCTCCTCGACGGACGCGGACACCCCGCTCGGCCAATCCCTGCGCCTTTTCCGGGTCAAGGACACTCACACCAATCTGCCCGGCAGGAAGACGTTCGAGCAATCGTTCTACAATCGCCCGACCCAGCTTGCCATTAGCCCCAGTGACAATAATCATGATAATCTCCTATTGTTCTTTAATGACTAATAAGTATTTGCAAAACAGGCCGCAAGTTTGTTCTAACTTTCCCTCGTCGCCCCGAAACCGCCGTCCTTCTGTGAGGGCGGAACAAGGGTCGAACTAAATAATCGCTGGTTCGCACCAGCTTGCGGCACAAATCTGGTAGTAGTATAGTGCAGTAGCTATAATAGTAACAGACATTGTTAATCATAGGTCTGGCATTATCAGGATAAAGGATTAGAGTATATGACAGATAATGAGGTAACACGTCGGCAAACGCTGGCTACTTTCTTGCGCCAGCATCGCACACGCTTGACACCCGTCGAAGTTGGCTTGCCCCTTGGATTACGAAGGCGCACGCCGGGATTGCGCCGCGAAGAAGTCGCCCAACTCGCCAACATTGGCACGTCCTACTATGTTTGGCTGGAGCAGGGGCGTGACGTGCATCCGTCGGCGCAGGTTCTGGAGGGTCTGGCGCAAGCACTCCGGCTGACCCTCAATGAGCGTCGCTATTTGTTTCTGCTGGCCGGTCAAGCATTACCTGCCTATGTCGTTCCTGACGAGGAGTGTGTCAGTCCGGCCCTACAACGATTGCTGGCCGAACTCGACCCGATACCAGCATATGTGGTGGGTCGGCGCAGAGACTACCTGGCCTGGAATCGCGCCGCCGACCTTATTCTCAACATCTCTGAACCGACTCCGCCCTACGATTTCAATTCAGTTTGGCAGCTTTTTGTTCGGCCAAGCACGCCGCAACTCTTCGTAGATTGGGAACGTGTCGGACGAAACGTTTTGGCCGATTTTCATACATCCTGCGCCCGCTATTCTGGTGATGCCTGGATTACGCAATTGGTCGCTGACCTGAAACGAGTTAGCCCCCAGTTTAGCCAGTGGTGGCTGGAGCCTGAAGCACTTGCCGCCGGAGCGCGTCAGAAAGAGCTACAGCATCCCGTGTTAGGGCGTATCCAATTTGAGTTTCATATCCTACAGCTACCAAGCGATCCTGATGTTACCATACATATCTACACACCGTTAGGCAAGACCCGGTCAATACTACAGCAGCATCTGTTGGAAACAGAAAACACGTTAGACCTCGCGAGGGTGCAAACAGTGAGATAATAAACACTCCCGTCCCATCAAGAATTCCTCTGTGAACCTCCGTGTCCTCTGTAGTTAAGTTTCTTGCGAGGCTTTGCCCGAAATACCCGTTTTGCCCGCAAACACTTTTCTAACAATCCAGGTGGTACAATAAGCCGCAATCAGTCAGAAAAATCAAGAATACGCCCGACCAGCCCGATTACTTCCCGGCTCTTTTTTATTGCTCTCTCTTATAGAAAGGCTTTTCGGCATGTTTGATAATAAGAATTTTGAGGCGAATAACCTCGTTTATATAGATAACCCGGTGGCGAATGAAAACGAAGCGGCGGCGGTAGGTGGCCGCGAAACCGAACATTTTGATAGTGCGGAAGAAGCCGCCGATTTTTTGGATGCTTATTCTCAGGCGGTAGTACGGGTGGCGGAAACGGTCAGCCCGGCGGTAGTAAATATTGGCGTAAAAAAAGCCATGAACGGTCAAAATATGCGTCGGCGAGGCTATGGCGGCGGCAACCCTTTTGAGGCGCAGGGTGCGGGTAGTGGGGTAATTATCGCCCCGGACGGCTACATTTTGACCAATAGCCACGTGGTTAGCGGGGCAAGCAGTATCGAAGTGACGTTGGCGGACGGCACGAATTATCCGGCTCAATTGGTCGGGCAAGACGCTGACACGGATTTGGCGGTAGTGCGAATTGGGGCAAACGGTTTGCCTTCGGCCAAATTGGGCGATAGCGACAAATTACGCACTGGTCAATTGGTGATTGCTATCGGCAACCCGCTCGGCTTCCAGACTACCGTCACTGCCGGAGTGGTTAGTGCCACCGGGCGTTCCTTGCGTAGCCAGAACGGGCGACTAATCGAAAACATCATCCAGACCGACGCGGCTCTTAATCCCGGCAATAGCGGCGGCCCGTTAGTAGATACTCGCGGGCAGGTGGTCGGCATCAATACTGCGATAATTGCGATGGCGCAGGGCATTTGCTTTGCCGTCCCGGTCAATACCGCCAAATGGGTGACTAGCCTGATTATGAAAGAAGGCAAGGTTACGCGGGGCTATTTAGGGATTAGTTGCCAGCAACGCCCGCTCAACCAAAATATTATCCGCCAGTTCAACTTGCAAACCAAAACCGGGGTAGGTATTTTGCAGCTTTCGACCAATAGCCCGGCGGCAAACGCGGGACTACGGGCGGGCGACGTAATCCTTTCGCTGGATAACCAGCCCGTCAATAGCGTTGACCAGCTTCACAAGCTTCTCAGCCGCAACGTAATCGGCAAGGAAGTACCGCTAACTGCTCTCCGCAGTAGTGGCACTGGCGCAGGCGTAAGCCGCCTCAATCTCTACGTGCGGCCCGGTGTAGCACCGGCGAGCTAGTTGTTAGAGAAGAAGTTGTTAGTTGTTAGAGAAAACGTTAGAAGTTGGTTATCGGTAGGAACGCGGTTGCTATAGCTAATCAGATAATGATTTAGAAAAGGGTCTAGCGTCCAATCGCCCTGAAATGAACTTCGGGCTAAGTAATGGGAAGTTGGTTCGCCGAAGGTGGGCTGTGCCAAAACCAACTCTAACAAAGTCTGTCTCTATTTGAATTAGAATTTATCCCAGGAAATCTATTGGCAGAGCAATATCCTACAAGAATGCTCCTATCCCCTGTAGGATGCTGCTCTGCCAGTTGACGTTTGGTCAAAATCAATGGGCAGAGCCACATCTTACAAGATGCCCCTATCCCCTGTAGGATGCTGCTCCGCCAGTTGATTTTAACCAACCTCGGTTCAGATAAATTCTCAGTTGGTTTTAACCAACTTCCCATTACTTAGCCCGAAATTCATTTCAGGGCCAGACTACCACTGATCTAACAATTCTACTTCTTTTTCTGATTAAGTATAGTTACGAGTTGGGGACGTAGTTTAGGCTGCGCCCCTAATTTTTATATCTTTTTTATAGCTTTGCGGGCCGAATATGATAAGATGCGGTGGGGATTTAATTGTGTAGAAGATTGTTTCGCCAGTGGATTTTTGACTAATATCTATCAGGGGAGCAACATCCTACTACATAATTCCGAGTTCCGACGTTATACATTCCGACGTTATACTTCCGATTTCCGACTTGTTCACCATACAGGGAGCTAGTATGCAACCCACTCTGAAGCCAGCCGTTCAACCTGTTAAGCCGCAAGCGGGTTGGCCGCCGCAGACACATCTTGGTATTTATATTGGTTTGCTGTTTTTGCTGATGATGCTGTTCAATCTCGGCACGTCCGTTCTGCCCGCCACCGAGGACGTTACCTATTATTACGAATATTCTCGTAAGATTATGAGCGGACTAATGCCTTACCGGGATTTTGGGGTAGAATACCCACCGATTGCCCTGCTTTTTTTCCTGTTGCCTTGGCTAGTGCTATATCCGGCGGGCGGTTTGCGGGGCGAATTCTTTGAAAGCCGCGATGCCTATGCCGTCCTGTTTCACATTGAATGTTTCGCGCTGCAAGTAGCCGTTTTGCTGCTGGCTTATCGCCTTTTGTGTAAACTTTACCCGGCGGCTGCGCCCGTTTCTTTTATGTCCCGGCTGATTTGGTACACTCTGGGCAGCGTCGCGATTTCGCTTTACCTTTTGCAGCGTTTCGATATTGGCGCGGCTTTTTTGCTGCTGCTCGGCCTGTACTGGATTTATGATAACAAGCCGGGTTGGGCCGGAATTGCACTCGGCTTGGGAACGGCAGCCAAGCTTTATCCGGCGGTGGCTCTACCTCTGGTTTTGCTATATTTGTGGCGATACCGAAGCGAAGGCAAAGCCGCTTTGCGCTGTCTGGCTGGATTTGCCGGAGCGGGTTTGCTGACCGCCCTGCCCTTCCTGCTAATCAGTCCTGACGGGTTTTTGGCTTTTTTGAAGTATCATAGCGAACGCGGTATTCAAATCGAATCGTTTTATGGGGTAATCGCGGCTGCCGGGCATTACCTGAACTTCTACCCGGCCAGCTCTACCGTAGACCATGTTTCTATCGGGGTGGCCTCGCCCATAAGCGGGCTGCTTGCCACCTTTGCCACGCTGCTAACCGTTGGCGGGCTGCTTGTGATTTATTGGTTAGCTTTTCGTAAACTAAAACCGGGCGCAATCCTGCATACCGACTGGCTAATTCAGGCTACGGCTTTGGCGGTAATCTGGTTCATTCTGGCAAACAAAGTTTTTTCGCCGCAATATATGGTCTGGCTGCTGGCTTTTGTGCCTTTCTGGACAGGCCGCAAGCAAATAATTTTGCTGCTGGCCCTGATTCTCAGCTTTGTGCCGTTCCCCTTGTTGGCCGCCGAACTTTTCCAACTCGATTACAAACCAATGGCCGTTTTGTTCATCCGTAATAGCCTTTTGGTAGTAATTCTGTTTCAACTTTGGCAAGTAAGTTTCAGGCAAAGACCCAAAGAAGAATGCTAAGACGAAAAGGAATTTTCACCACAAAGGACACAGAAATTTGACAAAGAAACTCAAAACTCCTTGAATTCCTTTGCTCTCCTTGCGCCTCTGCGTGAAATCTTCTCTATTCGTCTACAACCACCCTTGTGCGGCGGGCGAATAGCAAAGCTCCGACCAGAGCGAAAAGCAATGCGCCGATGAAAGCCTGGATTAGCGGGACCTTCTGAATAGCAATATCTCCCAAAACTTGAATTTGCAAAACGTTGGCAAACAGCCACGCTCCGAAAGCTCCCAGTACCGTCGCCACTACGTAACCGAAAGTGGAACGCATACGGGCCAGTGCGCCCACCAGCAAGGCCGCTATCAACCCGATAACAATGTAAACCAGTAGTTGTAACGGGTCGGGTATCGTAAAGTTAATTGATACGTTCATCTAGTTTTCTCCTTTATTGCACAAATCTTGCTTTCTCATTTTTCCTGACATGTCTAATATCCTTATGATATGAACATGCACAAATGGGGCCATTCATTAGTTTTGAGTTGCGAGTTGCGAGTTTCAAGTTAGAAAGAGGGGTTGTTGGTTATAGGGGAGTAATTTCGATTACATATCTGACTTGTTAGATTATGGTGGTCTCCCGGACATGGAATGTCCGGGCTAATGACATGAAGACGGCCCTAAAGGGCGGAACGAGGTTTGGTTAAATCTAGCCAGCTTGTAACTTTCCCACCTATCGCGCTTACTGTCGTCTTGCCCCACTAAGGCGGTTAGCTAAGAACTTATCCCGATTGGGCCGGGATTTTGTAGGATATTGCTCCGCCAATAGATTAAACCACTATCTATGGGGATAGGTTCTAAATCTTGCCTGACCCGTGGCTTTAGCCAGGTTTTCATGTTATCAGCCCAGCCCTTTAGGGCAGGGAAATTTACCGCCAAACTCGCCAGGAACACAGAAGAGTTATAACTCGAAACTCAAAACTCAAAACTCTATCAAGGGAGGGGTTTATGGAAACAAGTATTTTTTTGGCCGGGAACGTCTGGTCGGGCGGGGGAAATAATATCGGTGAGGTCGCTTTTGTGATTGGCGACCAGAATACTAACAAATTAACTCACGTTATAATTAAAATAGGGCTGTTCGATTTTCGTTTGCTGGTAGCCGATATTCAACAGATAATTCACGTCTACCCAAAAGAACAGGTGGTGCAGCTAAATTTGGACGAGGACGAAATCAAGGCTTTACCGCCCTTGTTTGAACGAATTTACGCCGGGTCGCCCAATTCGGAGGCACCCGAAGAAAACGATATTTCCTATGCCGAAGCAGTAGAACGCTTTAATCGGCTTGCTCAAAGCGGGCTGGTAGACGAACAGGGACGGCCCTATGAGGAAAAATGGAATATTCCTGCCGACTCGTATATCATCCGGCAAGGGGCAGACCGCGAAGCAACGGGCAATCAGTTCATCCGTATTAAAAAGGTAAATTTCGATTGGGATAGCCTCCAAATCCTGAGCCTGACGCTGGAACGGAGTCGCTTCTTGCCGCAGGAATTTGAGGTAGCGATGGAGCAGGTTCACCCGACCAACGAAGATTGGTTACGTCGCCTGCTGGAAAATTCCAGCTTTCCAGAGCAGATTTGAACAAAACCGAAATAATCGCTAATAATTTGGGGCGATATGTTATAATTTCGGGGTTGAACAAAGAATAGCACGAATATAAGAGGGCCATGAGCGTTTTATCAGTATACAAATTAACTAAAGCATTTAATATTTACCCCGTTTTCAAGGATATTTCTTTCCAGATTAACGAAGGCGAAAAAGTCGCATTGGTAGGGGTCAACGGCGCGGGCAAAAGTACCATGCTAAAAATCGTGGCTGGCGAAGAACGGGCCGATAGTGGCGAAATGGTGACGCGCCGGGGGCTGCGGGTGGCTTATTTGCCGCAGGAAGCTACTTTTGTCAGCGAGGGCAACAAAACCCTTTATGACGAAATGCTGAGTGTTTTCGACGGTTTGCGGGCTAAACAAGCCGAATTGTCCGAACTGGAAGCAAAAATGGCCGAAAGCCATAACGGGAATTGGGATGCCCTTTTGGAAAAGTACGCTACCCTGACCCACGATTTCGAGATGGCGGGCGGTTACGATTACGAAGTGCTTATCAAGCAGGTGCTGACCGGGCTAAATTTCGAGCAGGAGATGTGGGAACGCCCGGTGCATTTGTTTAGCGGCGGGCAGAAAACGCGGGCGGCTTTAGCCCGAACTTTGCTAACCCAGCCGGATTTGCTGATGCTGGATGAACCAACTAACCATCTGGATTTGAAAACGCTGGAATGGCTCGAAAACTTTCTGCACGATTACAAAGGGACAGTTATTGTTATCAGCCATGACCGCTACTTTTTGGATAGAGTGGTTATGCGGGTGCTGGATTTAAGTTTTGGGCGGGTCGAAGATTATCCGGGCAATTACACCAAATATTTGCATTTGCGCGAAGAACGGATTGAGCGGGCCATGATTGAATACGAGGCCCAGCAAGAGCAAATTTCCAAAACTGAAGATTTTATCCGGCGTTACAAAAACGGTCAGCGTTATCGTCAGGCGCGGGGTCGGCAAAAGCAGCTTGACCGCCTGGAACGAATAGACCGCCCCAAAGAAAAAGACAAGCTGCATATGGCCCTCCAAACCGATTTACGAAGCGGGCGGCTGGTGCTGGCTACCGAAGATTTGACGATAGGCTACCGGGCCAAAGACGGAGCGCACCCGCTTTTCAAGTCGCCCAATTTGGAAATTGAACGGGCCGAGCGTATCGCGATTATCGGGCCGAACGGGAGCGGGAAATCTACTTTCCTGAAAACCATTATGGGCGAAATTACCCCGCTGGAGGGTATGGTCGAACTTGGCACAAACGTAAAAATTGGTTATTACGCCCAGTCCCATGAAGGGCTAAAATTCGATAAAACTGTGCTGGACGAGATTTTGTGGGAACATCCCATGACCGAAGGGGCAGCCCGCAGCTTTTTAGGTCGCTTTTTGTTTAGTGGCGACGATGTTTACAAGAAAGTTGGCGAATTATCGGGCGGAGAGCGTAGCCGGGTTGCGCTGGCAAAACTGACTTTGACCAAAGCCAATTGCCTGGTTTTGGACGAACCAACCAACCATCTTGACATTAACGCCCGCGAAGCTCTGGAAGACGTTTTGAGCGAATATAACGGCACGCTTTTATTTGTTTCGCATGACCGCTACTTTATTGATGCGCTGGCAACTCAGGTTTGGGAAGTAGGCGCGGGTGGCCTCAAAGCTTATCTAGGCAATTATACCGATTATCTAAGCTGGTTGAACCGGGCCAAACAGCGCGACGAAGAAGAAAAGCCTAAACCTGGCAAAGCTTCGGCGAATTCCGCTACTGCGCCTGCTAAAAACGGCAATAGCAATAACAATAATAACGGGAATAGTAATGGAAACGCCAGTTTTAGCAGCAGCCCGAAAATTCTTTCCAAAGAAGAAAAGCAAATGCGAAAGAAAGTGGCTGACCTTGAAATGACGATTGCCAAAATGGAAAAACGGCTGAACCAGATTAGCGAAGAAATGAGCCAGGCTACCGCCAGACAGGATGTTGGGGCGATTACCCGGCTGGGCAAGGAATACCAGCAAACTGCCGAGGACCTCGAAAAGCTTTACGCCGAATGGGGCGTGGTGGCTGGCTAAAAACCAGATGATTACCAATTAAGACAAAAGGGAGGGAAATCAAGGATGACTGCTTCTTTTACCCGCATGGATGCGGGAACAGTGGAACAATGGACGGTTATTAAAGACGAACACGCCGAGCTACAAAAGCAGGTGCCAGCCCGGATTAAAGCAATGCTGCGCCAGCTTGAGGCTATCGAAGGCGGGTTTAACGTCAATCAATTGGTGCATTGCCTGCAAACCGCGACCCGCGCCGAACGTGCCGGAGCATCCGAAGAATTGGTGCTGGCGGCCCTTTGTCACGATATTGGCAAGGTAATTTCCGTTCCTAATCATCCGGCCATTGCCGCCGAAATCTTGCGGCCCTATGTCTCGGAGGAAACTTACTGGGTAATTCTGACCCATCAGGATTTTCAGGGACGGCATTATTACCAGTATTTAGGCTTGAACCCGCAAGCCCGCGACCAATACCGTGACCACCCAAATTATGCATTGGCCGAAAGATTCACCGACGAATGGGATCAGGCCGCCTTTGATGCCGATTACGATACGCTGCCGCTCGAACATTTTGAGCCGCTAATAGACCGCTTTTTTAGCAAACCCCGCCGGATGTAGCCTAACAAAGCAATACTCTACAAAAACTCGATTTATGTAAAGTCAATTAGCGGAGCAGCATCTTACAGAGATAAAGGTTCTATTATAGGATGTGGCTCGGCCCATTGATTTTCCCGAACTACGGTTGATAACGCCGCTTTTTACAAAAACCGAGCGAAGCGGTATCAACTCTGAAGCTTGATTTGGCCGAGGTTAATTGCCGCGCCATAAGCATTGGCGCACGCTGGCTGCATATTTTCCAGCCCACCTGAGCCAGTTTTGTATGCTCCAACAATCAAAGTATATTCACCGGGCGGCAAATCGGCGGGCAGGGGCAGAGATTGGTCAATAATTAGAGTGCCGTCGGCCACACGCCAGCCAGAAGTCGGGGCGGGCGCAACGGGCGGAAGTTCCCCCGGCTTCACATTCAAATCCAGCCGGTCAGGTTGGGCATCACGTTGGGCCAGCAGCTTGCCATTTTTATCCACCACATGCGCGAACAAAATATAATTGCTTTGTAGGGGGCTATCTATTTTCCAGTAAGTTGTCAGGGTCAAGCCCGACCCGGCTTTCAGGGTTTGGCTGGCTTTTGGCCCAAAACTGGAGCCAATGAACTGCATCCGCTCCGAGCCAAGTGTCAGGCTACAATTGTTCAAATTGTTTTGAGGGACAAGCGGGCGTGGGCGAGGCCGCCATAAGTCAATGCCTTCGGGAAAAACCAGCTCGTAGTTTTCGTTAAAAACTTGCCAGCTTGTTTTGGACCAACGCCGCGAATTGTGGTCAAGCAAAATTAACCCAAAGCGACGGTCACGCAAATCCTGCAAGAAAACGCGCTCATCCCATTTTCCGGCTTCAGCCTGAAAGCGCATTGTATAGAGGGTGTCGTAGGGTACGGCCCGGTTTTGGCTGAGGGGTAAGTACAAATCTTCGCTCACAAAATCGCCCGGTGTTTCCCGAATATCTTTTTCGAGGCGTTCCATCAGGCCGCGCCGCTCCGGGTTGGGCAAACTTCCAAACGAAAAATAGGTGGCCGGGTCGCCAAAGTTCAAAATTTGCCACAAAATCAAAGGCAACAGGCCCAACGTTAGCAACAAGGGAACAAAACCTGGTACTCGAAACTTAGCGTCAAACGAAACGTTGGCTTTGATTGGCCCAGTTAAGGCAATTTGGATAAGCCAGGCCAGACCCGACCCAACCAGAATAAGCAGAGGCGGGAGCAATATCAGCAAATGATTATTATTGCCCTGGTAAGTGCCAATCGTAAAAAGGCTCAAAAGGGCAACAATCATATAAAGCGGATAAAACCAATTGCCTGAGCCAGCCGCTTTTTTTGACCATAGCAATTGCCCAAAGCCCAAAAATCCCAGCCCTATTAAAATTGGATGGTCTTTTACCAAACGTCCAACCCGCCGGGCGAAATCGTCATAATTCCAAAAATTAGCCTGATAATCTATATTGTGATTATAATAGCCGCCTTTGGTCAGCAAAGTTAGCACCAAAAATGGAATAATAACCCAGCCAAGTAAATTCAAAGTATAAGAAATAACCCGACGGCGATTGGCTTTGTCTTTTTGTAATAGTTCGCGCCCGGCAATGTATAATCCCGCAATCAGGGCCGCGCTCAACATATTTTGCTTGGCGGCAAAAGCCAGCGAAAAAATCGGGGCAGACCAGTATAGCCGGGAATCATCCGGCCAAAGATAAACCACGGTCAATCCGGCCAGAGCCAACGCAATCGCCAACATATCCTGCTTGTAAAAGGTACTCCAAATAAAGGTCGGCGGGAGGCAAAACCAGATTAGCCCGGCAAAAACACCCGCGCCTGTACCGTTCAAGCGAGAAAAATTGTTGCGCCGTCCTATCATAAAAATGCTAAAGCCAATCAAAAGACCAATCAGCAGCGAGGCCACAAAGCTAATTAGCCTGCCACTAAGCATATTAACACCGAAAAGCTTGATTGGGATAGCGTTTAAGACATAATAAAGGAAGGGATAGGCAGCGGCAATAAATTGGTCGGGCGGGTTATTGGCATAAATATTGTGGCCCTGACTTAAATGCCAGGCCGCGCTCAAATTGATACCTTCATCGTAATCAACCTGCCATTTCCAGGCCATCACGCTTAAAGAATGTTGCCAAAAATCCAGCAAGTGGGGAGCAAGCCCCAATATTAGCCCGGCCCAGATAAGCAAATTTAGCCAGAACCGCCCCTGCCGGGCAGTTTTCGAGATTAAATTGGTTTGCTTAATTACTAAACCAGGCGCGGAGTTTACCGCGCCGTCAATCGCTCTGGGTGGCCTGCTCAAGCTAAAAATTCCTCACTACCTGAAAATTTGGGTAAACCTCGAACAGAAATTACGGTTTATCTTAACATATTTCCAATTGCCTTGCACCCCTGACAGAGTGCGTTATAATTGTAATGACGCAGCATTACTCAGGCGAAAGGGAAGAATTATGACACTTCGAGCCAACCAGATTGAACGCTATTACGATACTCACGAGTGGGAAGGAGAAGAATTGAGCCAGAGCCGTATTCATTCCGCCGTTATTCGCTATTTGGTGGCTGTACTGGAATGGTACTTCTATAACCAGCAAGTCGGCATCGTCAGCGAACTCAACTTCTACCAGACCGAGCAGCCCAAAGAAACCCCCAAGTGTCCAGATTTGGCGGTAGTGGACGGGTTAGAAGAAGACAAGTTGCAATATGATGGCGACGATTTGCCGAGCTACTACGTAGGCGGAGATGGGCCACCACCCCGAATAGTAATGGAAGCGGCCAGCCGGGATACCTGGCGAGTAGATTTGGAAGTCAAGCCGGGAGTGTACGCCGTGATGAAAGTGCCGGAGTACATTGCTTTTGACCCAACCCGAAAGGGAGTATGGAAAGGAGTCTGGGCCGCCGAGAACCGTTTGGTCGGCTGGCGAAGAGACCAAGCCACAGGAGAATACCGTCGAATAGAGAAGGACGGATTTGGTCGAATATGGAGTGAGCAGCTAAACAGTTGGATAGCGATGGACAAGCGTCGTCCGCGTCTTTACACTTTCGAGGGAGTGCTAAGAATAACCGAAGTAGACGCGGCTTATGCCGAAGCGCGGGAGGAACGAGCTAAAGCGCGAGAGGAACGAGCCGAAGCGCGGGAAGCACGTCGCCAGGCTGAGGTACAACGGCTGTGGGCAGAGGCTGAACGAGGGCGAGCTGAGGCCGAACGAGGGCGGGCCGAGCAAGTCCAAAAACAATTTGAGCTAGAGCAGAAACGGGCCGAAACTGCCGAACGTGAAAAAGCGGAAATGGCGGCAAAGCTGGCTCAACTGGAAGCACAATTGCGCGGATTACAGGATAAGTAACAAGTATTAAGTAGCAAGTATCAAGAGGATGACCTGCCCCTGTAGGATGTGGCTCTGCTCATTGATTTTACCCATCTAAATCAACTGGCAGAGCAGCATCTTACAGGATTTGTTCTTAATGAAAATCAACTGGCGGAGCAGCATCCTGCAAGGGACACAGCATTTCCTTGTTACTTGATACTTAGCCTGAACCTCTCCCCAACCAGAAACTAGAAACTAGAAACTAGAAACTGCTTCTACCCGTCCAAGCTGGCAATAAAGTTGTCGAGAATAGCGTTAAATTCGTCAGGTTTTTCCAGCATTAAGTTATGGGGCGCGGCATCAATAATTTCGAGGCGAGAATTCTTGATATTTTGTTGCAAAAACTCGGCCAATCGCGGCGGGGTCATTACGTCTGCCGCACCCGTCACAACCAGGGTTGGCAAGTTTCCGAGTCTGGTTAAACGCTGGCTGACATCGTAGTTATTGCAAGCCATAAAATCTCGCAAAGTTACTTCAGGCTGCATCCGAAACATTACCTGATGGTTGGTTTCCTTGAGTTCGGCGGAAGCGGTGGCAGTAAAAGAATTATCAGTCAGGAATTCGACGGCCTTACCATAATCTTTTTGCAGCAAATCCAGAATTTGATGATTGACCCGCAATTTCGCGCCCGTCCCGGCCAGCACCAACCCGGAAAGCCAATCGCCGTACATCAGGGCATAGGTCAGGGCAATCGCCCCGCCCATCGAATGACCCACCAAAATTGTTTTCTCGCGAATACCGTCTACCGTATATTCCGCAGTAATCCAATCGTGCAGCCAACTGGCATATTCTTCAATCGAGGCTCGGCCCTCGTTATCGGTATATTCTTCGGTGCGGTGGCCGGGCAGGGTGACGGCTTCGGCGTGCTTGAAAAACTCGGTTTGACGATGCCAGCAGCTCCCGTCTTGTCCTGCCCCGTGTACAAATAGCAAGCGATAGCCGGTGTTATGTTCTGTCATTTTTCCAAAATCCCCCTCAAAACTATTTAAACTCGTTCGTAGCGTTCCAAATTCAGGACAAAAACAGTTGCTCGCCCGGTTTGGACTTCGACTGCGCCAGAATTATTGCCAGTGGATAGCGATTGAGCGATAAATTGTTCAACAGGATTGGGACTAGCATTATTTTTGTTATTTTTAGTGGTAGGGATACCAGGAGCGGGAAAAGGATTGGTCACATTTTGACGGCGGTTCTGGCTGTGCTGGGCAATAATTTTCAAGACAATTTCCACCGATTCTTCCGGCACACCGACAATAATGGTAGTGTTGCCCTGCCGCAAAAACCCGCCGGTACTGGCAAGCCGGGTCGCCCCAAAATGAGCCGAAGTCAGGCCATCAATCAAATCGTCGGCATCATCGTTTTGAACTATTGCAACAATCAGCTTCATACTCATGCTTTTTCCCCTTGCGCTCCCCTTTAAGGCCAGTAGGACACAAAATTTGGCTTTATTATAGGTCGCGGGCCTGCCTTCGTCAAGGTGGCGGCTACTTGTTACCGCCGGTTACTTGCAAATTTGGCGAATTGGCGGCCAGGAAATTAGTCGAAATTACCCGCCTGACCCATAAGCAAACTACCACAAACATTACCGCCGTCACCCCAAAAACCACATGGGCATCCAAAGTCGCCACCACCAACGCCCCCGTAAGTGGCCCCGCCGCTTGCCCGATAGATGCAATACTCTGAGCCACCCCGTAGGCAGTGCCGCGCTTTTCGGGCGGGGTCAATTGTCCAATAATCGCGTTGGCCGAAGGAATAATGCCGCCAATGCAAAGCCCGGTCAGACCGCGCATTACCAACAATTGAAAAGTGTCGGTTACGAATATTTGGGGCAGGTACAGCACCGCCGCCGTCGCCGTACTAAAAATCAAGACCACCCGATGCCCCAATTTGTCCGAAAGACGGCCCGCCACTATCGAAGAAAGCGCACTGGTAATACCCGTTACGCCAAAAATCAGCCCGGTAATCGAAGAAACCCCCATCCCCGCCGACTTGAGCAAACCACCTGGCAAACCCTGTACAAAAATCGGCAGAACCGGGGTCAAAATAAAAGTAGTAAATTGTAGCATCGCCAGCACCAGAGCCATTGTCATAAAGCCTTTGTAACCCGCGAACTGCGTCCAGTTTGCCGCGAATTTTTGCAAAGGATTGCGAGAATCGTTGGAATTCGGCCCGGCTTCAATTATTTTTGGGGTAAATTCTTCTTTAACGAAAAGCCAGACCAGCGCGGTAGCCCCAAACATCAGGCTACAGGTAATCAAAAAGGCGGCCTGATAGCCTAAATGCTCGGCCAAAAACCCGCCCAAAAGTGGCCCAATCGATTGCCCACTAAAGACCGCCGTCTGCATCAGGCCCAAACTAAAGCCCATTTTTTGACGAGGCGTAATTGAGGCGACCAGAGCTATCGCCGCCGTCACGCTTCCGGCAAATGCGCCTTGCATTATCCGCAAACCAAAAACTTGCCAAACCTGATTGGTAAAGGACATCGCCAGAATAATCAGGCTGCCCGCCACCATCGAGCGCAGCAGCATCGATTTGCGTCCGTAACGGTCAGAAAGCGCACCCCAGATTGGTGCGGCAATCCCCATTACTACAAACGATAAGGACACCATTACCCCTGTCCAAAGGGCCGCCTCTTTGCTGTTCAGGCCCATCGTTTGAATATAGAGCGGCACAAAGGGCAAAACGCTGGTAAAACCAATCATCACCAGCATTTGCGCCAGCCAGGTCAGGTACAAATTGCGTTTCCACAATTCCATAAAGCAATCCTTTAAGAGCAGAGCAAATATTAGGGCAAGCTTATCTGGTCGAAATAAGGCTCGGTTTCTTCGCCGCGCCAGTGGGCAAAGCCATGCTCAATCAAAATCAGACCACGTGGCGGCACAAGCTCATGGGCTTCCGCTTCGCTGAAAAACCCAGCTTCCAGCGTTTCAAGCGGATGAAGTTTAATCTCGCTACTAAGGGCCTCGCATAGAAACGTTAGAGCCACATTGTGAATAGCCGGATTAGAGCCGCGCTGAAAACGGGTATCCCGCACCGCAATTAGCTTCAAAGGACGGCAATCTATCCCGATTTCTTCCTTGACTTCCTTAACGATATTTTCGGCGGGAGTCAGCCCGACCTCCATCCAGCCCGTCGGGATAAACCACAGCCCGCTATCCCCGCGCTTGCCCAGCAAAATTTTGTCTTCTTTGTTAAAACAGACCGCCCCGGTGCTAATCTTGGGCGTAACATAGCCCGACGCGCCGGGCGTAATCAAGTTTAGCCAACCCTGTTTTAAATCCGCCGCCAAAAGCGGGTCGGGCGCGGCTACGTTTCCGGCTAAAATTTCGGCCATTTCCGCCGCCAATTCCAAAATCCGCTCATAGCGTTCGCGTTCGTAAAGCTGTTCTGTCCAGCCTAACCCGGTTCGCGCCACCGCCGCAATTGCGCTTACCCGCGCCGCCAGTTCTTCGATTGGTTCCATTTTTATTTTCTCTCTAACTATTTGATTTACAACTCATCCAATTTTAACATATACTAACACCACTATGGAGAAATTAGTTGCGGTTTGCGGGCCGGGAAATACCGCGACAGCCGAAATAGAAGCTTTGGCCGAAGAAATTGGGCGCGAATTGGCGCGGGCCGGGTTTGGGATAGTTTGTGGCGGGCGCGGCGGGGTCATGGAAGCAGCTTGCCGGGGGGCAAAAACCGAAGGTGGCCTGACCGTCGGTATCCTGCCCACGTATGACCATGCTCAGGCTAATCCTTACGTGGATATAGTTATCTGTACCGGCCTGAACGAAGCCCGAAATATGCTGGTTGCGGCTACCGGGTTAGCTTTAATCGCGGTGGGCGGAGAATGGGGGACGCTTTCAGAAATAGCTCTGGCCCTCAAAATTAATCGCCCGGTAATCTCGCTGGCGGGCTATGGCTGGGACGTTCGCCGCCAATCGTGGCGTGACCCCGTTCCCAATTTTTTGCACTATGCCGCCAATCCCAAAGAAGCCGTCCGATTGGCAATTGACCTGATTTCAAAGGTGGAGAAAGAAAAAGAAAAAAACAAGGGCTAAAAATGTTTTGGTTACTGATTTTGGGAGCAAGCTTACTGCTGGTAACGGCTATTTTGCTGGGAAGAAAAGCCAAACGGGAAGAAACGGCGGCAGGCTTGGGCCGGGTACGGGTAGTTTACAGCGATAGTGGAGCATGGGAAGAAGTTGCCACGCCACTTTTCGCGGAACGCTATAATTTGACCGGGAAACCCGATTATATTGTACGTAACCGGGAGGGGTTAGTCGCGGTGGAGGTAAAACCTTTGCGCCGGGCGGCCCAGCCTTACGAAAGCGATATAATGCAATTGGCGGCCTATTGTTTGCTCTTGGAGGAAGATTGGGGCGAAAGTCCGGCTTATGGGCTTTTGCGCTACGCCGACAAAACTTTTCGGGTAGAATGGGAGGACGAACTACGCCAGGAATTGTTAGTTATACTGGATGAAATGCGCGAACTGATGCACCAGCCCGCTTTGCTGGGCGAAGCCATGCCCGAACCTCAGCACGATATGACGGTGCGTTGTCGGGCTTGCGGCTTTCAATACATCTGCTGGCCCAATAAAAAGGCTACCTGATTTTAGCGATTTCGCCCGGAACAGCATCTTCGGACGGCTTATCATCCACCCAAACCAGCAGTTCGCCCGGCTGTACCTTCAGCACCCGGCAAACCTTATCCAGCACGTCCAGCCCAACCCGGCTAACCCGGCCCGTGTACAAATCGTGGGCAGTGTTATAGGCTAACCCGGCCTGCTCCGCAAATTCCTTGATGTTCAAGCCCTGCTGACGAACTACTTCGCCAATTCGATTAACTATTGTCAAAGATTTAACCTCACTTTCGCGGCTATTGTAGTATTATTAGGTTGCTAAAGTCAATCAAGTATCTATCAAATTGACAACCCGAAAAAACAGATTATAATTAACTACGCAAGTAGTTAAGTAAGGATATAAAACCAAAACCAATAAAAAACGTAGATATTAAGTTAGCACTTTTGAACTGCTACTAAAAATATTAAATAAAAAAGGAATAAATCAGAGTGATTAGCTGCAAAACCAGAGGCGAAATAGAATTAATGAGAAAGGCCGGGTTAGTGGTGGCCCGTGCTATCGAACATACCAGCAAATTTATTAAACCGGGCATTACTTCGCTGGAACTTGACCAGATTGCCGACGAATATATTTGTTCGCAAGGCTGTACTTCGGCCTTTCACAAGCTTTATGAATTCCCGGAGCATATTTGCATCAGTTTTAATGAAGAAATTGTACACGGCATACCAGGCCCGCGCAAATTAAAAGAAGGCGATATTATCAGCCTCGATGTTGGGGCGACTTACAAAGGCTGGAACGCCGATGCCGCCGCTACTTTCGCGGTTGGCAAGATTTCGCCGGAAGCCGAAAAGTTGCTGTTTGTCACCGAAAAAGCCCGCCAAATCGGGATTGAACAAGCGCGGGTCGGGCGTTACCTGCACGATATTTCCGCCGCGATTGATGATTATGTCAGGCCCCAGGGTTTTTATATCGTTGAGCCTTACGGGGGACACGGCATCGGGCGCAAAGTACATGAAGACCCGTTTTTGCCCCATTATCGCCAGACTACACGGGGAATTGCCCTGCGGCGAGGAATGTGTCTGGCCGTCGAGCCGATGATTACGGTTGGCACTAAAGAAACCGAGGTGCGGCCCGATAAATGGACGGTAGCTACCAAAGACGGCTCACTTTCGGCCCACTTTGAGCATAGTCTGGCCGTTACCGATGGTGCGCCACTGGTTCTGACCGCGCTCTAGGTAAAGAATAATCTGGCGTTGTTAGTTGTTAGAGGGTGGTTGTCCTCCGGCCCTGAAGGGCGGGGCTGATAACATGAAAACGGCCCTGAAGGGCGGAGTGGGGTTTGGCTAAATCTGGCTCGACCCGTAATGGCTTTAGCCCCGTTTTCATGTTATTAGCCCGGACATTCCAGGTCCGGGAGATTACCCCAATCTAACAAGTAACAAGAGAATGACCCGTCCCTGTAGGAGGTGGCTCTGCTCATTGATTCTACCCTATCTAAATCAACTGGCGGAGCAGCATCCTACAGAATTTGTTCTCAATGAAAATCAACTGGCGGAGCAGCATCTTACAAGAGACGCGGCATTTCCTTGTTACTTGATGCTTGATACTTGTTACTTTTCCTGTTGAATTGACCCTGCCTCAAAGTAAGTT
>JBBQGP010000057.1:0-27402 GCA_038323095.1 Chloroflexia bacterium | reverse complement strand
CGACGGCCAGCCCGCCAGCAAAGACCCCCTTTTCCGTCAGCGCATTGCCAAACTGTACACCGATGTTCGCACTTTCAAGTTTAATACTGTTCAGCAAATGTCTACGGTCAAGCCCGGCCACGTTCCCGGCCCGGAAGGTTCGCTTTTAAAGTTACAATGGAGCGAATTAAATCAGCGATTGGTCGAATTGGCTTTTGAAATCGAAGGGCCATATTCGGCAATGGGCCTTGATACGCCCGACGCAATCCAGGAAGGTCGCTGGCAATACGATTACTTACGGGCGCGAGGCAATACCATCGAAGCCGGGACAAGCGAAGTGCAGCGTAATATTCTGGCCGAGCGCGTGCTGGGCTTGCCGCATTACTAAAAGAAGAAGGAGAATTCGATGGGGAAGCTGGAAGGTAAAGTTGCGGTAATAACTGGCGGGGCAAGCGGGATTGGGGCAGCGACGGTGCGGCTTTTTTTAGAAGAAGGCGCAAAAGTAGTGCTGGCCGATATTCTGGATGAACCAGCCAAAGCTTTGGTAGAGGAATTGGGCGGAAATCTGGCCTTTATCCATACCGATGTAACGCAGGAAACGGCTATCAAGGCCGCAATTGATTTGGCGGTAGAAAAATTTGGCCGTCTGGACGTAATGTACAATAACGCCGGGTTTCCGGGCGCGGGCGGGCCAATTACCGAAATGGAAGCAGAAGCTTTTGACCAGACTATTGCCGTGTTGTTACGTGGCCCGTTTTTGGGCATAAAACAGGCCGGAGCAATAATGCAAAAGCAGGGATTTGGCAGCATTATCAGTACCGCCAGCGTTGCCGGGTTGCGAACGGGTATGGCTGGACATGCTTATTCTGCCGCCAAAGCCGGAGTAATCCATCTGACCCGGACGGCGGCAATGGAATTAGGCGAAAAGGGAGTACGGGTAAACTGCATTTGTCCCGGCGGCATTGCTACCCCGATTTTCGGCAAAGCAATGGGCCTTTCAAACGAAGATGCCGCTAAAACCGTCGAAATAATGAAACTGGCTCTGGCCCAAATCCAACCTATCAAGCGGGCGGGTTTGCCCGAAGATATTGCTAAAGCGGCTCTCTGGCTGGCAAGCGACGATTCAAGCTTTGTGAACGGTCATGCTTTGGTCGTAGATGGCGGCTTGATTGGAGGCCGTACCTGGACTGAAACCGAGTTTAGCCAGGAGCAAATGAAAATGCTCATGACCCAAACCCTGCAAGAAATGCAATAACAAGCCGGAAGTCGGAAGTATAAAGTCGGAAGAAAGTAACAAGTATCAAGTATCAAGGACTATAGATAATCAGAAAAAGAAGTGGAATTGTTAGATTAGTAGTAATCTCGCCCTGAAATGAATTTCGGGCTAAGACACTGTAAGTTGGTTCAAACCAACCGAGAATTTGTCTGACGCGAGGTTAGGCAAAGTCAACTGGCGGAGCAGCATCCTACAGGGAAGTGATATTTCTTGTAGAATATTGCTCCGCCAATGGACAAGGCCACTACTTATCAGGATAGGCTCTAATCCAAATAAAGGCCAGGTTTGTTACAGTTGGTTTGAACCAACTTCCCATAACTTAGCCCGAAATTCATTTCAGGGCGGTTGAACGCCGCACGATTTTTCTAAATCATTAGCTGATTATCTATAGAAACTCGGAACTTTTCTACCAACAACCGACAACCAACAACCGACAACCCTGTTTTCTCTAACAACTAACATGAGAGGATAAAGAAAAAATGTATCTGGAACTCAACGACGAGCAGAAGATGCTGGTGCAGACGGTGCGCCGCTTCGTCGAAAAAGAATGTCCCTCCGCCAAAGTACGTAAAGTCATGGCAACCGAGACCGCCTTTGACCAGGAACTTTGGAGCAAGATGGCCGAGCAGGGCTGGATGGGCCTGACCGTGCCGGACGAATACGGCGGGTTAGGGGAATCCTGGCTGACCGTGGCGGCCTTGTTTGAAGAATTGGGCCGGGGGATTGTGCCAGGGCCATTTCTGGCAACGGTAGGCTTGGCCGCGCCAACGCTGGCGAAAGCCGGGAACGCCGACCAGAAAGCCCGCTGGTTGCCTTCAATTGCCGAGGGCCAAACCAAAGCAACCGTAGCTTATCTTGAACCAGTGGTTAGCTACGAACTCGATTCTATCAAAACTACCGCTTCCGGCACAGACGGCAAATACAATTTGAACGGGACGAAAATGTTTGCGCTGGATGCTGATGTAGCCGATATTATTATCGTTTCGGCCAAAGAAAACGGCAATCTGGGCCTGTTTCTGGTCGAAAAGGGCGCAAACGGCCTGAAAGTCGAAACGCTGGAAGGGATGGATTTGACCCGCCGGATTACCCGGATTACCCTCGATAACACTCCGGCAGAGAAGCTGGACGGGGGCGAAGCCCGCGCTGCCCTTGAACACGGTTTGGCCTGTGCCAGTTTTGCCCTGAGTGCTGAAAGCGTCGGCGGGATGCAATGGGTGTTGGATACCAGTGTCGCCTACGCCAAGACCCGCGAACAATACGGGCGGCTAATTGGCAGCTATCAGGCGGTAGCGCATCCGTTGGTAGACCGCTTGCTGGATTTGACCAGTTCCCGTTCGGCGGTTTTCAATGCGGCTTACGCCCTTGACCACCGCCCCGACGAAATCCCCGAAGCAATTAGCATGGTAAAAGCCCAAGCCAGCGATAGTTACCGGCAAATGGGTTACACCGGGATTCAGACTCACGGCGGGATTGGCTTTACCTGGGAACACGATATGCAGCTTTATTTCCGGCGGGCCAGTGGCGCGTGGAGCTTGTTCGGCGACCCGAACTATCACCGCGAACGCATGCTCAAAGCAATGGAGATTTAATTAAAGGTAGGGTTATAAGCTAGTAGCATTAGCTTATAACCCTACCTTTATTTGTTACTACACCTTTTTGATTTGTAAACCCATCATCAATATTAGTTTACCCTCATTTTGCAACATGCGTTAAAAAGTGAACTATAACAAAAGAAAGTTTGCTATAATTATAAAAAAACAGGAGTAAAGACGCAAAAAATGACACAAACAATTGAGCAAAAAACTATTCTGGATTTGTTGAGCGGAGCGGACAATCATCCAGCGTTAATCGCGCCCGATAAGCCGAGCCTGAATTATGGGCAGTTGCGCCAGAATATCGAAACGCTGGCGGCCCAATTAAACAGTTTTGGGCTGGGCCGGAATGACCGTATCGCAATTGCCATGAACAATGGGCCGGAAATGATTATTACTTTCTTCGCGGCGGCAATGTGCGGGACGGCTGCCCCTCTGAACCCCAAGTACAAACAGGAAGAATTTGCTTTCTATTATGAGGATACGCAAGCTAAAGCCTTGATTACCCTGCCCGGCACGCTGGAATTGGCCCATGCTGCCGCCCCGCCCGAAATGATGATGATTTCGGCCATTGCCAACCCGGATGGAACGCTAAATTTTCAGGTCGAAAAAGGGGCAAAAACCGCCCGCCCTACCGAATTGGCCCAAAGCGATGATATTGCCATGATTTTGCATACGAGCGGTACGACCAGCCGACCCAAGCGCGTGCCGATTCGTCATCGCAACCTGGCGGCTTCGGCCCGAAATATTACTGGCACTTACGAATTGAACGAAGGCGACAAGGCTTTATGCGTGATGCCACTTTTTCACATTCACGGGATTGTAGCCTCGATGCTTTCGACCCTGGCTTCGGGCGGGACGTTAATTTGTCCGGCGGGTGGCTTTGATGCCCTCAAATTTTGGGGCTGGGTTGAAACTTTTAAGCCGACCTGGTATTCTGCCGTCCCGACTATGCACCAAATGCTTTTGGCGCGGGCTGACCGCAATCTGGCAACCATAAAGGCGAACCCTTTTCGCTTTATCCGTTCCAGCAGTGCGCCTTTGCCGCCAGTTATTCTGGAAAGAATGGAAGAAGTTTTTAGCGCACCTGTACTTGAGTCCTACGGTATGACCGAAGCCAGTCATCAAATGGCTTCTAATCCTTTGCCACCTGCTAAACATTATGCCGGGACGGTAGGCTACGGCTTCGGGGTAGAAGTCGGGATTATGGACGATAACGGCCAGATTTTGCCACAGGGCGAAAAAGGCGAAGTAGTAGTCAAAGGGCCAAACGTGGTGGACGGCTACGAAAATAACCCCGACGCAAACGCTACCGCTTTTGTGAATGGCTGGTTCAGGACGGGCGACCAGGGCGTTATCAACGAGGAAGGCTATCTTTCGCTGACCGGTCGTATCAAAGAGCTAATCAACCGGGGCGGGGAGAAAATTTCGCCACTAGAAATTGACGATGTGCTTTTGCGGCATCCGGCGGTAGCCGAAGCTCTGGCTTTTGCCGTCCCGCATAAAACTCTAGGCGAAGATATTCACGCGGCGGTAGTTTTGAAAGAAGAAGCCACCGAAAGCGAATTGCGCTCGTATTGCTCCGGCATTTTGGCCGAGTTCAAAGTGCCGCGCAAAATCCATGTTTTGAAAGAATTGCCACGCGGCGCAACCGGCAAGTTGCAACGAATTTCGATGGCGAAAACGTTAGGCATCACCGCAGAATAGCAGGAATAGAAAACAGATGAAGATTTGTATTGTGGGGGCGGGGGCAATCGGCGGCTATTTAGGGTCAAAACTGGCGATGGCCGGAGAAGAAGTGACCTTGATTGCACGCGGGGCGCATCTGGCAGCGATGCAGCAAAACGGGCTAAAACTGGTAATGGCTGATGGTTCGGAGCAAGTTGCCAAAAACGTAGTCGCTACCAGTGATACCCGCGAAGCCGGGCCACAGGATGTAGTTATCGTCGCACTCAAAGCTCATAGCGTCCCGATGATTGCTCCAGCCCTGCCCGCGCTCTACAAGGACGATACAATGGTAGTCACGGCTCAAAACGGCGTTCCGTGGTGGTATTTTTATAAATCAGGTGGGGAATACGAAGGGCAACGTATCAAGGCGGTAGACCCCGAAGGCGTGGTCGAGGAAAATATCGGGGTAGAGCGGGTTATCGGCTGTGTAGTCTACCCGGCGGCGGAATTGGACGGGCCGGGGGTGGTGCGCCATATCGAGGGAGACCGCTTCCCTCTGGGCGAACTGGACGGGGCGAAAACCGAGCGGGTGCAAATGCTGGCTCAAACCTTGAACCGGGCCGGACTAAAAGCCCCGGTGCGCCCCCGGATTCGGACTGAAATTTGGGTAAAGCTTTGGGGTAATCTGGCCTTTAACCCGATTAGCGCACTTACCCGCGCTAGGCTGGTAGATATTTGCCAGTTCCCGCTTACTCGCGAATTAGCCCGCCACATGATGAGCGAAGCCCAAACGATTGCTGAAAAACTGGGAATCGAGTTCGGCATTAGTCTGGAGCAACGAATTGCCGGAGCAGAAAAAATCGGGGCGCACAAAACTTCCATGCTGCAAGATATTGAAAGCGGGCGACCTACCGAAGTAGACGCGATTGTCGGGGCAGTCGCCGAACTTGGCCGTTTGACCAATACGCCCACCCCCTATATCGACTCGGTTTATGCGAGTGTAAAACTCTTGGAAAAAACGTTGGGCAAATAATTTACTAGGAAATGGGCTATCTTATAAATTGTGCAATGATTGCCAAAATTAAAGTGCTTGAAGATGATTTAAAGCCTGTAACTGAGCCAATCCGGGCGATGTGTCGGCAAACCCGTTTTCAAGCTCACTTTGAAACAAGTTTTTATCTATCAGCCGCCGAACCCCGTAATTTCTATATTCAGCCTATGGTATACGCTTGAGGCCCTACTGGAAGGGAAGCATTGATAACAGGTAGCAAGCAATTAACCGAAACTTTACACCCCGAAATGGAGTCTTGGACCACCGCTATTTTAAGCTGCTCTGGGAATACCGTCGCGCTGACGTTACCCTAGCGCAGCGGTATTCCCCATAACTACTTTTCCACATTTGACCGCAAGTTATTTGATTACGGGTAATTTGCGGTTGGAAAGTACCGAAATACGGGCGGCGACGTTACGGGCGGCCTCTTTGAGAGCCTGCGCTACGGGCGATTGCGGGTCGCTTACTACGATAGGTACGCCGGTATCACCGCCGATACGAACGGCGGTATCAAGCGGTACTTCGCCCAAGAAGTTCAAATTGCGGCGTTTGGCCTCGCGTTCAGCGTTACCGTGGTCGAAAATTTCGGTACGGATACCACAGTGAGGACACACAAAATAGCTCATGTTCTCAATCATCCCTAAAATCGGGACGTGCATTTGCTGGAACATTGCCAACCCGCGCACCGCGTCGCTAAGGGCGACATCTTGCGGGGTGGTCACAATTACCGCGCCGCTCAATTGCACCGACTGAGTCATGGTTAATTGGGCATCGCCTGTGCCGGGAGGCATATCAACGATAAAATAATCCAAATCACCCCAAACTACATCGCGCATTAGCTGTTGCAAAGCCCCATGCACCATCGGCCCGCGCCATGTCATCGAAGAACCGGGAGGTACAAGCGAACCGATAGACATTAGTTTTACGCCATAATTTTCTAATGGAGCAATTTTGTCTTCTCCCACCATTTTAGGCTTATCACTAATACCCATCATCATTGGGATATTCGGCCCATAAATATCGGCATCAAGCAGGCCGACCCGCGCCCCCTCCTGGGCCAACGATACCGCCATATTAACGCTAACCGTGCTTTTGCCCACGCCGCCTTTGCCACTCGATACAGCAATAATATTTTTCACCCCCGGCAAAAGGGCCTGACCCGCCGACGCACCACCCGGCGCACCCTTTCGACCAATCGTCACATCGCTATCCCAGGCGATTTTCACCTGACTAACACCGGGAACCATGCCGTTAATCGCGTCGGTACAATTTTTTTGAATAACATTTTTAAGCGGGCAAGCCGGGGTAGTCAGCACTACCGTAAAGCTGACGGTGCTACCCGCGATTTGCACATCCCGAATCATCTTGCGGGAAACCAGGTCTCCGCCCAGTTCCGGCTCTTGCACGGTACTCAGAGCTTTGAGTACAGCGGCCTCAGTGATATGTTCAGTGGTTGACATTAATACAAGCTCCTGTTATATAGGCGAATCTGGATAGACGCGCAGTATCTAAAAGTTAAGTTTAATTGGCCGACAATTTTTAGTCACCTGAAATTATATCACGTCCGGCAAGCCGCACCAACTCAAAAAGCCATAAGCATTGTACGACAATTTTTGGCAAACCCTTATTTTGCTGTAGAACTTGCTAAGGCTCTTGACTAAGCACGCTATACCGCCCATAATTTAGCCTGAACGACTAAAGCTAAGAGAGCGTGAGGAGAAAATTTGGGCTATAATTTATTAGAAGCGGTGGTCCAAACTTGCTTTAATAATTGTGCCTTGATTTAAGGTTAAAAGTAAAATTAGGGAATCAGGTAAAAGGTAAAGGTAAAAAGATGAGCCAGGAAACGAATCGAAAGTTGCGGTTTGGGGTAATGGGCGCGGCCCGGATTAATCGGCGGGTAGTGCCGGGAATTAGCGGGGCGAATAATGCTGAATTGGTCGGAATCGCCAGCCGTGACCGGGCTAAGGCCGAAGCTGCCGCCCAACAATTTGGCGCGAGAAAAATTTATGATAACTATGAGGCGATGCTGGCCGATGCCGAAATCGAGGCAGTTTATATTCCTCTGCCCAATACGATGCACATCGAATGGGGCATCAAGGCGGCGGAAGCGGGCAAACATGCCTTGATAGAGAAACCTTTGGCTTTGAAGCCTGACGATATTGATGCCTTGCAAGCTGCTGCCCAAAAAGCTGGGGTGGTGGTTATGGAAGCTTTTATGTACCGCTTTCATCCCCAGCAATTGCGGGTCAAACAAATGATAGCAGATGGGGCGATTGGGGATATTAAAGTAGTGAAGGCGACCAATGCCTTTATATTAGGTAGCGATAACTATAATATCCGGCTGGATGAAAATATGGGCGGGGGGGCAACCTGGGATGTAGGCTGCTATGGGGTGAACGTGGCCCGTTTTATATTTGGTCAAGAACCTGTCGCAGTTTACGCCGAAGCAAGTCTTCGTGAGGGTTCGTCCGTTGATTCTAGTGTAGCGGCAATTCTGGATTTTGGCGAAAATCGGCGGGCCATTCTGGATTACAGTCTGGATTACGGGCGGCGTTCTTTTTACGAAGTAATGGGGACGAAGGGAACAATTGCAGTAGAGAATATGTGGCAAGAACCAGAGCCACCTGCTTTTATTTATCGGCGGGATGGCAATCTTATCGAAACCGAAGAAATGCCGCCAATAAGCCATTTTCAGCTAGAAGTCGAAGCTTTTAGTCAGGCGGCCTTGAATAAACAGCCCGCCCCTTATTCGCTGGAAGATGCGCGGGCCAACGCGCGGGCTTGCGTGGCTATTTTGCGTTCCATTAAGGAAGGACAACGAATAAAAATTTAGTTTTCAGGCAAAAGTAGTGAAAAGGTACTACCTGAAAAGGATACTTGTGGATTTTAACTTTAAAGTGTAGTAATATTAGACTATCTTATAAGGCAAAGGCCAAAAGGCCCACCGGGACAAAAATCGAAGTAAAGCGTAGCACCTGGTTCAATCAGCCTTGTGTGGGCAAACGAATGGAGTAGTGGCAACGGTAATGTCCGACAGAAATAATCACTTTCAGGGCAACCCGAATACAAACGGCACAACTGGGGCGGTTGACCCGCGTACCAATCGGCCTTCTTCGCACCCCGCTCAGGCCGATGGCGGTTTTGATAGCCGTCTCTTTCCTAATGAGGAGCGCGGACGTATGACCGAGCCTTTGCCGCCTGCCCTACGAAATGTGCAATTGCCAGAGGCAACCGGGCAAGAAGTGCTGCGCGGCACGCTAGGAGCTTTCTCGCCGAGTTCCTTGCTTTCCTTGCTCAATATCCAAAAATCTACGGGATATTTGCGAGTACGCAACGCCAAATCCGAAGGCTTTATTTATGTAGACAAGGGTGAAGTTTACGATGCCGGGCTGGGTTCGGTGGGTGGCGCACTGGCCTTATTCCAGCTTTTTGGCTGGCGGCAGGGCGAATTTCGGTTTGAAATTGGTGGCGCAGTTCCGGCCCGCCGGACTATCGAGGCTTCTTTGCCAGTCTTGCAGGTTCGGGCTACTTTGTGGCTGGATAACATGAATAAATATATGCCGATTATTCCCAGCACCTCGCACCGTATCGCCATTGCCAGCGAACCGCGCAGCGAAGTAGTAATTGAGCCATACCAGTGGCCGGTACTAACCAAAATCGTATCCAGGCCCTTGAGCATTGCCCAGCTTGCGGCAGAGCTTGACCAGGATTTGATGACAATCACCCGGATTGCCGCCGATTTGGTCAAGATGGGCGTGGCAATCGTCCATGAACCCAACCCTGACGAAACGGAATAATCTGAGCATGAGCTTTGCCGACGCACTTCTAATTGAAGATTTAGGGCCAATCCGCCAGCAAATTCTAAATCATCCTTTGTGGGCTGGTATTGAAGCCGGAACGCTTGACCCGGCCCGTTTGCGCTTGTTTGCCTTGCAGGATTATTGGCTGGTGCGCGAAGCTTATCGGCTGGATGCGCTGGCGATTGCTGCCGCCCCGGATTTGGAAGCGCAAGAGCTTTTAATTTCCAAGCTTTTACCCAAAATTGGCGGTTACAAGCTACTCTGGCAATTTGGCGAGGCTTTGGGCTTGAGCCGAACTGATTTCGAGGCGGTAGAACCATTGGCGGGCTGTATGGCCTTGACCAATTTCTTTTACTGGATGCTGGCTTATGGCACACCCGGCGAGAAATTGGCGGCGGTCAGTGCCAGTGAAGATATTTTCGTCCAGATTTGCGCCCGCGTCAGTCCGGCCTTGATGCGTAACTATAATTTAACAGCATCACAAGTTGAATTCTTCTCGGCTCACGACCAGTTAGGCGAAAAAATTAACCCGGTGGATGTAAAACTCCTGGCGCGTTATAATTCGCCGGATAATCGCAAATTAATAACTCGCGCTGTCCGCCTCAGTCACGAATTTGAAATCATGTTTTATGACACAGTTTTTTCCACACCGCTTTAGCTTTGTTAGAAAAAACTAGATTGCCAGCACGGGTCACGGGACAATTTGTTGCACTTTCTTTCTACTAACAACCCATAACCTGAGAGGTACGCTATGAATTCAGATTTAGAACTCATTCTCACTCGTCTCCGCTATTTGTCCGTTCCCGAACTTCTTTCGGTTCAAGAAGCTCTTACCAGCGAAATTCGCCAGAAAACCAGAGTTTTCATGAGCCATAGTTGGGCTGATTTGCCATCGCGCTATCTGACGGGCGAGGCTTATCTTTTTAGCCCGCAAGAAATTGAGGCGGATTTATCCGAAGTTTTTACCCGCGAAGAATTGGCCGAAATCGAAAGAACGGTTTTAAGCAATTTGCCGCAGGGTAAAAAACCTACTACCGAAAGGCTGGGCGAAAACCTGGCCCGCTAATAAGCTTACCTGAACTAATGGTACAAATATCGAGGCGAAAATTTATCGGGTTGGGCGTGGTCACGCTTTCGGCCACGCTCTACCCCCTGCCCGGTTCCGAAAATGGGCAAAGCGGCAAGTTTGGCTTACCGTTCAGCAATTCGCCAAGCCTGGGTGGTTGGCGCGTCCGGCAATGGTACGGCAACACTCACTGGGCTTACCGGCAACGCAACGCCCTTTATAGTGCAGGGCAGGGTTTGCATTTCGGAGTAGATTTTTTCGCGTCCTGTGGTACTCCTGTCCTCGCGATTGGCGATGGCGTAGTTTCGGCGATTGACGGGCCTTATGGTTCAGCTCCCCATAATTTGCTAATCCGCCATTCTAACGGCTACGCTTCACTTTACGGCCATTTGCAACAGCGTTCCAGCTTGCGCGTAGGCCAGAGCGTAAAGCAAGGCGAGGCAGTAGCAATTTCAGGTGTACCGGCGGGCGCGGATTGTGATACTCATCCCCATTTGCATTTGGAAATTCGGACAAGCGATTTAGGCGGGACAGTCAACCCGGTTAATTTAATCGAGGCGGATTGGCCCAATCTTACGCTAGGTCTACCCGGCGAAGGCTTGGAATTTGAGCTAAATCTGGATGAGCCGACACGCTGGCAAACTATTTACGACCAACCCGCAGTCCGCTTTGGCGGCGCACTTCTTAACAATTATTCCCGGCCCTGGCCGGTCAGGTAGAGTTTTGAGTTTTGAGTTTTGAGTTGTGAGTTGGAAGAAGGGTTGTCAGTTGTCAGTTGTTAGAGGGAACAGAGTTGCGAGTTATAAACTGTGAGACCTCTGTGCCTTCTGTGGTGAAAGAGTTGGGAGTTGTTAGTTAATAAAGTGGTTTTTAGCTAAACTGTTCCAGCCCTTCAGGGCCGTTTTCATGTTATCAGCCCAGCCCTTTTAGGGCTGGGAGATTACCACAAACCTTAAAGTCCCGTTTGCTGTAATTTAGCTGAACAATTAGCTTACAAGTGAAGCAAATTCCTCGTCACTAAGTTCGATTTCCGCTCCTTTAATGTTTTCCTCAAGGTGCTGCACCGAACTTGTACCAGCAATGGGCAGCATCGTTTTGGAGCGTTTTAGCAACCAGGCCAGCGCGATTTGGGACGGGGTAGCGTGATGAACCTTCGTTACCTGGTCTAAATGGCTGCCCGGTTTTGCCAGTTGGCCGACGGCCAACGGAAACCAGGGAATAAATCCGATATTTTGCTTTTCACACAAATCTACCATATTATCCCATTGGCGGTTGGTCAAATTGTAAAGGTTCTGCACCGAAACAATTTTAGTGACTTTCTGGGCTTTAGCCAGTTCTTCCGGCCCAACTTCGGAAAGGCCAATAAAACGAACCTTGCCTTCTTTTTGCATATCGGCCATTGTCCCCAGCGATTCTTCTACGGGTACTGCCGGGTCAATGCGGTGCAGCTGGTACAAATCAATGTAATCGCGGCGCAAGCGTTTCAGGCTACCTTCTAGCGCGGCCCGAATATGCTCAGGTCTGCCGTTTGAATACCAATTGTCCGGCCCACCCCGCATAAGTCCAGCTTTGGTAGCAATTACCAAATCTTGCGGGTAAGGGTAAAGCGTTTCCCCAATCAGGCGTTCGCTTACCTCTGGCCCATAAGAATCTGCCGTATCAATAAAGTTAATACCCAATTCTACCGTCCGGCGCAAAACCGCTTTCGCCTCATTGGGGTCTTTCGGTTCACCCCAGATACCCGGCCCGGTAACGCGCATCGCCCCAAACCCGAAGCGGCGTACTTTTAATTCACCACCGATAAGATAATAATCTTCCATAAATTTTGATTGAGCCATCTAAATTAACGTTTATCCTTTCATAGTTTCGGCTAACCCGACCAAATTTTGCCAGTTTAGCCCAAGTATACTTCTTTCTTACTTCTTACAAGAAGCGTTCCCTCACTATAAAATTTAGCGTTTTCGCGCCTTCTTTGCGCCTTTGCCCAAAACTCCTACTTTTTGGCTCTCAGGCTGGCTTCGCGTTTTTCCCGGTTGTGCTGGCGGACTTCGTGTGGGATAATACGGAAATTTGCCAGGAATTCTTCCCGGAACTGCTCGAAGCGTTCCTCCAGAATTGATTGGCGAATATCGCGCATTAGTTGCAGTAAAAAATGGACATTGTGAATACTGGCAAGACGCAAGCCCAAAATTTCCTCAGTGCGGAAAAGATGGCGCAAATAAGCCCGGCTGTAGGTACGGCAAGTGTAGCAAGCGCACCCTTCCTGAATAGGGCGGGTATCACGGCTAAGGCTGGCGTTACGTAAATTCAGCCGCCCTTCGGGAACCATACAGGCCCCGTTACGGGCAATGCGGGTAGGTAGCACGCAATCGAACATATCCACCCCGTTCATCACCCCCTCAAACAAATCTTCCGCCGAGCCGACCCCCATCAAATAACGCGGCTTGTTTTCGGGCATAAGTGGCGCGGTATAAGCCAGCGTTTCGTAAAAAAGGTCTTTCGGCTCGCCCACGCTTAACCCACCCATCGCATAACCAGGAAAATCCAGTTCACCCTGTGTTAAAAAACGGACGCTTTCTTCCCGCAAATTCTGATAGAACCCGCCCTGAACTATGCCGAAAAGGGCTTGCTTTTCCCATTTGCCACTCTTGTAATGAGCCTCAAAGCAGCGTGTGGCCCAACGGTGGGTGCGCTCCATTGCGGCGCGAGTGTAAACCTCGTCCGAAGGCCAGGCGGCACATTCGTCAAAGGTCATAATAATATCTGCGCCCAAATCTTCTTCAATTTTCATTACACTTTCGGGGGTAAAACGGTGGGTGCTGCCATCAATATGAGAACGAAAAGTAACTCCATCTTCATCAATTTTGCGAAGCGGGCCAAGACTAAAAACTTGAAAGCCGCCGCTATCGGTCAAAATCGGGCGCGGCCAATTCATAAATTCGTGCAAACCGCCCAGTTCGGCGATTAGTTCTGAGCCGGGCCGCAAATAAAGATGATAAGTATTGGAAAGAATTATTTTGGCTTCCATATCCAGAAGCTCATCCCGGCTCAAAGTTTTGACTGTCGCCAACGTCCCGACGGGCATAAAAATCGGGGTTGGGATTTCGCCATGTGGGGTTTGCAAAGTTCCGGCCCGCGCCCCGCTTTTGGTTGATTTCTTTAATAAAGTATATTCAAACGCCATTTTTATATTTTGTCCTTTTATAATCTGCTTTTTATAGCCTTTTTTATAATCTGGCTGGTCAAACACGAATGATATTCCTCGCAAGCCCAAACGTCAAACCTAATATTGCATTAGTATTACAATGTTTCAAATATTATTGACATAGAGCTAAATATATGTTACTTTATCCATGACAAGGGTTAAATTTTCTTAATACTAAAGTCTTAGCATCGGCACTTTCAACCGGGACACTCCTCAAAATACCCCTGTTTGCAGTAAATTTTACTTAAAATAGTGGCAGCTAAATCTACTTTTCAACCAGAGTAAGAGTGGGTCAGATTTTGGCGGGCTTGTTTCTGGTTACAAACTCGACGGGAGGATTTTAGAATGTTTTTCCAACAAGCGAAGTCGCTTTTGCTGGCAAGAATGACGCTGGCACTGGCTTTATTGCTATGCCTGGGGCTAAATTTGGGGTTATGTTCGCCCAGCGCACAGGCTGCTACCCTTTTGACTGTTACCAACGAGAACGATAGCGGTTCTGGCTCACTCCGCGCGGCCCTCACGCAGGCCAACGCTACTGCGGGCGAGGTCGAAATTCAGTTCAACGTTCAATCCTACCAGCCTTATATCAAAATTAGCCCAAATTCGCCTTTGCCTGATATTACCAATTTGGCGGGCGTTTTTATTAACGGCTACAGCCAACCCGGTGCAAGCATTGGCGACCCGCACGTTCAGCTCGACGGCGCAAACGCTCCTACGGCTACTGGCTTGCTCTTGCGTGGTGGCGTAACAGTTAGCGGCCTGCGAATTACCCGTTTTGAAACCGGGATAGCCGCCGCCGGGTCGAACAAAATCGAAGGTAACTTTATCGGACTTGGCCCCTGGGACGAAAAAGCGGGTAACAAGGTTGGCGTTCGTATACTCGGCAACGTTCCTGTACCTACCGTACCCGGCCCGACCACCATTGGCGGGGTTAATCTTTCGCAACGCAACGTAATTAGCGGCAACACCACTGGCATTGCCAGCGAGTACGTTAGCCCGAATACCTCGATTGTCAATAATTTTATCGGCCTAAGTTCGCAAGGCAATTACGCAATTGGCAACGTAACCGGCGTTTCGCTGATTTTCGCTCCGGCGACCTTGATTGCCAATACGATTAGCGGCAACGTAACCGGGTTAAACGCGGTTCAATCCAATCTGGCAGTAATTAGCAATTCTTTTGGCTCGGATGCCGCCGTTAATTATGGCATCGCCAACCAGCAGGCCATTAAACTTGGCGCAGGCAGTCAGGCCAGTATTGACGGTAACGTTATTGGCGGGAATGTACGCGGTATCCTTTTGACCGACAATGCTTCGGCCCGGATTACCAGCAACCTTATCGGAGTAAGAAACGACGGTAAAAGCTGGTTGGGCAATCAGGATTACGGTATTTTCATCAACAGCACTTCACCTTCGATTGTTATCGGTGGCAAAGCCCCTAGTGCCAGTGGTTCATACGCCAACGTTATCGCCAATAACAAAGTTGGTATCGCTACCGCCAAAAACGCCGCCATTAACAAAGTGTTTATCAGCCGCAATACTTTCTTTGAAAACGCCAACGGCGCAATTGATTTGGACAACGATGGCTTAAAACTGACCGCGCCGGTTTCCAATAGCGGCGTTGTACCTCCAACTATTACCAGCGCAACCCTGAACGGCTCGGTTCTGACGACCATCGGTACCGCGGCCCCGAACGCTACGGTTGAATTGTTCCACGCTTATGCTACGCGCACCGGGCAAGCCCAGGGCGATGAATTTTATGGCACTACTCAGGCCGATGCTAACGGCAACTGGCAAATATCGGTAGGGTTAAGTGCCTGGTCGCCAAGTCTGTATCGAGGCGTAGGCAGCCGCGTGACCGCTACCCAAATTGCCAACGGTAGCACCAGCGAATTCGCCGCCAGCACCGAAGTCAAGTAATTTTGGGCAAAGCCCGGAACCCCTTTTCCGGGCTAAAATGCTGAACCCGGCTTAATAACCCCTTTAAGCCGGGTTCAGCATTTTAGCTGGGAGGTTCAGCTCCCAGCTAAGTTTACCCTCTTATTGTACATGCCAGTCGAAGTAGTAATCCTGACCGCCTTTGAGAAGGTTAGCCCGTTCTCCGCCCCTATACCAGCCAATTTGAAACCGCAAGTAATTTCGGTTAGCCAAAGCAATTTGCCAGTTTGACCCGGTGACGAGTAAATAGCGCACATCTTTGATAAGTTCGCCCTTTTTCCATTTATAGGTCTGGTAATGCCCCTGACCCGGCGGGCCATCCTGCTTGCCGATTTCGTTTCCGGCTAAGTACAAGCGACTAAAGCTAATCCAGTTATCCTTAAAAGTATTTTGCGCCCGCCAGTAAAGCGTCAGTTTGAGTTTGGCAGTTTGGCCTGACTTTAAGTTGGCGGGTGGCTGTTCAATCTCGTATCCGGCCAGCCCCATACCCGGCCCAAATTCGCCGCCTCTTACTTCTGTCGCGCCGTTTGGCAAAGCTTTAACCACCAAATCGGGAGGTGGATTATAAGCCGGAAGAATAACATTGTTCAAAGCTTGCAAGTTCAGGTAAATCAGGCCAAAGGCGGCCAGCCCGACAATTACCCAGCCCACTCCGGCCATAATTTTTTCAAATAAATTAGTACGGGCCAGCAAGCCGGGAAACCACAAACTACCAGCCGCCGCGCCCAGCATAAAGACGGGCAAGGCCGGAAAAAGATAACGTCCCTGCGTCCCGGCATCGCCAAAGCTGGCGGCGTAATTAAAAGCCGATAGCAAAACCAGCCCAAAGCTTAGAGCCAGAAAAATCAGGATAAGAGCCGCCCGGTTTTCGGAATGAATCAATTTTGCCGGAGTAGCAGAAACGGGGTTGCGGGGGGCAAACAATTTGCGAAAATCGGGCAAAACTACGCCTAAAATCAGACCAGACAACCCTAATCCGGCAATAAGCATCAGGCGGGCCAACCATTTGTAAAAGTTTGCTTCGAGCGGTAAATTCATCCAGCCAAAAACACCCCAGAAAGAATTAAACCAGCGCGACCAAACCCGGCTCAAGCTTTCGTTTGTCCATTCAAAACCGGGCTGATAGACCGAGTTAAAGCTGCTATGCCACATTCCCCAGCCCGCCGGGTCGCCGTACAAAATCTGGCTACGCACAAACCACCAGCCGCTCACCAGCAAGCAAGCCGCCCCGCTTACGATTGCCCCGGTTATAAATAATCGCCAGCTACGCGCCCGCCACGCCACCATTGCGATTGCCAGCCCGACCACCGGGATATAAGCAATTTCGTTATACTTGGAAAGCAGCCCCAGCCCGACTACTCCGCCAAGCAGGGCAAATTCCCACCAGCGCGGCGCATTTTCCCGCAAAATTAGCCAAAAGCAGCCGTAAAGCGTCAGGGTGCAGAAAAAGATAATAGCGTTGTCGTTGTTAATCGCGCCGCTCAGGAAACTAAATTGAGGCAGAAACCCAACGCCTACCGCCGCCAGCGTTGCCGGAATACGCCCGTTTGCTGCCCATCGCCAATTTTGATTCATCCCCGCCGGGCCGAAAATCAGCAAGCCAATCAGGTAAGTTACCAGTAGGGTCCCTGCCCCAAACCAGAGCGACAAGTTTCGCAAGGTTTCAACTGCGACCAGCGAATTGGGCATAACTGCCACCAGATTTTCGTGCTGGAAAACGTTCGCGCCGCCATCGTTGTTGCCAAAGCTGAACCAGGGGTTGTTTTTCAATTGCTTGAAATCAGCCAAATTTCTGTCGCCGATTAAAAAACGGCCCATAAAATAATAAAGGGGGGGATGATGGCCGGTTTCTACCTCGTTCTTGCCTTCTTCAAAGCTTTGAATGGGTGGCCCGCCGTGTTCCTGGATGTAGCGGACATAAGCGAAGTGGGAAGGTTCGTCAGGAGTTTCCCAGGCGGGGGTCGCCCGCGCGTAAAGCCCGGTTAGTTGCAAATAAACGAAAAATACTAATAAAAACGGTAGATGCCGGGCCATTAGTTTCAGGATTTTTCCCATTCGGCCAAAGAGGGATTGCCAGAAAGTGACCTGAGTGGCGGAAACGGGCTGTAGTTCAAGAGACATTAAAAAGAAACCTTACCTAAAATTATCAAGAAATATTAACACCAATTATTTTGTAACCATAAGCCGGAATAGTCAGGACAGGGTTATTACCTGGCTTGAATTGACCCAAATTTTGCCCGCCAGTGAGATTACTCCAATCTGACAAATTATAACCAGTACCGGCATCAAATTCAAACTCAACTTCATCTAACGGCAAATTAATAGTTTTTTCAGTATTAGTCGAATTAAAAAGCAAAATAAAACCCTGACCATTGCCTAAATGAGCTTCACCATCAAGGCCCTGTCCGTCCGGGAAACTTAGCAAGTGCTGATAATAAGCGAAATAAGAAGCAAATTTTTTGCGGAAGGCAAACATTTGCTTGAGAAAACCTTGCAAGCCGGAGGAAATATTGGCTAAATCCAGCGAAGCTCCGGCCTGATTCGCGTTATTGCCAAGCATACTAACTTCGGCATATCGCAGCAAATTCAAAGGCTGACCTAAACTTTGACCATAGCTCCTGTTATATTGTATCCCGTACCAATCGCCCCAGGTCGCAGCGTAGGGCTGTTCAAAAGAGGTGTAATAGGCTTGCTGGCGGCGGACAAGCTCGCTTTGCAGCAAAGGCGGCTCGGCTATGTCCGAGAACTGGATTTGGTCAACTGCGCCCAGCCAATGAATATCAGGCGGTGCGCTCCAGACAATTACTTTCAGGTTAGGGCGCAGGGCGTGCAAATCTCGCACTAAATCAGCGTAATACTGCAAAGTTAGAATTCGGGCCTCGTTATAAGTGCGCCAACGGTGGTCATTGCTCAGACAATTGTTGGGATTCCACTCTGCCCCGTCCCAATAAAGCTCATCTAACGGCCAATTGCGGGCAATTTCTAAAAGGCGTTCGCGCACATAATCGCCTGCGCCGCTCAAGGGACAAAGGCGCGTCCCTTCGGCGTTTGTCCAATCGGGATGGTCGGCCCGGAAAGCGGCGTGGCTGGTAACGTTTTCGTAGCCGTGCGAAAAGGGATTTATCCACAGGCCCAACCCTAGCCCTGCCGCCCGCAGTTTGCCAATCAGAGGGTCTAAACCTTGCGGGAATTTTTCGGTATCAGGCTGCAAGGGTGCGCTACCCTCCCAACCGGCATCAATATGAAGTATATCGTAAAAGCCCGCCGCCGCCATTCGGTCAATCGTGCCGGACAAAATAGATTGGTTGATACCCGCTTCATATACATACCAGCTATTGAACCAAACCGGGTCTTTTTTGCCTTTTACCACCGCATAATAATTGTAAAGATAATCACGGTAACGTTTGAAGCCGATTTCCGGGGGGCCGCGCCAAATCCCAATGGTGCTTTTACCACTGCTAAAACCTTTATATGGCTCGACAAAATCGTCGTTGCTTAAAAGCAAGCCACTATTTTGGTTAAAATTTTCCTGGCCGAAAAGCGATTCCTGAAAAAAGAAAAAGCCCTCGCTGTTGTTGCGATGGACACCTACCGCTCGTGATGTATCGGCGGAACTAAATCGCTGGCCGGGATTAGCCGTGTTAAGGCTATTATACTGGCCGAAATCAATTGCGCCGCCTGGGAAAGTCGCGGTATGGCGCGGGGTGGGGACGAGTGGCCCAAGTTCGGGGATGAGCCGCCAGTCTTCGGTAACAACTTTTACAATGGCCCATCCCTGCCCGTTAAAAGGCTGTAAGGTCAACCATTTGCGGATAAAGCTTTCCCCGCCCAACGCCTGATAGTATAAAGCTCCCTGTAAAGGCGTTCCCCGAAAGTTGCCGCTAAAATCAAGCTCGATTAATTGTTCCGCCCCGCTTTGCTTGAGCCAGTTATAGCCCGTAATTTTGACGCTATCCGAGGTCAGTTCATCGGTAATGCTACTATTATTTAATTCTTCGGAAAAACTTAATCGAAATTCAGTATTATTAGAGCCTAAATACTCGGTATTGGTCAGGCGGTTTAATAAACTTGCCGTATAAACCCCGCCGTTATTGCCGATTACGAGTGTTCGTTTGATTGCGCTGTTGCCAATTGCCAAAACTTGCTGGTCGCCGTCTTGCTCGATTAGGCCAAAAGCATCTGCCGAGGCAACCGTTGGCACGGGTAAAGGGGTAGGAACAAGACTGGGATTTGAGCTATATCGCCAGGTGTAATAATGCTGGCCGACGTTGCCCATTTCGACTTGCCACTGGGGGGCGTTGGCAGGATTATAGGTTAAAACCCGTCGCTCGAATAGTTGAACTAATATCAGACTGTCTTTGCCACCGATTTTTACGCTGGCCCAATATGGCTCGGCAATCGGCAAACCACAAGCAAACAGCCAATCCAGAATCTGTCCGGTCTGGTAGCCGTTTGGTTGATAAATTGGGCCTTCGCTTTTAAAAAAGTTCATGAATACATCGGCGATATTATGGCCCAAACTTGAGTCATAGTAAGCGTAGCGCACTTTGTTCGCCTCTAAAGCCGGATTATCGCTGACTTTGCCGGACGAATCTATTTGCTCGGTAACAAGGCTGGTACGGGCGGTGGCGCGATTGCTCAAATTGGCAAGGGCAGTAAAGCTGGCATAGGTTGGCGCGTTCGGGTTGGCTTCGGTAGGATCGCCCGCTACCGCAACTCTGGCCGGGCTGGTGGGGCGATAGCTATTATCGCCAGTTTGCATTTGACCCGAAACCATTTCGCGCACCAAAAGCCCGTTAGTAACGTACCACTGGCTATTTTTATCGCCCGCCGAATTATTTATTTCCATGCGGGTTTTGTCGTAATAAGCCACGCTACGTTGACCGCCCGGCGATTCGGCATAAGGTTCAGCAATAATTTTGAAAGAAGTCGGCCCCCACGTCCAGGTACGGTTAGCCCGACCTTCGGCTACCGGGCGGTCATTACGTTCCCACAAAGTCTTAAACGCAGTAGTATTATCTGCCGCTTTTGCTGGCTCGGCTACACTCAGGATTTGAGCTAATATTATCAAAATTACAAACAGCAATTCTAGTGCATCTAAATTAGATTTATGTTTCATCCTTGACCTCAACTATAAAAATCGTAAGTAATCAGGCGTAGTAGGGATTTCCAATCTCGACCCAACGGGTTTAGGTAAAATCGGGATTGGAAATCCCTACTACATTGACGCTGGCTGAGTAGTTACTAAAAATCTTTGCAAAATTAAGCTGTTTCAAGTGTAGCAGGAACTGGTCGTTTGCCATTAATATCGGTAAAATCGTATTCTTGAGCAAGTTGGGCTGCTACAAGCACCTGCCCACTTTTAGTCATTAACGCTGGGTCGGTGGCAAGAGCTGCTATAGTTCGTCCGATAAATTGAGGCGATTCGGAATTGCTCAAATCAAAATATTCTGCTGCTTGCATGACCCCTTCTGTTCGCACTAAACCTGGATAAAGAGAAAATGCCGCTACATTTGAGCTACGCAGTTCGTGGGCCATGTATAGTGCCATACGGTCATCGGCTGCTTTTGCCACTCCATAAATAGTATTAGCTATGTACTTCTGAGCCGCCCAAAATGAAATATTGACTATCAAGCCACTTTTCTGAGCGACCATCAGCCGCGCTGCGTGTTGGCTGGCGACATAGTGCGCTCGTACTCCCGCCTCAAACATCGCTTCCCATCGCCATAAAGGTTGTTCCCAAAATGGTTTCTCCCAGGTAAAGTTATTATTTTCAACCATCTTTTCGTAGCCGCCCCAAACGTTATTAACCAAAATGTCTAACTGTCCGCCCGTTTCTTCCTCCACCCGTTTGAAAAGTGCCATCACCTCATTATCGTGACGATGGTCACAGCGAACTGCAATACCTTTGCCGCCTAGTTCGTTGACCTCTTGAGCGGTTTGATAAATAGTACCAATCGAACTGCTATCTTCCGCAGAAATAGTTCTGCCGCTTACATATACGGTTGCACCCGCTTCCCCTAAACCCAATGCCACCCCTTTGCCAACACCTCGACTAGCCCCTGTCACTACCGCAATCTTACCCGTTAGCTTTGCCATTGAGATTAAGCTCCCTTTCCGTTATTTTCAATTTCCCACTAGAAGCTATCGAATATAAGCTTGATAAGTGCCAGTTTTGCTATCTATATTCAACGCACAATTCATCCAGAAGTTTCTTCGTTGAATTTGATGCCTATTATGACCGATGCTATGCGAATGTTCAAGAGTTGAAAAACAAAAAAGGATGGCCTGATTTTGAGCCGTCCTTTTTGTAAATTTTAGAAAACTTACTGTAACTACTCAGCCAGCGTCAATGTAGGAGGGATTTCCAATCCCGATTTTACCCAAACCCGTTCTGTCGAGATTGGAAATCCCTCCTACACCTGAGTTACTTAAAGCTTACTTTTTGTTTTCAGCTACATACTTGACATAGGCAGTGACCTTGTTCAAATCATCGTCGCTAATCTGGTCTTTGCCAAAAGCAGGCATCAAACCTTTGCCGTTGCGAATATTATTTTTGACATAAGTTTCGTCTTTAGCTTTCGCATCGCCGTAAATTTTTGGTCCAATTCCGGCTTTTGCCCCGTCTCCCGCGTGACAGGCGGTACAATTAGCCTGGAACACTTTCAAACCGGCTTGAGCATCGGCTGACATTTCGGCAGCAGCACCCGTACCAGCCGCTGCGCCAGCCCCCCCCGACCCTGCACCAGTGTTACCGCCAGCAGTAGCGTTTGTACCGCCAGTGCTTTGCATACCAGCCGATTGGGGTACGATTTTGGAATCTTCCCAAACCTTGTCAATATTAACCTTTTGTCCGGCCTGGTTCAAATCGCCCGGAAAAGTAACCTGAGCCGTTACGGTCAAGGCCACGATAGCGGCCAAAATCGCGATTGCCACCAGCGTAGAAATCGGGCGGCTGAAAGGATGGCGTTTTGGCCCTCGGTCTAAAACTGGTACAAAGAACAGCACCGCTACCAGAATAGTCGGGATAATTACCCCACCAATCGCCTTGCTGGATAGGGTGAAGAAGCCCAAGTTAATATCCGGCACAATCTTCAAGAACTGGTACAGGAACAAAAAGTACCATTCCGGCGCAGGGTCAAGCTTTGCTCCCGAAACCGGGTCGTAGTTGTTCTGCGGGTCTACCGGGTTAGTGTTACCTACTGGCACAAGAATAGTCAGAGCAACGATAACAGCGACCACCAGAGCCGAAACTACCGCATCCTTGAAAATGATGTACGGGAAGAAAGCCTTGCCGCTTTTCTTGGCCTTGAGCGAAGTGCTATCGAAAAATTCACCTGTCACCGCTTCGCGATAGGCGGGCTGGCCGCTAATTCCGATTTTGATAATTAGAAACAGGTGAACTGCGATAAGCAAGCCGGTTATCGCAGGCAGAAGCAAGACGTGAAGCGCATAAAACCGGGTTAAGGTTGCTGCTCCCAAAGTTGGGCCACCACGCAAAGCGGTTGCTACGTAATCGCCCAGCACCGGGGCCGACCCGCCAATGTTAATACCAACCTGTGTGGCCCAATACGCTCGGTTGTCCCAGGGCAATAAATAGCCAGTGAAGGAGAAACCTAGCACCATTAGCAAAATAAATACGCCTACAAACCAGGTCAATTCACGCGGGTATTTATACGACCCCATAAAAAAGACCCGAAGCATATGAATTACCACCACGATAACCATCGCATTTGCACCCCAATGGTGGAAACCACGCATCCAGTCGCCCAAAAATACGCTTTGGGTAATGTGGCGCACGCTTTCGAGAGCTTCGGTGCTATTTACTACGGCGATAGTTCCATCTGGCGAAGTCACCTGAATCGGGACGGTAGCGGTGGAAGGAGTATAGCCCATCGCCAGAAAAATACCTGAAAGCACCTGTACCAGGAAAACCGTCAGGCTTGCGCTGCCCATTGTGAAGAACCAGTTGACGCTTTTGGGTATGCGCCGGTACATCACATAGTCAACGGCGGGCTTAATGCCAGTACGCTCATCTACCCATTCGTAGACACGATTAGTAGCCATAATATTCCTTCTAGTTAGTCATCTATTTCTTTGACGCTGGCTTTACAGCTAAAGGACAAAAGCTTGCAAGGGATTGAATACCAGTTTACCGTCTTTTACATCCAGGCTATAATTGTTCAAAGGCTTATTGGCCGGGCCTTTGATTACTGCGCCGTTAGCATCAAAAATGCTACCGTGACAGGGGCAATTAAAGTTTTTGTTTTCTTCTTTCCACTGCACCAGACAACCCAAATGGGTGCAAATTGGGCTAAGTACCCGGAAATCTTCGGCTTTGCTTGCGCCTTCTTTTTTGGCTTGAACATATACCGTAATCGCGCCCGGTACTTGCTTGAATTCGTCTTTATACTCGTAGTTTACATCGATTTGTTTTGGTACAGTTTGGCTGGCGAATTGTGAAATATCACCGACAGGCACTTGTAAACTGGTGTTACCGCTTACTATCGGTGAGATGAAGTAGCCAACCGCCGGAACGACCAGTGCCACCGTTACTGCCGCGCCCACGCCATAAATCCCCCAGGTCAAAAAGCGACGGCGGGTTAGGTTCGGGTCGGTTTGGGGCGTATCTAGGTCAACCACTTTTCTGGCTTCTGGTTTGTAGTCAGTCAGGGCCATTTTGGGTCTCCTCCCTGGAAACAAGTATGAATTTAGGGCAAAGCCCGTGAAAAATTTTAGCAGACACTTTTATCAAATTTGATTATAAAACTAAAAGTTGGTTATACAAACACGCTTTGATTGCCAAAGCGGGTAGTTTGTGTAAATAACCACAATTACTTGAAAAACATCAAACCGCCTGCTAAAATTAGCAGCTAAAATAGCGGTTGAGAGTGAAAAGTCGCCCATAATCCGGGGGCTAATTTAATTGTTCTAATTTTAGCTTATGGTGAACAGATTTGCAAGTGAAAAGCGATTTAGCTAAAGTTGAGGCTTGCTAAAGCGTAAGGCAACATTTTTGCAGGATACTGCTCCCTCAATAGATTTTAGTGAAAATCTACTGGTGGAGCAGCATTTTACAAGAAAACAGTAACAATTTTAGAACACGTAAACCGTCGTCCCGGCCTTGAGGCCATAAATCAGGCTGGCATCATAAACCGTCGCATTGACGCAACCATGACTCATGGGCATAATGCCATATTTAGCGTGCCAGTACGAGCCGTGAATCGAGTAATCCTCAAAGAAATAATTGACGTTGCGGATATTCTCGATTTTGTAACGACCATCGCCAATTGCTTTATCGCTATTGCCACCTTCCATTGTTTGACTTAGCGGGCGGTAGCTGCCGATAATAGCGAATTTGCCTTTAGGAGTACGGTGGTCTTTTTCCGGGTCGCTACTGGGTATGCCCGAAGAAATAAAGGTTTTGTAGATTACTTTATTATCTTCATAAACGGCCATTATTTGCTTGTCTATCGAAACTGCCACCCAAATGCCTTTGTAGGTAGCGGAAGGAGTTGGGAAGTCACCCGGCACAATTTTCTTTACGCCACCACTATACACAAACAAATCCGGGTCACGATAAATTTGCAGCCAAACGTCGTTGCCGGGGTCAACTTCTTCACCCTTAACTTTGGCAATTGCCTGCACGTGGTCGCCTTGTACCAAAGTTTGAATGTAGGGCTGGGTTTCGCTGGCAACCTGACGGGGAAATCGGGTAGCGGCCCCAGTGCGAACGTTTAACCCGCCCGAAGTAACGGCGTACCATTCGGCTGTCGAGTTCAGAAAGGGTTGGGCAGCAGGGCTTGAGGTTACAGGAATAACCGGGACAGGTGGGGCGACAATTCCCTGTGGCAGATTGCTCTTGTATCGCCAGTTAATATAATGCAGGCCGACGTTGCCCATTTCTACCTGAAAAGCCGGGTCGTTAGAAGGAGTATAAGTCAGCACCCGGCGTTCAAAAGCCTGAAACATGATCTGTTTACGCACGCCCGAAACTTTAACTTCTGTCCAATACGGCTCGGCCACCGGGTAGCCGGTACTGAAAAGCCAATCACTAATGGTATCTTCGCTGTAATCTCCGGCTTTGTAGACTGTGCCTTTGCGGTTCATAAAATCCCAGAAGGCGGCGGGAACGCCAAAACCGTTTTGAATACTACTGATTTTAGTAGCGTCGGTCAAAAACTTGGCATCCTGCTTGCCTTGCCCTGCCGGATAGAAAGTCAGGTTGGACTGGTCGCCCACCTTGTAGGCAACGGGTCGGCTGTAAATCTGGTTCAAATCGTTGTAGGTCGGCCAGGAATTATCGTTATCGCCCGCCACCGGGATATTTGATTTGCTGGGAACATCGGCATAGCTAAAATCGCCGCGCTGCACCTTGCCAATAATCATTTCGACTACCAGCAAGCCGTTAGTTACATTACCCTTGCTCGGCTCGGTTAGTTCCATCCGGCTTTTGTCGAAATACTGCACCAGGCGTTTGCCGCCGGGAGCTTCGGCATATTCTTCATAAAACCCACCTGTGCCAAGCGGTTTCGGCCCCCAATACCAGCTACGGCTGGCTTTCTGGCTGACCAAAGGCTGGTCGGTGCGCTGCCAGACATTCTGGAATAGCGGGCTGGCAAAATCACTGTCGGCGGCCAGGGCAACGGCACTAAAGCCGGGGACAGTGACAATCAGTGCAAAAAGGGCCAACAGGCTTAATTTTACCTGTGTTCGGCGAAAGTTTAGTTTGTTTACCATTTTACTGTAATTTCATTCCTCACAACAACTCCGGCGGCGGCCAATCCAATTCCACCAGAATTACTTGCACGCTACTAATATTTTATACATGATTAAAACCTGATTCAAAATTCTAACGAGCTAACTAAAATTCTATCCAAGTAGTTATAACGCTTGAAAGCCGAAAAGGTTACACTTAAAAACCTTTATAATAGCGAAATTTTTAACCTTCAAGCTTGACAATCCTGCTATATTACACTTACACTTTCGTTCAGCCCTATACTAATTCAATCAAGCCTGATTCACAAGCTCTTATTACGACCAAAAATAATAATTAACAAAGATTTAACCTGATTATTTCTATTTAGGGCCAAAAGGAGAATGTTATGAGTGAAGGCAAGCTGGCGGGTAAAGTTGCAATTGTTACCGGGGGAAGCAAGGGGATTGGGCGGGCGATTGCGCTTGGCTTTGCGACGCAAGGGGCAAAAGTAGTAATATCGGCGCGAGGTTTGGAAGGGGCGGAACAGGTCGCCGCCGAAATTCGGGGAACAGGCGGGCAAGCTTTGGGCCTTTCCTGTGATGTGGCCCAAGCCGAACAGGTGGAAGCAATGGTGGCTCGGACGGTAGCCGAATTTGGCCGGGTAGATATTGCGGTAGCCAACGCCGGAATCCCCCAGGTGCGCCCTTCCGAAGAACTAACGCCGCAGGAATGGCAAAATTTAATGGATATTAACCTGAACGGGGTGTTTTACACCTGTCAGGCTGCTGGAAAACAAATGCTGGCGCAGGGAAGCGGGGCAATTTTGAATGTAGGGTCGTTGCTTTCGTTTATCGCTGTACCGCAACGTTTGGCTTATGCTACTAGCAAAGGCGGGATTGTCCAGCTTACCAAAGTGTTGGCGGTAGAATGGGCGGCCCGCGGCGTGCGGGTAAATGCGATTGCACCCGGTTATATCGAAACCGATATTATGCGTGGGTTAAAGGCTAAAGGTTTGCTCGATACTGCGGCCTTGATAAAGCGTACCCCTATGAACCGTCTCGGTCAGCCCGAAGATTTAATCGGCCCGGCAGTGTTTTTATGCTCAGAAGATGCCGCCTTCGTCACCGG
>JBBQGP010000056.1:0-27569 GCA_038323095.1 Chloroflexia bacterium | reverse complement strand
ATTGCTCACGACAATCTGGAAGGTCACGCCCGCATTGCTGAAGCTCTTGATACCCCGCTGGCTTCGGGCGAAAATATGTACAGCCCTTATGGTTTTCGAGAAGCAATTGAGCAGAAAGCCTTTGATATTTTGATGCCGGATTTGGAGCGGGTCGGCGGCGTGACCGGGTTTATGCGGACAATCGCTTTGGCGGAAGCCTGGAACTTGCCGATTTGCTCTCATCTTTTCCCCGAAGCCAGCCTGCATCTAATCGCCGCCGCGCCAACCGCCTGTTTTCTGGAACACATGCCCTGGGGCAAAACTCTGTTTCAGGAGGAAATGCCGTTAGTAGATGGCAAAGTAGCCATTCCCAATCGTCCGGGTATTGGTTTTAGCTGGGATGAAACCGCAGTTCGGCGTTATCTGGTGGATTAAAAGCTTGAAACTGGCGTATAATGCCTTTGTTAATAAGGGTGCGAATTTGCAGAAAAAACGTAAGGGCGTAATCTGGCATGAAAACGAGTGAAGAAATAAGGAGATTTCAAAATGGCACTTAGTCCTTTAGCCGGGAAACCAGCCCCCGAAAATGTTTTGATTAACGTGGCAAAGCTGGAAAAGCAATATTACGAGCTTCATCCCAACCCCGAAAATCCAACCGAGCGGGTGCAGTTCGGCACTTCCGGGCATCGCGGCTCTTCGGCCAATACTTCTTTTAACGAAGACCATATTTTGGCGACTACCCAGGCAATTGTAGAGTACCGACGCGGGCAGGGCATTAACGGCCCGCTCTTTATGGGAATGGATAGCCACGCCCTTTCTGCTCCGGCCCAACGCAGTGCCTTAGAAGTGCTGGCCGCGCACGGCGTGGAAGTTTTTATTGCTCAAAACAACGGCCTCACCCCGACCCCGGTGATTTCTCACGCTATTTTGACCTATAACAAAAATCGGACAAACGGGCTGGCGGATGGCATTGTAGTCACCCCTTCGCACAACCCGCCCAGTGATGGCGGCTTCAAATACAACCCGCCCAACGGTGGCCCGGCAGACGTGGATATTACTAATTGGGTACAGAACCGGGCGAATGATTTGCTAAAAGCTAAATTAAACGGGGTTGAGCGCGTACCATACGAGAAAGCCATCAAAGCCGCCACTACCCACCAATATGATTTCATTAACCCCTACGTCAATGATTTGGCTAACGTAATTGATTTGGAGGCGGTAAAAGCGTCGGGCCTAAAAATGGGGGCTGACCCGCTCGGTGGCTCGAATTTACCCTTCTGGGAGCCAATTATTGAACGCTACGGCCTTAACATTACGGTTGTCAATAAAACGATTGACCCAACCTTTCGCTTTATGACCCTTGACTACGACGGCAAAATTCGCATGGATTGCTCCTCGCCCTATGCTATGGCAAATTTGGTAAAGCTGAAAGACCAGTACGATATTGCTTTTGGCAACGATACCGATTCTGACCGTCACGGGATTGTAACACCCAGCGCGGGCCTGATGAACCCAAACCATTATTTAGCAGTTGCCATCCAATACTTGTTCACCAACCGGGAAGGCTGGCCCAAAAACAGCGCAATCGGCAAAACACTGGTCAGCAGCAGCATGATTGACCGGGTAGGCCGGGAAATCAAGCGGACGGTAAACGAAGTGCCGGTGGGCTTCAAATGGTTTGTGAGCGGGCTATTAGACGGCAGCTTGGGCTTTGGCGGCGAGGAAAGCGCGGGCGCGTCTTTCTTACGACGCGACGGCTCGGTTTGGACAACTGATAAAGACGGCATAATTATGGATTTGCTGGCGGCAGAAATTACCGCCCGGACTGGCAAAGACCCCGGCCAGCATTATCAGGAAATGACCGAAAGATTGGGCAAGCCCTATTATACCCGGATTGATGCCGCCGCTACCCCTGCCCAAAAAGATAAGCTCAAAAAGCTCGCCCCTGAAAATGTTAAGGCTTCCGAGCTGGCTGGCGAAAAAATTACTGCGAAATTAACCAAAGCTCCCGGCAACGACGCGGCTATTGGCGGCCTAAAAGTTGTGACCGAAAACGGCTGGTTCGCGGCGCGTCCTTCCGGCACCGAAGATGTTTACAAAATTTACGCCGAAAGCTTCCAGAGCGAGGAACATTTGCAACGTATCGTAAGCGAAGCTCAACAAATCGTGAGCGACGCGCTTTAGATTAGGTTTAGGTACAAAGATAAAAAGGCGAAAAGTTTTCTTCGCCTTTTTATCTATATAGAATTATTTTTGTTATTATCACTTTTGCGACACTCTTTAAAAATGTTTAGGCCGCTTCTTCGTCGTTCAGTTCTGCACCGCTCAAAAATTCCGGGCTAATTTCTTGCGGCCAAAAACCCCGAAAAGTTTCTTCCTCAGCTTCGGCATAATCAACGCGGCTAAAATAAAGCAAATTGGTTTGTTCGTTGGCTTGTACTTCCGCCGTTACTTCACTACTAATAGAATTAGATATAAACATTGTTATTCCCTCACTTGTACAAAAATATTATTTGTTACTTGCCTTGATAATTAACCCTTACGCTCTAATATTAACGCAATTTTATTACGGCAATATGAAGAATTTGTGAAGATATAAAGAAATTTATATAACAAGCTGCTGGCATAGCTCTTGCATTGCTTTAGTTAAAAAATCAAAAGTAAGCACAGGCAATAAAGGGGATAACTATGCAAACATTCACGCCCGCGCCAGTGGTAGAAATGCCGGAACGCAACGTACCATCTATTATCGAAATGAAAAATGTCAGCAAGCGATTTGGCAAAGGCAAGCCCACCATCCGGGATTTGAATTTTAGTGTGAAGCAGGGCCAAATTTTTTGTTTGCTCGGCCCTAGTGGAAGCGGCAAAAGCACTACCTTACGTATGTTAAATGGGGTTTACCGCCCCAGTGAAGGCGATGTGCGGGTATTAGGGGTAGAACCTTATAAGTTTGGTAAGAGTACCCGCGCCCAGATTGGCTATATGCCCCAACAGTTCGTGTTATTCCCCGAACTCTCTACGATTGAGAATGTTAATTTCGTGGCTTCGGTTTATGGAATGAGCTGGTTTGGGCGACGCGAAAAAGTACGCAAAGCTCTTGAATTTGTAGATTTGTGGGAAGCCCGTAATCGTCTGGCCTCGCAACTTTCGGGCGGGATGCAACGCCGCCTGGAACTGGCCGCAACGCTGGTACATCAGCCCAAACTTATTTTTGTGGATGAACCTACCGCCGGAATTGACCCGATTCTGCGTGCTAAATTTTGGGAGCATTTCAAATCCCTGCGAGATACAGGCCGAACCCTGTTTGTGACTACCCAATATGTTACTGAAGCGGACTACTGTGATATGGTCGCGATTTTGAACCGGGGGCGGCTGTTGGCGATTGGTACACCCGAAGATATTCGGCGCAACGCTTTTGGTGGGGAAATTATTAACTTGAGCCTGGGTGAAATTAATGGCTCGATAGTCCGATTGCTCAAAAGCTTGCCCGATGTAAACCGGGTACAGGTAATTTCCTCCGAAAGCATCCGCCTGACAGTGGGTGACACGGGCGAAACCTTGCCGGAAATCATCAATCTTTTGCAGCAAAACAACATCGAAATTCAAACTATCGAGCCATACCGCCCTGACTTTGAAGAAGTTTTTGTACGCTTGATGGAAACCGACAACGCCAACCTGCCAGCCGATGCCGAGGAGGTTCACGAATAATGTTTCTCTACCAGATTATTGTGCAAATATTTGCCTTTGTACGCAAAGAGCTTTTTGGCGCACTTCGCCAGCCTCGCCTGATTTTGAGCCTGGTACTTGGCCCATTTCTGATTCTGGCTTTGTTCGGCCTCGGCTTTCAAGGCAGCAGTCGCTATAATACCACTCTGGTTGTTCCCAACCAGCCTGATATTAGCACCAATGTGGCTGATTACAAGGATTTGGACAAGCAAACCTTTCACTTGGTGAATGTAACCAAAAACGAAGTGGAAGCTCGCGCCAAACTTGACCAGGGCGAAACTGATGTTGTAATTGTCGTGCCGCCTGACGCACTGGACGAAATTTACAACGGGCGCAACGCCAAATTTCCGGCTTACTACCGAAGCCTCAACCCGATTCAGGCCAATTATATTGAGTACAGCACTTACGTTTATGCCAGCGAGTTTGACAAGGTAATTCTGCGACAGGCTATCGCTGCCAGCAAGCCTCAAACCGCCCAGCTAAAAGAATCCACCGACCAGATTAATAGCAGCACCGACGCGCTTGACCGGGCCATGCAAAGCAATAATTTGATAGAAGCGAAACTTCAGGCCCAGCGTTTGCGAACCGCTACCCAGGTTTCACGAGCGGCCCTTAATAGCCTGATTTTACCCGGTAACAGTCCAGCCAATTCCAACGACCCGCAATCAAAAGTGTTGGGTGGCAGAGTAACCGATACAATTGTTAAGGGCGGAACCGGGCGGGCTAAAACTGATTTGGATAATATCGATACCAAACTAAACGCCCTAGACGACGGTTTTAACCGGGGCGATGCCAATTCAGCTCCGCAACGCGCCAATCTGGAAAGTATCAGGCAATCTAACGCTTCTCTGAGCGACCAAAGTAACAAAGTTGCCAACATTCCCCCCGCTGTAATCGTTGAGCCGGTACTTTCCGAAGCGAAAAACCTTGCCAGCACTAAAGTTAGCTATATTAACTTTTATGGCCCTGCCGTGGTTATTTTGCTGCTGCAACATATTGCCATTACGCTGGCTTCGCTCTCGAATGTGCGGGATAGATTAATTGGGGCAATCGAAATTTTCAGAGTTGCCCCAATTGGCCCAACCCAGATTCTAACTGGCAAATTCATCAGCTTTGCCTTAATGCTGCTGGTATTGGGTGTAATCCTGATTACCCTGAATAACCAGTTGCTAGGCGTTCCATTTGTGAATTTGCAAGCAAACTGGATTTGGGCTTTAGCCGTGATAGGCGTGACAATTTATGCCTCGATTGGTCTGGGTTATCTGGTAGCGGGCTTATCCCGCACTGAAAGTCAGGCGGTGCAATTTAGCATGATATTATTGCTGGCAAGCATTTTCTTTACCGGCTTTGTCGTACCACTTTCGCAGTTTGCCGAGTATGTTCGTTATATTGGTTACGCCCTGCCGATGACCTTTGGTTCGGCTAACCTTCAAGGGGTAATGCTGGATAACCGTATTCCAGATTTGCCATTCCTGCTTATCCCACTCGGCCTGGGTACGGTGTATCTGCTGCTAGGTCGCTATCTTTACCGTCGCCAGTTTAATATCGGTTAGAATAACTGTAACGACCCGCCTCCCTTTTAAGGGAAGCGGGTTATTTTGCACACAGCTTTAACCAAACCCTCCATCAAATAATGCTATAATAGCAAATCTAAAGTAAGTTAAATTTTTATCTGGAAAGAGTTTGTTATGCTTAATAATAACGAAAAAGTTTATATAGAAGATAAATACGTCAATTGGAAGCCGGGAAAGATTCATTACTGGCAGTCTATCCCAACTTTTATGCCCGACAATCCTTCGTCCGAGAAACTGACCGAAGACAGCAAAAGCAAGCCAGCTCTGGTGCTAATTCATGGCTATGCCGCCAGCGTCGAGCATTGGCGACAAACTTTCGCTGGCCTGAAAAACCGTTATCGAATATACGGGCTGGATTTGCTTGGCTTTGGGCAAAGCGATAAACCCAGTGGGGCGCAGGTAAATTACACCGCCGGGCTATGGGCGCGTCAGATTTATGATTTCTTGCGTTACAAAAACGAAGAAAAGGTGGTGCTTTGCGGTCATTCGATGGGCGGTATGGCTTCCCTCGAATTTTGCCGCCAGCATCCCGAAATGGTGGCCGGGCTAATTCTGGTAGACGCATCGGGCCTGCCCGACCAGGGCAAAGCCGAAATGCAGGGGCGCAATTCGCGGCAGGAAAGCACCCTTGTCGGTGAATTGCTCTACAATATGATAAAAGCTCCTTTTTTGGGCGAAGCAATGGCCGCAATTCTGACCTCAAATCGGAATATTGCCGAGCGCAGCCTCCGCCAGGCTTATCACAACCCGGCCAAAGTCACGCCACCGCTAGTCGAACAATTTATAGCCCCCTTGCGGAGTGCCGGCGCACGCGATTCTTATCTGGCAGTTACTCGCAATTTCGCCAATTATCAATTGCCGCTCAAACCGGGCGATATTACTGCCAAAACCCTGATTATCTGGGGAGAGTATGACAAGACTATGCCGCCCGCTACAATGCTCCCGCGCTGGCAGAAAATTATCCCACAGGCTAAAACTTTTGTGGCGGAAAACGCCGGACATTGTCCACAGGACGAGCGACCCGATTTGGTCAACCCCCAAATTATGCGCTTTATGGAAACTTTAGATGCAAGCGTCCCGGTTCAGCAATCAACCACAGAAGCAGAAAATTAAAGTAGAGCTAAGGCATGAGTATTCGGGAAAGAAAAGCAAACGAAAGGGAGGAAAAAGCGCAGGAAAAAACCGAAAAGCTTTTAAATCAGCCCGGTTCGGCGGTTTATCAAATCGAAAACTTGAGCAAACTTTACCCTAAAACCAGCCGCCCGGCTAACGATAATATCAGCTTGCGAATTGAGCCGGGCGAGGTTTTTGGCTTGCTCGGCAGCAACGGGGCGGGCAAAAGCACTCTCATTCGTCAGATGGTCAATTTGACCGCCCCTAGTAGCGGGCGCGTGCTGTTATTTGGGCAGGACATTGCCCGCAAACCCGAACTAATCGCCAAATGTGTGGCCTATATGCCGCAAAAACCCCAGGCTTTGCTTGATTTAACCCCCGAAGAAGCGATATATTTTACCGGGCATATGCGCGGGATGAAACGGCTGGACGCAAAGCGCGAGGCGGCCCGTTTGGTAGATGAATGGGGCTTGGGCGAAGTACGTAAAAAGCCAGTGCGCCAGCTTTCGGGCGGGCAACATCGTTTGGTTGGGCTGGCGATTACTTTAGTAGCCGATTTGCCCGTTTTAATTCTGGATGAACCGACCAACGAGCTAGACCCGGCTTATCGTCGGCAAGTTTGGGAACGCCTCATAAATTTTAACAAGCAGGGCGACAAAACTATTATTCTGGTTACGCATAATGTGCAGGAAGCCGAGAGGGTTATCGGGCGGGTAGCGATTATGAGCAAAGGCCGGGTGGTCGGGCTGGGGCGGGTAGGCGAACTTAAAGAACAAATTGACCGAAGTGTCCGGCTGGAACTATTTGTAAAGCCGGAAAGCGCGGCGGAAGTTGAAGAAGTTTTGGCCGGAGTAGAACGGGCCACCGAATTACGTCCGCAACAGTGGAGCATTATGATAAACCGCGAAGGGGCGGAAGAAGCCATTCATTATATTCTGAGCCGGGTACGCCTCGAACGGCTGGAAGATTTCCGGGTACATACTGCCACCCTCGAAGACGTTTACATGGCTCTTACCGGCGAAGTGATTGCCGAGCAAACCGAAGCATGACAGTTTCACAGCCTTTTCGGATTTTTTGGGATTTATTTCTAATTCAGTTGGCTAACTGGCGTTGGTCGTGGCAAGCCATGGCGATTAACGGCTTGATTGTGCCAATGACTACCCTTTTTTTCCTGAAAACTATCGGCGATAGCTCTTCAAGCAGCCCGGAGCAGCTTTTGAGCGGGAATTTGATTGTCTCGCTCATCTTCACCACAATGTACGGTACAAGTGCGCGGTTTTCGTTTATGCGAACTTTTGGCGTGCTGGACTATTACGCTACTTTGCCAGTCCCTAAAGGTTTGCTGGTAATGGCGGTTAATGCCGGGTTTTTGGTATTAAGTTTGCCTACCGCTTTGCTGACCGTTTTTCTGGGCAAATGGTTTTTAGGCGTAAATTTTGAAATCAGCCCGCTATTTTTTGTGCTTGTGCCGCTGGCCTCTTTCTCGCTTTCGGCGGTGGGAGCGTTTGTGGGCGTTTCTGCCCCTAATTTCGATGCCGCCAACACGATTACCGCTATTTTGCAATTTATTTTTATGGGAGTTGGCCCGGTGCTAATCCCCGCCGAAAAATTACCGCAAACAGTCGCTTTTTTGGGCCAGTTTTTACCCTCTACCCATGCCGCCGAAGCCTTGCGCGGCACTTTCAAAGGTGTTTACGACGGCGCGTTCTTTTTTCATCTGGGTTTTCTGGTAGTTTTTGATATAGCCGCTATGCTTTTTGTGGGCTACAAAATGGAATGGCGCAGAGGTTAGCTAATTGGCGAAGGCTGGCGCAAAGTTGTCCCGGATTGTACTTTTAGTTCGCGTTCGCGCAAGAAAGCGGCGATAGTATCCGAAGCTTTGCGCTGCCACTTGTAAAAAGTATCTTCGTCCACATCGGTTAGCCATTCCAGCACTTTTTCCAGTTCGCCCGCTTCGCGCTGCCCAGTTCGCCGCCGCTCCTCGTACAAACGACGCGATTCCGAAAGGGCGGCTTTGCGCGAAATTTCCCGCACGTAGGGATAATACAGCACATTGTAAAACCGCCAGGCATCGCCTGTCCCCGAATTATCCGGCCCGGATGGGCGCAAATGTTCGATAGCCTCAATCAAGATTTCGCGCAAAGCCGAAGCCCGATTCAGACGATTATCTTCTAACTCGTTTTCGGACAAACGCTGCTCTACCAGTTTTAGCGAAAGCAAGGGGCTTTTTATCATTTGGGGCTGGCTTTTCAGGCCGGTAATCGCCCGCCGCACCATATCATTAAAGCTTTTCTCGCTTACGGCGATTTCTTCAAGCGGGGTAGCGGGCTGATTTGTATCAGAAGTGGCAACAGCCTCAGCATTAGAAACCAGTGCGGGGGCGGTTTCAGGCGGAGCGGCAATCGCTTCTTGCAATTCGGGGGCGGCAGCCGGTTGGGTCGCCAGCTCGGTAGCGTAAGCGCGGGCTTCGGCGCGGGCGGTTTGCTCGTTGCTACTAAAAAAGATTTTATCCAGCAAGCTTCGGCCAAAATCGTACAGGGTATGACTGAGAATCGCCAGCCCAACCACAATCAACAAATTCAGGGTAGAATTTGCCCCCGTCAAGCCTAAAATAATAGTGTAGACCACGCAAATCAGGGCAATGCCGGTAAAACTATAAATAAAATCGCGCTCTACATCCCGCCCTTCGATTAGCATCCCAAAATGGGCCACGCCATACCCAATCAGTCCTAACCCAAGCAACAGGGCAAGATTGGCAGGCAAGTTTGGCAACTCTATTTTGAAGCTAAAATTAAAAGCTTGCCAGTTCGCCCCAAAAGCAAACAGTAAAGCTCCCAAAAACAGTAGCCCCAATTGCCCAAGAAAGGCACTTTCTCCGCCTGAACCTTGCCGACGAGCGTGAAGCCAGCCCTGCGCCAGATTAGCCATTGCTCCCAAACTGCTAACCGCCAGCAGCAAACTAAAAAGAAAGTAGGCCGAGCCAATATCAGTATAAAAACGATTTTCGCCAAAATAAACTGTACTGCTATAGTTCAAAAACAAATCGCTAAAAGTGCCAACCAAAATTATCAGGCCCGCCACCAGGTAAATCAGCAGCACCGCCCAGCCTGAATTACGACGTTCCTTGCCGCGCCGGGCTATCAAGCTGCTCATGTGAAACCAGAGAGCCATCGGCAGCACGTTGCTCCACCAGAAAACGCGGGAAACCAAAGGGCCACCCGTCCCCAAACCCGTACTATTATTTTCGATAATTGCACTGGAAAAAAGAAAAGCCGCCGTTACAAACATAGCTACCGCACTGACAATACTCAGGCGGGTTTGGGCAGTCGTGCGCGAAATTATGTACAGGCCCAACCATAAAAAGCCGCCAAAACCTGCTACTTTTATTATCAAAACCGGGTCTAGCGCGGACATAAATCTCCCCTTTGGAAAAAGTATCAAGTAACAAGTAACAAAGAACTCAGAGATAATTGATAAACCTGCCTCAAGGTTTGGTGGTAATTTCCCTGCCCTAAAGGGCGGGGTTGATAACATGAAAACCGCCCTAAAGGGCGGGAGTCGTCCTGTAGAATGTGGCTCTACCCATTGATTTTACCTAAACCGCCTGGGGTTAAAAACCCACTAAGTAGGCTGAAGTACGCTAAAGCGCACTGAAACTTTTCGTCTTTATTCTTGTTTTCTACCTTCCTGCCTCAGAACCCTTCTAACTTCTAACAACTCTATTTCCATCAACAACCCTGCTTCCAACCCGCAACTCCCAACCCCATCCCTCCCGACAACCGACAACCCTGTTTTCTCTAACAACTAACAACTTCTTCTCTAACTTTTGTAGTTTAAGGCACATACTCTGAAGGCTTAAAGAGTAATAATTACTCCAATTATACTATAAGATTAGAGTAACCGATTAACTTGAGTAGGTTGGTTCTACTGTTTTAATGAAACTGGAAGGACAAAATTATGGGAGCTTTTTTTGCCGTTGTGCTGTTCAGCCGCAAACCTTTTGGAGCAATGTGGATGATATTCAAAATGCTCCGCCCGCATTTACGCGAAACCCGCGCCTGATTTTCGCTTTTTCCTGTCTCCCGTCTTTTCTTGCCTTTGCCGGACGCGCCCTTTTTAGGTTGGCCTTGTTTGCCGCTCAAATCAGGGCAGTTTTTGCTTGACCTGATTTTCCTCAAATCACGCTTTATACTGGTATAATCCAATCAGGTGTAAAGTTAGATTGGGAAAGGGTGACAGAAAAGATGGACGAGCAGCCCACCGATAACAAAGCGTCTCGGCCCGGTAGTAACGGCTTGCCAATGTTAAAGCAGCTTCCAAAATTACGCACAAACCAGCACCGCCCTAATAACGCTCAAATAATAGAACAACAGGAAGCGTTGCGAGTAGAAATAGTCGAGCAAGGCAATTTGCGCTGGGTCAATATCGAGCGGCCCGGTAACGAGGAATTGGCCTGGTTGCACCAGAATTTTGAGGTAAATCCGCTCCATCTTGAGGACATTACCAGCCGTCTGCAACGCCCCAAAATTGACGACTACGAAGATTATCTTTTTATCGTGCTGCATTTCCCGGTTTACAACAAGGCCGAACGCAGCACTTTTCCCTCTGAAATTGATATTATTCTAGGCCCGGACTATATCATCACGATTCATGACGGCAAGTTGCGGACATTAAACCGTTTGTTTGAGCAATGCAAAAATAATTCCGGCAAACGCTATGGAGTGCTGGGGCGCACCGCCTCTTTTGCTTTGTACCGCGTAATAGATGTACTGGTAGATTACTGCTTCCCGATTGTGAACAAATTGGCCGAAAAACTGGAAGAACTGGACGAGCGCATTTTCGCCAGCACCGACAGAAATACTATCTACGAAATTTCGGTCACGCGCCGCGATATTATTGCTTTCCGCCGGATAATCAAACCCCAAATTTCGGTTATCGCCAGCCTCGAACATCGCCGCCGGACGGCAGATACTGAAGATATGGAAGCTTTTTACAGTGACGTAAAAGACCATATCAGCAAAATCTGGGATAGCCTCGAAGATTTCAAGGATATTATTGAGGGGTTAAGCTCAACTTATGATTCGCTGGCCTCACATCGCTTGAATCAGGTCATCAAAACCCTGACGATTATTTCAGTTATTCTCCTGCCCCTGACCCTGATAAGCGGACTATATGGCATGAATGTCGGCCTGCCTTTTTCCGACCAACCCTGGTCTTTTGTCGCCATTGTCGCCGCCATGATTACTACCACCACTGTGATGCTGCTACTTTTTAAAAAGCAGGGCTGGCTTTAGTTTATTACAATTTGATTTGATTCTACTCCAGAGTAGTAACAAAACTGGCTATCTCAGGTAGTTCTATGCTATAATAGCAGGGTAGGTTTGTGTCGAGTAAAGCAAGCGGAATGAATGAGTTTTAACAGCTTTAGTTAGTAGAACGCCGCATTGACGGCAAGCCTCAAAGGAAACAAGCGGCAATGCTACTGATAAAAAAAGGGGTTATTGCTAATTTGGGCTGTCGAAGTAGCGGCTCGGAGGTTAGATAAGAGCTTGGCAATTACACGGGAACGCTTTGACATTGTAGTCATAGGCGGAGGCACTGGCGGCTATGTGGCGGCTTTACGGGCGGCCCAACTTGGCCTCAAAACGGCATTAGTGGAACGCGATAAAGTGGGCGGGGTCTGCTTGCACCGCGGCTGTATCCCCACCAAAGCTTTGCTCAATAGTGCCGATTATTACTCTCTTTTGCAACGCGCTCCCGAATTTGGTTTCGGAACGGGCGGCGCACCTTCATACGATTATCCCAAAATTCGCCAGAAAGTAGATAGTACGGTCAGCCAGCTCTATAAGGGAGTTCAATTTCTGCTCAAGAAAAAAGGCGTGACGGTTTTTTCGGGACACGCTACTTTAGAGCGTCCCGGCCTGGCTTGCGTCCAAAGCGAGGGCAAGGAAATTGCCGAACTTGGGGCGACCAGCTTTTTGCTTTCTACTGGCTCACACTGGCGCGAATTATCCGGCTTGCCGATTGCTGGCTCGGTGATGGATGCTGATGCTGCCTTGCAATTGCAGGAAATCCCTAAGTCGGTAGTAATAATTGGGGCGGGTCAAACCGGGGTGGAATTTGCTTCATTTTACCGGGCGTTTGGGGCGGAAGTGCATTTAATCGAGGCTGGGCCGCGCCTTTTGCCCGCCGAAGATGCCGAAGTAAGCGGGCAACTTGAGAAAATGCTGGCCCGGCGCGGCATCAATCTTTATCTGAATACTACGCTTGAGGCGAAACAGGTTACTGTACAGGAAAATTCGGTACAGCTAGATTTAATCATCAAGGACAAGCCGAAAAACCTTAAAGCCGAAAAAATGCTTTTAGCGATTGGTAGAGAAGCCAATACTAAAAATTTTGGGCTGGAAAACTGGCCGGGCGTAAAGCTGGATAAGGCCGGATTTGTCCAGACCGGGCCAAACCTTGAAGCGGCAAGTAATCTTTACGCCGTTGGGGATATGACGGGTGGCTTTGGCTTTTCGCTGGACGAAGCCGGGAACGGCCCGCGCTACTTGTTAGCCCATACCAGTAGCGCACAGGGTATTTATGTAGTAGAAAAGCTGGCGGGTAAAAATCCCGATTCAGTGAACTATTCTGCTGTTCCGCGCTGCACCTACAGCAACCCGCAAGTTGCCAGTTTGGGCCTGACCGAGCGGGAAGCCCGCGATAAAGCTAAAGCTGCCGGAAAAGACGAAAAAACCGCCGTTAAAGTTGGAAAATTTCCGTTTAAAGCTAACGGTCAGGCTATGATGCAAGGCGAAACCGAGGGTTTTGTCAAAATTGTGGCCGATACCGCATCAGGTGATTTACTTGGGGTACATATTACCGGCCCAAAGGCAACTGAACTAATTGCCGAGCCGGGTTTGGCAAAGCTTTTTGACGGTTCGGCCTGGGAGTTGGCGCAAGCAATTCGCCCCCATCCGGCCCTAACCGAAGTTATAATGGAAGCCGCCCGCGATGTGGACGGCTGGGCGATACATCTTTAGAGTTGCTAGTTGCTAGAATCTCTAATTCCTCTAACAACTAACAACTAACAACTAGCAACTAACAACTAACAGGAGGCATAATAATCATGCGTACTACGGACAAAGTGGCCCTCAATGGCGCGGGCGAGGCAAAGTCGCCTCAAGTGCAGTCTGTAGACCAGCCCACTACGAGCGGGGCTAGACACGAAGTTCTCGGCCTGAAGCGCGAGACTTTGCAGCAGATACATTACCAGTTGTTACTGGCACGATTTTTTGACGAACGCATCTGGATGCTGAATCGGCAGGGTAAAACTGCGTTTGTAATCAGCAGCGCAGGACAGGAAGGTACGCAAATCGGGATTGCCCACGCTTTGCAACCCGGCCACGATATTGTTTTCCCCTATTACCGCAATTTGGCTCTGGTGCTGGCTCTTGGGGCGACCCCCCGCGAAATTATGCTCGGCCAGCTTTCCAAAGCGGAAGACCCTAGCGGACAAGGGCGGCAGATGCCCAGTCACTTTGGCTTGCCCCGCCTGAATATTATGACCGTTTCCAGCCCGGTAGCCACCCAACTAACCCAGGCGGCGGGAGCGGCTCTGGCTTCCAAAATCAAAAAAGATGATAAAGTAACCGCCGTGTTTGTCGGCGATGGCGGAACGAGCAAAGGCGATTTTCACGAAGCTCTTAATTTTGCTTCGGTACATTGCCTGCCCGTGATTTTTGTGGTGGAAAACAACGGCTATGCCATTAGCGTGCCGCTTTCCAAACAAATGCATATCCAGAATATCAGTGACCGGGCGGCGGGCTACGGTATGCCGGGCGTGACAGTAGACGGTAACGACGTGCTGGAAGTTTACCGGGTGGCTAAAGAAGCGGTGGAACGCGCCCGCAGTGGAGGTGGCCCAACTCTTATCGAGGCCAAAACCTATCGCTACCGCCCCCATTCGTCCAGCGACGATGACCGCTTTTACCGCAGCCGCGAAGAAGTGGAAGAATGGAAGCACAAAGACCCCGTCGAACGCTTTGAACGCTATCTGGAAGAGCAAAGCTTGCTGGATAATGCTACCAAGCAGAAAGTTCGCAAAGACGTAAAACGGGCAGTAGACGAAGCTCAGGATTACGCCGAAAAAGCTCCCTACGCCGCGCCCGAAATGGCCCTGCGCTACGTTTACGATGAGGAGGTGCGCTAATGGCTCTTAAAACCGTACTGGAAGCCGTCCGCGACGGCCTTTTTGAAGAAATGCGCCGGGACGAAAGTGTTTTTGTGCTGGGCGAGGATGTAGGACAACGCGGCGGGGTTTTCCGCGTTACCGAAGGTTTGCAAAAAGAATTCGGCGAAGACCGGGTAATTGATACCCCATTAGCCGAAGGAATGATTGCCGGAGTAGCGATTGGCGCGGCCATGAACGGGATGCGCCCGGTGGCCGAATTCCAGTTTGCCGATTTTATTCATCCGGCGATGGAGCAAATTATTGACGAAGCCGCCCGCGTGCGCTACCGCTCGGCTAACGGGTTTAGCTGTCCTGTGGTATTTCGCGCTCCTTATGGTGGCGGGGTGCAAGGCGGACTGTATCATAGCCAGAGCGTCGAGGCGTTCTTTAGCCACGTTCCTGGCCTGAAAGTTATCGCGCCGTCCTTCCCCTATGACTACAAAGGCTTGATTAAAGCGGCTATCCGGGACAACGACCCGGTGCTTTTCTTTGAGCATAAGAAAACTTATACTTTGCCTTCTATCAAGCAGGAAATTCCCGATACTGAATTTATTGTCCCCATCGGCAAAGCCAAAGTAGTCCGGCAAGGCACTACCTTGAGCGTTTTCGCCTATGGCATGATGTTGCATCAATCTTTAGAGGCGGCCAAAACCCTTGAACAGGAAGGCTTTAACATCGAAGTGGTGGATTTGCGAACGCTTCGCCCGCTTGACCGCGAAACCGTGATTAATTCGGTCAAAAAGACGGGACGCGCTCTGGTTGTCCACGAAGATAATATGTTTGGCGGCTTTGGTGCTGAAATCGCGGCGATTTTGGCCGACGAAGCATTTGAATATCTGGATGCTCCTATCAAACGCCTGGCCGGGCCAGAAATTCCCGCCATGCCTTTTGCCGAACCGATGGAACATTTCTTTATGCCCAATCCGCAGAAAATCGCCGAAGCAATGCGTAAGCTGGCGCAGTATTAGGATTGGTTGTCAGTTGTTAGAGGAATCGAGGCTCTTAATAACTCGTTGTATAAAGCCTTAAGCAGATTTAAGGGAAAGATAGGCTTAGAACCTAGACCAATATTTATCATAAGGACTCTAACAACTAATAACTAACAACTAACAACTTTAGGAGTGATTATGTCAACAAAGATAACGATGCCCCAGCTTGGCGAAAGTATTCACGAGGGTACGATTGGGCAGTGGCTCAAGAAGCCGGGCGAACAAATCGAGAAATACGAAGCAATTTGCGAAATTATTACTGATAAAGTAAACGCCGAAATTCCTTCGCCAGTAGACGGAGTATTGACGCTAATTTTGGCGCAAGAAGGGCAAACCGTCGAAATTGGCGCGGTTATTGCCGAAATGCAAGAGGTGAACTCGGAACTTGTAGGAGAAGGCTCTGCCCTTCGACTTTCGGGCAACCAGTCAACTGACGGAGCAGCATCCCACAACCCGCAACCGACATTCAACGACGAACCTACTGGGAGTTTTCCGGCTGGTCGAGCGGTAGAGGGTTGGTACAAGGAAGAATCGATTCTGGGCGATTTGGATGAGGAGGAATCGCTGGTTGGAGCAGGCGCGAGTGAGAACGGGAGCAGTAGCCAGCTCAAGGAAAACGGCAAGCATCGTTATTCGCCCGCCGTGCGCCGTCTGGCCGAAGAACATAACCTGAATTTGGCAAGCCTGAACATTCGGGGCAACGGTTTGGGCGGACGGATTACCCGCGACGATATTATGAATTATCTGGCGCAAAACCGCGAGGTACAGCCATCGCCAACTGTCGCTCCCAAGCCACAGCCTGAACCAACTATCGCCGTAATCGGACGTAACCAGCCGATAATGACGGCAGCCATGCAAGTGCCGGGAGAAGTTGCGAGTTCCGAGTTGCGAGTTCCGAGTTCCAATATCAAGCCTCAAAATTTTGCAACGCAGGCTAACGAAGCCGCTTTCGCCGAAATTAGCCCAATTTCCAATTCTCAAGTAACAGCGACGGAAACTTCCAACAGCCCTGTTCCCTCTAACAACCAACAACCAACAACTAATAACTCTCTCATCACCGACAACCCACAGCCCACAACCCTAAAGAATTCTGGCCCGGCTTTCACCGCCGAAATGTTTGCCGGAAGTGAAGATGAGATTGTGGGTCTAACCCCGATGCGGAAGGCAATTGCCGAGCATATGATGCGAAGCAAGCAAACTACCCCGCACGCCTGGACAATCGTCGAGGTGGATATGACCCGCCTGGTGCAGCACCGGGCGCGGATAAAAGAGGAGTTCAAGCGGCGCGAAGGGGTAGATTTGAGCTTCATGCCCTTTATGCTCAAGGCGGTTAGCGAAGGTTTGCGCCAATTCCCGCAGCTTAACGCCCAATGGTCGCCCGAAAAAGGTGGTATTGCCGTCAAGCGGGAGCTAAATCTAGGGATTGCGGTAGATGTGCCGGATGGCCTGATTGTGCCAGTAATTCATCAGGCCGAAGAAAAAAGTCTGGTCGGGCTGGCCCGCAGCCTGAATGACCTTGTAACCCGCGCCCGCAACAAAAAACTAAGGCTGAACGATGTACAAGGCGGGACGTTTACCGTAAACAATCCCGGCGCGTTTGGCTCAATAGTTAGTTACCCGATTATCAACCAGCCGCAGGCTGGAATCATCACGATGGAAGCGATTGTCAAACGCCCGGTAGTCGTAACCGATGCCGAAGGGAATGATACTATCGCGATTCGTTCAATAATGAACATGTGCCTGAGCTTCGACCATCGGGTCGTAGACGGGGCTTACGCTGGTCGCTTTCTGCAATTCGTCAAGAAGTGGCTTGAAACCGAAGCTCCGAAAAGGGAGTTTTGAGTTTTGAGTTTCAGGAGAGCTAAATTCTTAATTTGGGTTTTGAGCCGAGATACTGGCCCAAAACCCAAATTTTTAGCGCATAACTATTCGGGCAAAAGTGGCGTTATGTTATTGACTCGTATAAAAAAGAGTGTTAAACTTTTCACAGAGGTTTCAATCGTTTAGTTTAAATTAAACGATAAAAAATAAGGTGAGTCATTATCGGCCAGGAAAGGAGCTTTCCAATGTTTTTTCCAAATTCAGATGACCCGCGTTCCAAAGAATCGCCGCCACCATCCTATGACCCTAACCTGCCGCCTTATAATCCTAATCAACCGCCGTCACCATATTCCTATGGCCCGCCCTCTCCACCCCCATCCCAGCCTTATTATGGCCCTGGCTATAATTACGCGCCACCAAACCCGCCCTATGGCTATAATCCTGGCCCACCGCCCGGTTATAATGCTGCACCACCCAATTATAATCAACCGCCTAATTACGGCCCGCCGCCCAATTATAATCAACCCCCCGGCTACAATCAGCCGCCCTTTAATAACTATGGATACCAGCCACCCAATTATAATCAACCCCCGCCCAATTATGGTTATGCCGCCCAACAGCAGGTCTACGCCCTGCCGCCCTATAACCCTCAGCCTTACAGTATACCTGCTCCGCCCGGCTATTTTTATCCGCAAGAACCGGCCATGCTATTACCCAAAGCTAATTTTGGGGAAAGACTGCTGGCCCGGATTATTGACGGGATGCTTATGGGTGCGGTGTCAATTGCTATGCTGGTAAGTGCAGTTTTACTTGGGTTCGCCAGCAGCTTTTCGGCGGTAATGGTAATTATCCTGATGCTGGTAGTAGTGTTTGGTTACGATACTTATTTTATCGGCAAGTCGGGGGCAACTCCCGGCAAGTGGGCCATGAATATCAAGGTAGTGAACGGGGCGGGGCAAGTTCCCGGCTATGGGCCAGCTTTTTTGCGCTGGATAATGCAAGGTTTGATTAGCTCTCAAATTTTTTATCTGGGTTACTTATGGATGCTTTTCGATAAACAAAGCCAGACCTGGCACGATAAAGTGGCGGGAACTTATGTCATCAAAAATCGTATGTATTAGTGGATTAGTGATGGTGTGGCATAAGGCCCTTTATCGAGTTTAGAAACAGGAGTAACTTTGGACTATGAGCAACCAGCAATACCCGCCCCCTGGCGGTTGGCCGTCCCCGGATAACGGTTCATCTGCAAATAATTATCCACCACCGCAGGGTTACGGTTCTGCGGGCAACTATCCGCCTGCCGGTGGTTATAATCCGCCAAATACAGGAGGCTATCCGCCCCCTACTGGTGGCTATAACGCGCCCGGCAATTATCCGCCCCCCGGTGGTTCTAATAATTACCAATCGCCGTATCAAGGCTATGGACAACAACAGCAAATGTTTGCACCAAATTACGATACAATCGCCGGAATGCAAAAAGCCAGCTTTGGTATACGCTTCGTTGCCCTGATTATAGATTTGGTTATTGCCGGGATTGTCGGGGGGATTCTCAGTGCGATTCTACCGCGCGGGATTGTTGCGGCACTTGGTGGCACAATCGGTTATGCAATTTATGCGGTGCTAACTTCGCTTTATTTTGATGGCGCAACCGTTGGCAAGATGGCTTTAGGTCTTAAAGTAGTAGACCAAAATGGCAGAACGCCGGAGTTGATACCGCTAATATTGCGCTACAGTATTGGCTATTGGATTAGCTCGGTAATTTTCTTTATTGGTTTCATCTGGGCGGCTTTTGATAGCCAAAAGCAGGCTTTGCACGACAAAATTGCCCGTACCTACGTAGTACAGCGAACGCGAAGATACTAAATCAAAACCAGAAAGAGCGATGCTAAAAACGGCATCGCTCTTTTTAATTTCAGGTTATACTAAATGACATTTGTCACTTGTGCAGAAGGAAACCTTTAGCTAAACTCTAAACAGGTTCACTTGTTCACTTCACCAATTACAAGAGTTTGCCAAAAACAAATAACCTGGAATAGGAAGGTATAGCCATGTCTAATGCTACCTCTTCTGCTGCAACGCAGCCCAATTCAATGGTGCGTGGTCTTATTGTGAGCGTGTTTATTAATGGGTTTTTGCCCTTTTTCATTTACGGCTTACTAAGTGATTCGATTGGTACTGTTCCGGCCTTACTAATTTCTGGCGTTCCCCCACTTTTGGACAGTATTTACACTTTGATTAAGCGTGGTCATCTGGATGCGCTGGGAGCAATTATTCTTTCAGGAATTGTACTGAGTATTCTGGTTGCCTTTATCGGTGGGAATGAACGAATTTTGCTGGCCCGCGAGTCGCTAATCACGGGCTTGATTGGAGTAGGCTTTCTGGCAACCCTGTTTGTCTTGCCACGCCCGGTACAGTTTTATATCGCCCGCCATTTTGCTACTGGCAACGACCCGGTAAAGGTTGCTGAGTTCGACGGGTACTGGAAGTACGAAGGTTTTCGCTTTTCGATGCGCTTTATGACTACAGTCTGGGGCATAGGGTTGATAGTTGAGGCAGTTATTCGTATATCACTGGCCCTGACAATCCCTATTCAAACCTTTTTGGCGGTGTCGCCCTTTATCGCTTATGGCATATGGGGTGGGCTGATGGTCTGGACAATGTGGTACAGCGCACGCGGCCAGCGTAAAGGGGAAGAACGTAGCCGCGCCCGTCAGGAAAATGAGGCTGAGGTCAAAATCGAAGCCTGATTGAAATCAAATCAGACATCCAGCTGTACTAAAGCCGAATCATGCGCGGCGGAATACTTGGCCGCTTCCATCACCGCAATATTACGCCGGGAGGAAACAGGCAAAACCGCCAATTTTTCGCCGCTCAACAAATGGTCAGCCAGATTACGATGAAAGGCAAAAGCCGGAGGTCGAGGCAAAGCCAATTTTTCTTCGTTAATCTGGCCTTCTGCCGCCCGACGGTGCAAGTAAACATCAGGCAAAGCTTCGGAAGGAGCTAAATTTTCCTCGATTAAATCGCCGCTCCATCGCCGAGTTTTGACGCTTTCGTTACGCCAGTGACCCACAATTGCTCCCTGCGTCCCCAAAATATACCATTTGGGCTTGAGAGCGGCGGCAATATCGGAATGAATGAACTCGGCTTCCTGCCCATCCTCAAAACGAATTTGTACCCGCGCCATATCGCTATTAGTAACATCATGCCAAACCCGCTTGTGAGAAGAGGCCCGTACCTGGCTTACTTTACCCGGCATTAAATTAAACACCCAATCCAGATAATGCGAACCCCAATCATAGAAAACGCCCCCCGAAATCGCCTCGTCCGAATGCCAGTAATCACAGGGATGCGAGAACCCACCGATAAAAGTTTCCAGATGAAAAACTTCGCCAATTGTCCCGGCTTCAATTGCCGAGCGAATAGCCAGAAAATCAGCATCCCAACGCCGATTTTGGTAAACCGTCAGGGCCAGCTTATTTTTTTTGGCAGTTTCTATCATTTGGTCAGCTTCGGCCATAGTCATACAGAAAGGCTTTTCGACCACCACGTGTTTGCCCGCTTCCAGCATTTGCAAAGCTACCGCCGCATGAGTATTGGGTGGAGTCGAAACAATTACCAGATTAATCTCAGGGTTGGCGGCAATATCGTTCAAATCAGTAAAAATCTGGATACCGGGAAAAGCTTTTTGGGCTTCCTGCAAGCGGGCCGGGTTACGATCACACACGGCGTAATATTCCAGACCCGGCACGTGGCTAATCGCTTCGCCATGCTCAAAGCCAATCGCCCCGTAACCAATCATCGCTACTTTAATCGCTTGCTTTTCCTCGATTCCAGCGGCATAATTCACCGCCCGGTAAAGCAAATGCCGGAAATCGGGCTGGCGCAAAGCCGAAGGAGAAGCACCTAAACTGCTATAAAAAACTCGTCCACGCCCAAAAGGGCGAGTATAGGCGAGTGGATAGGTAGCAAAATGCCAGCCAGTTTGCAGCACAGAAGTGGCATCCTCCGGCAAACTTTCCAAACGGTAGAAACTATCCACTATGCTAAAACTTGGCTCAAGGCGACGGGTTAGCGGCAAATCACCAGGAGCAAGCCGGGCAATTATCTCGGTAATAGGCGTGCGTTGTCCCGCTCCCGCCCCAGTTAATTGTGATAAGGCAGAATTAGCCTGCCAGCGTTCGCCAATCTCACCCAACGTTATCAAGCCCCCACCGCCCCGCACAAAAGCCTGCAACCCTGCTTCCTGCTCCGGCGTTAAAGCCTTGTCCAGCCCGGCTAACATTAGTACCTGCCAGCCGCTCAAATCGCGTAACCGCTCCGTCACGTTGCTAATTTCGGCGCAAATCTGGCCGCTCTCACTCAAATATTCGGCCAGTCCGCCCAGTTCAGCATTAAAATCCGAACGATTGGCGAGCAGCAATAAATTAATCATCTAACTAAAATCTCCCCCTCAGTTAAGTATCAAGTAACAAAGACAAGTCGGAAGTCGGAAGTCGGAATCATTTCCCGACAACTGACAACCCTTCTAGCAAGTTGGAAGTCGGAGACATTCACTGACCCAACTCGCAACTTCTAACGTTCCCTCTAACAACTAACAACTTCTTCTCTAACAACTTACTCGTTACTTGTTACTTGATGAAAATGCGCGTGTTCGTGGTCATGGTCAGCCCAATGCTGGTGCTTATGGACGTGTGGTTGGCCCGGCGGCGGCAATTCCTCCGGCGCGTGAAAATGAACTGCCCCAACATGGCGCGGACCGTCGTGTCCCCATTTATTCTCCGGCTTGAAATTGGCAACCAGCAAACCTTGACCATGATGCCACCTATCACGGAACAAATCGTAATTCTTTTTGCTACGAGTACGGCGTTCTTCTTCGCTCAGGCTAAACCATTCGCGGTGCGGGTGCTTTTCCAGCAAAGCCGCGACTTCGGGCAAAGCTATCGCCCGGTAGCCTGCCGCCTTGAAGAAGAAACTCAGGTAAATATCCATCAAGCGGTAAAACCGAAACTTCTCATCTATCAAGCCTACTTCACTTAGCAATTCCCGACGGAAAGCCAGCAAATAACCCTCGATTGCGTCTACTTCCGGCCCACTATCCTCCCGGAATTCGCGCAAATCTTCGGTAACAAGGCCATATGGCCCGGCAATCCCGACAGTTTGGTCGGACAAGGTTTTGGCAAGCGGAGTCCAGATGTCGCCTTTTAGCTCAATCGAAGTATCCAGCATAACCAGATATTGACCGAGACTACTTCTAAATTCCAGGTTGCGCCCGCTTGCAAAGCCCAAATTGTGGTCGGCAAATATTATGTTAAGTGGCAAAGTTTCGCCCTGCTCATCTTTCATACCGCGACGGGCCAGGTGTTTTAGATAAGGCAAAGTATCGTCAATCGAGCCATTGTCTACTACAACTACTTCCAGATTGTGCTGATTGCGGTGACGGGCAATGCTTTTCAGGCAACGTTCCAAATCTTCCCGGTTGTTCTGGCCGAGCAGCAACACCGAAAATTCGTATTTGGCGGGCGCAGTTAAATTATTTGGCCCTTCGCGCGAACTGGAAACGGTCACAAAACCTTTATCGCTGGAAGCGGGAATAACAATTGTCCCGGCTTTGGTGTCGCGCACTTCGTAGCCCGTTTCTAAAAGCTGATTTCGCAAAGCATCGGCCTGAGTATAATTTTGACGGCGGCGCAAACTCTCACGCTGACGAACAGTATCGGCTAGTTCTGCCGGGAGCTGTTGCAAGGTTGTAGCTGGGTCGTGGCGCAACAAAGCTTTATCGCCGCGAATATAATCTTCCAGCCCAAAACCCAAAATCCTGTCCCAATCCACCAGCAAACCAAGTTTTGCGGTTGCGCTCAAATCGTCGGCGGGAGTATGCAGCATCTTCCAGACAATTGCCATTGCTTGCGGCATATTTAAATCGTTATCAATAGCCGCCATAAACGCCTCATTCCAGCCCAAAATGGCAGAGGCATCGCTGGCAACAATCCGGCCAAGCTCGACCTGTTCTACCAAATTAGTCGCGGCATCTCGCAAACGGTCTAGGCTGGTTTGGGAGGCACGCAAAGCCGTAAAAGTAAAGTTAATCCGGCTACGGTAATGAGCAGTGGTGTAAAAATAGCGCAAAGCTAAGGGGTCAAAGCCGCGACTAACCACATCGGCGCGGGTGTAAGCGTTCCCGGTAGATTTTGCCATCTTGAGGCCATCCGCCAAAAGATGTTGAGCGTGTAACCAGTAGTTCACAAAAGTCTCGCCGCTATAACCTTCACTCTGGGCGATTTCGTCTTCGTGGTGTGGGAAAATATTATCTACGCCACCAGTATGTACGTCAAAATGCTCGCCCAAATACTTCATAGACATTGCGCTACATTCTATATGCCAGCCGGGAAAGCCACGCCCCCAGGGGCTATCCCAGGCCATTTCGCGGCCCGGCTCGGCTACTTTCCAAAGCGGGAAATCTTCGGGGTTGATGCGGTCTGTAGTAGTGGTATCGCGCACCCCTTCCAGCATTTGTTCCAGCAAGTTACCGCTAAGTTTGCCATAGCCCGGAAATTTCTTGGTATTAAAGAAAATATTGCCGTTGACCTCGTAAGCCAATTCTTTTTCGAGCAAACCACGGGCGATTTCTATCATTTCCGGCACGTGCTGGGTGGCTCTGGGAAAAACGTTGGCGGGCAAAATGTTCAGGGCGGCTTCGTCTTCCAAAAAAGCTTTGGTGTAATAAGCGGCAATTTCGAGGCTGCTTTTGCCCTCTTTGCGGGCCTGTGCCTCTAATTTATCTTCGCCCTGGTCGAGCAATTCAATCCGCATATGGCCCACATCGGTAATATTTTTGATATGGGTGACTTTGAAATTTTTGTACAGTAAAGCTCGCTTGAACCAATCAGCCATCGTAAAAGTCCGCAAATTCCCAATGTGAATGTAGCGGTAAACCGTCGGGCCACAGGAATAAATTTTGACTTTACCCGGCTCTAGCGGTACAAATTCTTCCAGAGAGCGGGTCAAAGTATTGTAAAGTTTCATAATATTTTTTCCAGCACTAACTATAAACAGTGGGCGACCTGGCCGCCCGTTTTCTAGGAACGCGCTAATTCCAGTTCGGGTTTATCGTCAGCAGAGTCGGGCGTTTCGTTTGCCAAAGAAAGGCGAGACAAGGGAGGCGGGCGGTGGTCGGGTAAATTGCGCCGCACGTGGTCAAGATGGCTCACCGCTTCTTTAAAAAGGGCCGCGACATGGGCATCATCCACCGTATAATAAATTTGGTTGCCATCCCGCCGGAATTTCACCAAACGAATATCCCGCAAGCCTTTCAGATGATGCGAAACGCCGGAAGCCGACGCACCTATCGCGTTAGCAATATCATTAACGCATAATTCATACGAAGTCAGCAACAAAATAATTTTGGAACGGGTTGGGTCGGCCAAAGCCTGAAAAGTACGAGCGATTTGCAACATTTCCGCATCATCAGGCAAAACCGCTTTCAAGGCGTGGCTATGTTCGGTTGCTTCAAATTCATCGGAATGTTTTATCATAAAGCTTACTGCTCATAACTCTTTCTAATCTATTAACTGCCAAGTAGCTTTTAATCTATGACTATCTGAATACTCGTTCAAATACTTTATCATGATAAGCCTGCCGAAGCTTCCTGTCAAACCAATCCTTAGCAGAAGATGAAAAATGAAGGGTGAAGGATGAGAAAAGAAAGAGGGTACAAGCTCAGGTGGTCAATATGAGCCAGCTAATTTACATTTTCGGGTTTCTCATCTAAAATCTTGGAGTAGGCCCGTAGCTTTGTGGTGAACACCGAAAGGAATGTTTTATGTCCAACTCCAATTCTAATCCCAACGATGAAACCTGGCAACGCTTGAAAGCCCAAATGAACGAAAATCAGCTTGAGCCAGCCGAATATACCGAAGTTGACGAGCTGGCTCTGGATATAATAACTAACCAAAATTATTCCCCTGCGCCCATCTCGGCAACTCCAGGCCCAACCTTACGCTACCCTGACGCTCAGATTGGGCAGTTGGTGAGCGAGGCCGAAGAAGCTTTGCGGAAAAACCGGGCGGTTTCGGCGGCAGATTTGTACGAACAAGCTTTGCTTTTGCTGGAAAGTGGGCGGCAAAAGGCATCAAAGGCGCTGCTACTGGCGGGATTAGGCCGGGCGCAAAACCAGAAAGGCAACCGGGCTGAAGCCGAAACTACGCTTGGCTTGGCTCTGGACGAAGCTCGCCGCGAAAGTAATTCAGCAGCCGAACAGGAAACCCGCTTTTATTTGGGCCAGCTTTACGCCCGCCAAAATCGTTTAGCTCTTGCCAGTGATAATCTGCGGCAAGCCCTGAACTTTACCCGGCAGTGCGAAGATAAAGCGAACGAAGGTCGAATTTTGCTGGAATTGGGGTCGACTTATGCTGGACAAAGTATGCTAAACAAGGCTTTGCCCTGTTTGCTGTTGGCTCGTTCGCTATTTGAGGATATTAAACTCTACCCTGATTACGAGGAACGCAAGCAAGCCGATTACACCATCAAAGACCAATTACAGGAAGTGCGGAAAAAGGCTGGACAAATAAACGCTATGCTGGGCGAAAAGCAGTATCAGGGTTGGATAGCGGATTTCGAGGCGGGCCGCTTGAAAGCCGAATAGCCCGCCTTAATCCAGGTCAATTGAGAAAGCTAGACCTGTAAGCTGGCGACTTCTTCCTTTTGTTCTTGCTTTTGGGGCGAAGCTGTGCCGATGCCCTCCCGCAAAGCCTTGACCGTGTTTTGCGCTCCGGCACTGAAAAAGCCCAAATCGCTGTTACAGGTAATCATGGTCATGCCGCGTTCGTACCAGGAAAGGGCGTGCGCCGGGTCATGAACGTGCGTGCCAGAAGCCACCTTGTGCCGCCGTCCGGCTTCGACTACTTTTTGGGTAGCGTCTTCGACGGCGGCATCGGTAGGCTTTTCCGCACCCAGCGAAATGGTCAAATCAAAAGGCCCCATCAAGGCTACGTCTACACCGGGAACAGAAAGCAGCTCATCCAAATTTTCGATAGCCCGCTTACGTTCGATTTGCAAAATCACCAGCGTATTCTCGTTCATATGCTGCACCAGTTCGCGGGCGTTTGCGCTACCATAATCGGTATGACCGCGCCCGGAAGTGCCGCCACGTGTTCCCATCGGCGGATACTTCATATAGCTGACCAGCTTTTCGGCCTGTTCCCTTTCCTCTATACGCGGCAGCATAATTCCTTCTGCCCCCGCGTCAAGAGCTTGCGCCACCAAATTATAAGCCAAATCCGGCACCCGCACCAAAGGCGAAATTCCGGCCAACCGCGCTACTTTAATCATATCCGATACCATCGAAAGGTCGTAAGTGCCGTGTTCGGTATCAATAAAGACGAAATCGAACCCGGCGTTCGCCAGCATCCAGATAAAACCGGGCGAACGTACTTCGCTAACCATCGTCCCAATTACGGGCTGGCCCGCTTTTAACATTTGCCTTATTTTATTCTCTTTAAGCATATTTTCTCCTGCTTTTTCAAGTTTCAAGTTTCAGGTTTCAGGTTTCAGGTTTCTATAAATAATCAGATAATGATTCAGAAAAGGTTCTAGTGTTCAATCGCCCTGAAATGAATTTCGGGCTAAGACACTGCAAGTTGGTTAAAACCAACTGTTACAAACTCGGCTTGGGGATGAGCTTTTTGTATTTCGGCTACCTGCTCTGCTAGTTTTTGTTAAACTGGATTTGGGCTGCTTGGTCGGCTTTAGCGTGATGAGGGCGGGGCTGTTGCAGGGTATAGTCCAGCTTTTGCAAGTAAGCCCAACCAACTTGACGACACACCTTTCGGCCAATTTTGTCAGCAATCCATTTAGCTACTTTAGGCCCGTTCCATTGTCCTCCTTGTGGTGGGCTTTGTTGTATAGCTTGGTCTAATTCAATTTGTAATTCTTTGGTTAGGAGTGGTTTAACACCCGGTAGAGTTTTACGCTTGTCTTGCATTGCGACTGGGCCGGAGGCATTATAACGAGGGGCTACATCTCGCACCCAACCGGGACTAAAGCCTGTAACGGCGGCGACTTCTTTGACTGTTTTAGGGGTGGCGAGTAGCCAGATGATGTGCCAGTGGCCGCGCTCGCTTAAGTCCTTAGCTTGGCGGTAGCGGGCAAATA
>JBBQGP010000055.1:0-27633 GCA_038323095.1 Chloroflexia bacterium | reverse complement strand
CCCCGCAATGTACCAGCACCGGGCAACTTTGTTCATTCTGCCCTTTGATAAAACGTAACCCCTCCTGAATTTGTAGCAAGGTCGGCGGGGTTAAATCCTCGACGGGCAAATGCAAATAATTAAAAATTTGCGCCGCGCCGGAAACTTCAGTTTCAGTCATAGATATTAGCGATTTGACACCAACGGCCCGGATAAAACGCAAATCTTCGTCCACAGGTGAAGCTATACCGGGGCGGGCCGAACCCGCCATTTTGCCCCCTTCCCAGCCAGCTAAAATTCAGTAACATACTCCTCCCTAAATTTTCTAATATCAGGAATTATTCTGGTTGGTTAAATCACGCCTTTGGCTTTGAGTTCGCTTTGCTGTTCGGCAGAAAAGCCTAATTCGCTTAAAACTTCGACGCTATGCTCCCCCAAAAGCGGTGGATGTCTTTCGATAGAGGTTGGAGTTTCGCTAAAATGCATGGGCGAACGCACCACTTTGAGGCTACCGGCGGTAGGATGTAATATTTCCTGCACTATTTCAAGAGCTTGAGTGTGGGGGTTGTTAAAAGCTTTACTTATAGTGTTAATTTCGCCCGCCGGAATATCGTCATTCATCAAAAGCTCAACCCATTCCAGCGAAGGTTTGGTCATGAAAATTTCGCGCATAATCCCGACTAATTCTTCTCGATGCTCGACCCGTCCGACGTTTTTAGTGTAGCGCGGGTCTGCCGCCATATCAAAGCGTCCGACTAGTTTGCAAAAGCGATGAAATTGGGGGTCAGTGCCGATTGCTACCGCTACTTTTACCCCGTCGGCGCACAAAAACGGCTCGTAAGGCACGACGTTGGGATGAGCGTTGCCCATCGGAACAGGGTCTTTGCCGCTTACCAGATAATTTTGGCCGACATTTGCCAGCCACGCCAGCGCACATTCGTAAAGCGAAACTTCGACTTTTTGGCCGCGTTTTTCAGGATGCCTTTCGCGCACGAAAAGGGCCGCCATAATCGCGTTTGCAGCATAAAGCCCGGTGGTAACGTCTACTACTGCCACTCCGACCCGGCTGGGTGGGCCTTCGGCTGGCCCGGTAATGCTCATAATGCCAGTTTGAGCCTGCATCATAAAATCAAAGCCGGGACGCTCCTTGTAAGGCCCGGTTGGGCCATAGCCGCTCACGGTGCAGTAAATCAGACGCGGGTTAATCGCGCTCAAATCCTCGTAGCCCAGCTTCATTTTTTCGGCCTCGCCATATTTGAAATTCTGCACTACTATATCGGCTTCACGAGCAATCCTTCGGGCGATTTCCTGCCCTTCTGTCTTTCGTAAGTTCAAAGTAAGGCTACGTTTGTTGCGGTTAATTGACAAATAATAGGCCGCTTCTCCACCGGCATAAGGTGGCCCCCAACCCCGGCTGGCATCGCCGTTTCCCGGTTGTTCTATCTTGATAACATCTGCCCCCAAATCCCCTAAAACCTGGGTGCAGTATGGCCCTGCCAAAATACGCGACAAATCCAGTATCTTTATGCCTTCTAACACTTTCAATTTTAAAGTCCTCTTTGACTGGAGCTTTTTTGCCAAATTTCGATTGAGTTAGTATAAACAACTCAAACCAGCCGCGCAAATTGAAACGTCGCGCATCCGGCCCAAAGGCGAGCGTGTTAAGATAGGTTTTATGGGCAGAACGCGGCTTGCAAAAAAATTTCTCACGTTCGACTTAAGGAAAACCATTTCTTCAATTGCGGGTTTGGGTTATAATCAAGAGGGTGAATAGTTTGACAAGGAAAAGAGCAGGAATATGACGTTACAGGCCGATTTAGAGCGCACTTATACGGTAGCAGAATTTGAGGCTTTGCCGGAATTTGACGAACTCTATGAATTAGTTGATGGAAAGTTGGTAAAGAAGCCAATGCCGGGCGATGCAAACGGTAGAATTGCCAAACGGATTGACCGTAAACTGGGTGTTTTTGACCCCGAAGAAAAATTGGGCATAATGTGGCGAGATACTACTTTTGATGTGGGTACAGGTTGGCTACCTATTCCTGATTTGGGCTTTGTGGTAGCTAGTCGTGTGCCATCCGAAAGCGAAAAAAGTGTTAAAGCAGTACCCGATTTGGTGGTTGAAATTCACTCTCCTTCTGATTTAAGAAGCAAAAAAGAGCGGTACGACACAGTCAAAAAAATTGAGGATTGGCAAGCGGTAGGGGTTCGTCTTATCTGGTCAATCAACCCTCGAACTCAAATAGTAGAAGTTTATCATTCGGGCCAAGCTGAACCAGTTCAAAAACTGACTATTGAGGATGAATTGGACGGGAAAATAATTATACCGGGCTTTAAGCTGAAAGTGAGCGAGCTTTTCGGTCTTGGAGATTCCTAATTGGCACTTCGTTTTAATCCAGTTTTATTGATTTTACCCCAAATTTAACCTATAATCGGCAGAGTGAAAATCTGTTTCATGGGGAAAATCGAGTATGGCTAAACGAATTAGTGAAGCAAAAGCTACCACTAAACTTGAACCTGACGATAATTTAGATTTGCGTGAGTGGTTTAACCCGGCTCTGTTCAAAACTACAATTTTGCTAAGAGTGCTGCTGGTTATGCTAATAATGATTGCCGCGTTTTGGTTGGGAGCGTGGGCCTGGCTTGCTTTTACCTATTTTGCCGGGCTACTGCTTTTGTTTATTAGCGCATGGCTAATTGCTCTTATTCTTACGCCACTGGTGCGCCGTCTGGTAATATTCGGATTACCCAAAGGAGCAGCAATTGGGCTGGCTTACCTGCTTGTTTTGCTGATAATTGGAGCTTTTGCGGTTTTGGCCGGGCCGGGTCTGGTGCTACAAACTTCTACCCTTATTCAAAACTTCGGGCCGCTTACCAACGATACGGCCAATTGGCTTAATACTACTACCAAAAAATTGGGAATTGGCCCACTCGATTTGAACGAAGTTAGCAAGCAATTTCAGGGTTACGCTACTACCATTCTTCGCAATGCTCTTGACGTGGCTACCGGCTTGGCCGGGTTTTTAATTCAAATTTTGCTGGTACTGATTATTTCGGGCAGTTTGCTGGCTGGACAAACCTATACCGAAAAAGACGAGCAGCGTCGGTCAAAAAAACATGGCTGGACAGAAGTTGTACCGCAACGTTGGCGCACTTTTGCTAATTTGCTAAAGCAGACCTTAGAGCGCAATTTCGGCGTTTTTTTGGGTGGTCAACTAATTGTCGGCTTTATTTATGGTGTAATGGTTGGGGTGGCGATGAGTTTTGCAGGCTTACCTTATGCCGTAACTACTGCCGTTATCTGCGGGCTGATGATGCTTATCCCGCTTTTTGGCGGGCCGCTTTCGCTGCTCTTGCCCCTGATTGTGGCGATAAGTTCCGAGCCAGCAAAAGCCTGGATTGTGCTACCAATTTTGTTTGTACTGCAAACCGTTTTGCTCAACGTAGTTCTGCCAAAAATTATTGGGCAAAGTAGCGGACTTGGCCCGGTAGCAACTTTGTTTGTGCTTTTGGCCGGAGCGCAAATTGGCGGGGTTTGGGGAGTGTTGCTGGGTGTGCCAGTAGCCGGAGTTGTCGTTAGTATTTGGGAATATTTGGTAATCGGAGCAGCCCGTCGTCAACTGGAAGAAGCCAAAACAAAGTCAGCCTCAGATGAAAATTTATCTGCTCAGGTCGAAATTACGTTGGTAAAAACCCCGCTGGATACTATCCCGAAGTCTTAAAACTTGTCCTACTAAATAGTAATTTTTGTGGGACATTGCTCCCTCAATAGAATTTTAACCAGTGCTTGGTTAAGTAGGTTTTAGCTGTCCTATCTGCTTTGAGATAAATACTCAATTTTCTCTAGTGATGGCCGAGAAGAATGTGTCTTTAGGGGAAAGGTATCTTCCAGGAGTACCTCAATTTCCTCGATTTCAAACGGCTTTTTAATAAAACCGTCATAAATTCCCTCAACCAGTTCCGGGCGAAAGAATCCGGCAGTCATTAGCACCAATTTTAAGCCGCTCAATTCGGGGTCGGCTTTAATTTTTTGGGTTAAGCCGTAGCCGTCCAGACCGGGCATGCTAATATCGCTGATAACCAATTGAGGTTTTTCACGCATGCAAATCTCAAAAGCTTGATTACCGTTTAAGGCTACAAAAACTGTGTGGTTATAATCGCTGGCAACCTCGGCAATCAGGTTTGCAATTTCTAATTCGTCATCTACAACTAAAATTTTAGCCATTGGTGTTTCCGTTATGATTATATATTATAGTAACGCACTTAAACTCATTTAAGGATTAAATAGGATAAACTACTCGTGTTATCGTAAGCATTTTTTATGCCATAAATTGATTTATTTGATGAATTAAGCCGAAAGTTCTTGGTCGTTATTAGTGAGGCGAATTGGTCGCCCATAGCCGTCCAACAACCAAACCTGAGTTTCCAGTTCTGCGCTCAAGCGATGAGCAAGTGCAATTGCTAACCTGACCAAATCTACCCCTTCTCTAGCCTGCACCGACCAGCGCAAATAAAAATTGGCCTGAGTGCTGGGGATAGGCTTTTCTTCAGAGGAATATTGTTTGAGGTGTAGCGAAAAAGTACCCGGCCCGCGTTCCGGGTCAAAATAAATTTCGCCTGGCCCGGCCCGGAACTTGAATTCCAGCGGTAGAGAATTGAGGAAGCGGGCCAAACTCGCTGGTTTGAGTCTGGCCGCAAAGTGAAATTCATAAAATTGTTGATAAGCTACGATTTCCATAAATTTGAGAATTATTTCTCTGCCGGAGAAACCCGCTCGATTTGATAAATCATGGGTAGGCCGAGGGCGATGCGCTGGGCGAATTGGAACAATTCAAAAGCTTGCGCCCCGGTTGGTCTTGGCATGATTTTTAGGAAAAGAGCTTTGCCCGGTTCATTTTCAAACACTAATGTAGAAGAACCAAACACGCCATATTTTTCGACGGCTTCGGTGTGGTCATTCTTGATTTTCTCGAAATCACGCGAATCAGTACCTTCCAGCGCATCGGTATAATTGGCCGGGTCAAAACCTGCTTCGGTCAAGGCCGCTTCAAGATGTTGACGTTCCCAAATTGGCAGATTTTCTTCGTGCCGCATCCGACCCAAAGCCAGATAAAACCTGTCCAAACCTTCTTCTCCGTCCGCCCGCTCGACAGCAGCTCCCACTAAAAAGGGACGCAAACCTTTTAGCTCGGCATCGTCGGCCTTCTGCTCCCAGATATGCCAGTTTTCGCGTTCTTTGCTATAGTTGTTTTCTTCCAGCGAGAAGAATTGCCAGTCCACGTATACCGCGTCGGTACCAATAACATCCCGCACTTCACGTAACCATAGCGAAGTTTGGTAGGCAAAGGGGCAAAGAAAATCAAAAAAAAGTGTTATTTCAAGTGCGCCGCTACCGTTTACATCCATAATCATCGGGTTGCTCATTTACTCCTGCTCCTCTTATTAAGTTGCTTTGTTTCGCGGTACTACTTGTTCGCTCCTTCTCAATAATAAAGTGCCAGCCCGCCTTCGTCAAGCTGCTTCGGAAATGTGGGTGACTATCAAATCTTTGCAAGCCTGAATGAATAAATATAAGTTAGCGAAAGGAGAAACGGCAAGTTATACCCGTTTTTTCAAAAAACGGGTATAACTTAAATAATTTTAGGGAGCTAAAACTCAGGATTTTGGGGTATTGGTGGGCTGGCGGGTTGGAGTAGGCGGCGGCGGGTTAGTGGCAGGTCCAAATCCAATTCTTCTACAAAGCGCAAAATAAAAACGGTTTTCTGTTCTTCCGACAAAGCCGCGATTGCTTGCTGAATTTCCTCACGGTCTGCGACTTGCTCGGCCATCGCCCCGCCGTCTGCCGCGCCCCAATCGTTAGAAGGCTGCATATCCCAATCCACTGCTTCCAGCGAGACTGAGTTATATTTATTATGCTGCCGGAAATAATCTACCAGCAAATTATGAGCTATGCGAAAAAGCCAGGCTTTAAACGGTACATCGCGTTGCTCATAGCCCCCGATTTTTTCGATTACCCTTGCAAAAGTTTCGCTCACAATGTCTTCGGCCAAGTGATGATTGCCGCTATGATAGTAGACATAAGTATATAGCCGCGTCGAATATTGTTCGAGCAGATAATCTACCGCTTGTGCTTCTCCCGCTTTCAAACGGACTACTAATTCGGCATCACTTTGGTTCATCGACCAATCATTCCCGTTGCGAACCTCAATTTATCTAATTTGGCTTGCTTTTTCAACCTTTATTTTTTGATTTGAGATACTTGCTTGCAAAACAATCAGTAATGCTTTAGTCACTTATACTTCTTACAACATCCCTGAACGTAGAAAAACCTGAAAAGTAGCGGCTAATTTCCTGATTTTCTGCCAATTTTTAAAAATCGTTCTTGCTATAATGGTTACTTGAGCAAATTTATACCAAAACATTATTATATTATAGTTGCTTCTTGCTTGATAGCTATGGAAAAGTATTAGTCAGGGGAAAATCAACTGAAAGCGGAGGGTTTTATATAAAATAAAAAGACTCCGCAACTAGGATTCGAACCTAGAACCTACCGGTTAACAGCCGGTTGCTCTACCGTTGAGCTATTGCGGAATATTAAACTTACCTTATTTACTTGCGCTTTACACTTGGGTATTATAGCCTGTGCAAGGCAAAGTGTCAAGCTTTTTTGAGGTGAATTTTGGGTTAAAAGGAGAAAAATGGCAGAAAATTTGAAAATTCTTTTTATGGGTACGCCAGAACTGGGAGCGACGGTCTTAAAGGCATTGGCAAACAGTTCACACCAGGTAATCGGGGTGGTAACGCAACCAGACCGCCCGGCAGGACGCAAAAATGTTTTGACCCCGCCTCCAGTTAAGGTCGCCGCACAGGAATTAGGCTTGCCGATTATGCAGGTGGAAAAATTGCGGGGAGAGCAAATTTTAGGTGAGTTAAGGGAATTTAGCCAGGCGGCAGATGTTTTTGTGGTGGCGGCTTTCGGAATGTTGCTACCAACTACGGTGCTGGAAATGCCTCGCCTGAAATGCCTGAACGTACATGGTTCGCTTTTGCCAAAGTATCGCGGGGCTTCTCCCGTTGCTCAAGCTTTGCTGGATGGCTGTTTGGAAACGGGCGTGACAATTATGCAAATGGAAAAAGGTCTGGATACCGGGCCAATGCTAAGTAAAGTGGTAGTGCCGATTGCTTCCGACGAAACTCAGGCCAGCCTGATGCAAAAATTGGCCGAAGCCGGCGTGAAAGTTTTACTCGAAACCTTGCCCGCCTGGGCGGAAAATCGGATTACACCCGAAGTTCAGGATGATAGTCAGGCGACCCTGACGGGTATTATCAAAAAAGAATATGGCCGGATTAATTGGGCTGAACCTGCCGTTTTAATCGAGCGCAAAATCCGGGCATATGATCCCTGGCCGGGTGTTTTTACTAGCTGGAATGGTCAGCAGTTAAAAATTCTCAAGGCTGAGGTTGTTTTAGCATCGGCTCTTGATACCGCCGAAATGTTGGGCAATGAATCTAAGCCAGGTCGGGTAAGTTTGGCAAAGATTGGTGGGGTCGAACGACTGCTGATTATCACCGGGTCAGGTTTTTTAGCCCCAACCTTGCTGCAATTGGCGGGCAAGAAGGTGGTAAATTCTAAAGATTTTGTGCAGGGGCAACGAGCGATTATAAACACAGTTCTGGGTGAATAAAAAAATATACATTTGCAATTCAACCTCAAATGTGGTACTTTGCCAGTAACCAAAAGGTGAAAAGGGTTTATACTTATTATTATAGTAGTAAAGCGTAAAGCACAGAGAAAGAGTGTCTCATGCAAGCAAATCCCAATCCTAGCTCAACTTCTACTCAGACTGACCGCTTCCAGGTTCTGTTGCTCGATGACCATCCAATATTTTTAAAGGGTGTGCGCCGAACGCTCGAAGCCACTGGCGAATTTGAAATTGTCGGCGAAGCAACGGATGGCGCACAGGGCTTGAAATTGGCTCAGGAATTATTGCCCGATTTGGTCATGACTGATGTAGAAATGCCAAACTTGACCGGCTTTCAGGTTTGCCAGCAATTGCGCCGGACTTTGCCCCAAATCCCGGTAATTGTTTTTACCGGGCTGGACGAAGACGATTTAATTTTTGACGCTATCAAGGCCGGAGCTGCCGCTTACTTTGTCAAAGGCATGGAAGCTAAAGATTGGGTGGCGGTAGTGCGACGGGTAGTACGCGGCGAGTATATGATTAACGAAGCGTTGCTGGCTCGTCCCGCCGTTGCCAACCGGGTGCTAAACCAGTTTCGGACGCTGGAAAGCCAGTATTCCTCTCAAAAGAGAGCAGCTACCGGGCGAGCCAGCGATTACGAAGGCGAAAGCATTTACAGTCCGCTTACCGCCCGCGAAATCGAAATTCTGGAATGGGTCAGCAAAGGTACGAGCAACAAGCAAATTGCCCGACAACTTGCGATTAGCGACCAGACTGTTAAAAACCACATTACCAGCATTTTACGCAAGCTTAACGCCAATGACCGTACCCAGGCGGTTTTAATGGCAATCCAGCATGGCTGGGTCAAGCTCAATGCTCAAGATTCCTAGTTAGTCTTGTAGAATAGTTACTTCGCTACTGGATTTGGAAATCAAGAAACGGCCCTTACCGGGATGGTAGGGCCGTTTCCTGTAAAACGGAAGAAAAAGGGTGGACACCCGTCTCTTGTCGGGAGGAGGGCGCGTCCGGCAAACATTTATATAGCGCAACAAAGCCAGCCGTAACCCGCATAAAGGCAGCTATCGGCAGATTTGTCGCAGGTATTGCGTTACTACTTGCTCCAATAATCGGCAATCTTGGCATCGGCTACGATTGGTACTTCTTTGACGATTTCCTGACCCGCCCGTAACATTTCGGCCTCAACAATTTTGCATACGACCTCGGCCTGGTCTTCCCTGACCTCGACCACAATTTCATCATGCACCGTGTTTACCACTCGTGCTTCATAACCCTTGAGCTTTTCGCGGATAAACACCAATGCCATTTTGGTCATATCCGAGTTTGCCCCTTGAATCGGGGCATTTTTCCCCTGACGCTCGACTTCGCCCATTTTGCGGCGGTAATCAAAATCATCGCGATTGGGAATATGATAATAGCGTTTGCGACCTAGCGGGGTCGGGCTGTAGCCCAGACGTATTGAATCTTTACCGGCTTTTTCCAGCCATTTTTGCACTCCGCTAAAAGCTTTGAAATAAGCGTCAATCAAAGCTTTAGATTCGTCTACCGTTTTATCGATTCGCAAAGCCAGCCCTTGCGCTCCCATCCCGTAGGCCAAACCAAAATTAATTGCTTTGGCCGCGCTACGTTGTTCTTTGGAAACTTCGTCCACTGCCACTTGAAACATTTGGGAAGCGGCCAGTTTGTGCAAGTCGCCACCTGAACGGAAAGCTTCGATAAAAGCCGGGTCGCCACTAAGTTCAGCCAAAATTCTGAGTTCAGCCTGAGAATAATCGCAAACTACCAGCTTGAAACCCGGCTCGGCAATAAAGCAGGAGCGGAAATCGGATGTGGCCGGAATTTGCTGTACGTTCGGGTTGCTACAGCTAAACCGCCCGGTATCAGCCCCATACTGCATAAAATCGGGGTGAATTCGCCCGGTCATACTGTGAATCCGGCCTAGCACGCTTTCCCCAAAAGAACTTAGCGTTTTTTCATAACCGCGATATTCCAAAAGCTTCTTGATAGCCGGATGATAATTGTGCTTGCTTAATTCTTGCTCGCTTGTTCCCTCCAACGTGATGCCCAACCGGGCAAATTCGGCAATAATCTGGTGCTGGCTGTTCAAATTTATCTGATATTCGGCTGCCCCAAACATCGAACCCTGAGTGACTGCCCCACTTGGCAACATTCCCATTAATTCGTTACGGACGGCATCCCGTTTTTTCTCAACATCAGTTAGAATTTTGCGCCATTTCTCGACATCCAGCTTGCAGCCCGCCAATTCCAAATCTCCGACAGCCATTACGCACTTAAATTCAAGGTCGGCCACTCCCAGTAAACGCCCTTCCTTGAGCATTTGCATTTGCTTACTGTAAATTGGGAATAAGACCATTACGTCTTTGGCGGCGTAGTTTAACTGTTCTTCCGAAACGTGGCCGACTCTATTTGCCCCATAAAAAGTTTTGCGGACGGCCTTGTCCATTTTTTCGCCCAGATATTTTTGCACCAGCGCGGCCAAATTTACCTGCACCCCCAGCCCGGCAGTCAAAAGCCGTTCGGCCAAAAAAGTATCATACACGTTTTCAAGCTCAATACCGGCTTGCTGCTTTAACATTTCGTAGTCAAACTTGGCGTTTTGCAAAATTTTAAGAATAGAATCGCGTTCCAGAATTTGCTTGAGCGGGCTGAGATTTACTTTGGTAGCATCTACAATGTAACATTTTTCGGGCGAAGCTACCTGTACCAGCAAAAGTCTGGATTCGTAAGGGTCAAGGCCATTGGTTTCAGTATCCACCGCCAAAATTGGCTCTTTTCGCAAAACGTTTATGGCATCCTGCAACCTGATATTATCGGTAATAAGCTCGTACTGCACCTCTGGCGTAGTTTCAATGTTCAAAGGCGGAAAATGTGTACCTGTAAAATATTCGCTGATTACCAATCCATCGTTTTTGGGAGCGCGAATCCGGGCTGGCGCAGCTGCCACAGCATTAGCTTTTGGTGATGGCGCGGCGGCATTTGTTTTTGGCGGAGGCGCAGTGGTGGGTGCTGGGTTGGGCCGTTTTTGGATTTGCGGTTTGGCGCGGGCGGCAGCCTGAGCCTGCAACAGAATTTGTTTCTGGCGGGCGCGTTCTGTTTCGTATTCCCGGTAAAGCTCCAGATAAACTTCGTCGGCCAAAAAATCGCCCGGCAATAAATTCAGCGAAACAGGAACGGGCAATTCTTCCTCAAAGTCGCCAATTTCGCTTAATTCTGCCTCGAATAAATCCTCGTCCGGCCATAGCTCTACTTTACTTTTTTGCCGCTCTTTGAGTTCCATAATTCTTTCTTTTTAAGCCCTTTTGTTTTATATTTTTTGCACATTGAAATCCGGCACACCTAAAGACAGCTTGTTTTGCAAGAACAATTGTACTTCAAAGATTAAGCTTTGTCACTACTTCAAGGGCTTTTTGTTTGGTTCGTTTTTAATATCGTGGGTGCATTATAAGGCAGAGGCGGGTTATTTGCTACCCCTTTATCCACGACTTTTATCCACCACTTTTCCCCATATCCCCACTAACGTCTGCATTTAGTTATCAATTGTTAGCTGTTAGAGAAAGACGGAATTATTTTATCAGATAGAACACAGTGGCTTCATAAAAAACCAGAAACTAAAAGATTTGCTATTGAGAATGGAAGTGGTAAAATCAGCTTGGTTTTGGAAGTTTAAGATTGCTTTCAGGCCCACCGTTACGGTCAATTAGCAGGCTATCCAACAGTTTGTGGAAAATTCTTGAGTGAAAAACCTGGCTTATGAACCTACAGCACCTTCCCAAGTATAGTGAAGACCTTTCCGATTTTATTGCCGATTTGCGCTCTAAAATTTTTGCGTCCAAACTTGAAGCCGCCCGCTATTTTAAGTTGGCCCGCCCCACCGTTTCGCGCTATGAAAGCGGTCAAATTAGGCCACCCTTTGGCTATTTGGTTAGTCTGGCTTATTTGTATATCTTGGCTTTACAAAAGGATAATTATCCAGTTGAGATTTACCAGAGCAGCCTTTTGGATGAAATTAACCGGGCTTTGCGCTGGCATTATCGCGAAAAGGAACCATTTCAAAGGCCCTTTCAGGATTGGGAGGAACTCAGCCAAGTTGCCAGTACCTTCATACAGCAGCGTCAGGCCACTACCGCTATTTCTGCTAACAACGAACCGAAAAGTCGTTTGATTGATTGGGGTGAGGCAATTGAAGCTAACCCCTTTTATGGCCGTGAAAACGAACTCAGTCGCCTGGAACAGTGGTTACGCTATGACCGTTGCCGTTTGGTCGCTTTGGTTGGCTTAGGAGGTGTTGGCAAGACTTCTTTGTCTATTAAAATTAGCGAACGGGTAAAGGACGAGTTTGAGGTTTTAATCTGGCGTTCTTTGCGTAATGCTCCAACCTTGAAGGATTTGCTGGCGGATTGGCTGACCCTGCTGGGCGACCAAACTTTAATAGAAAACCCGGATTTGGCTATTTCGGCTCTACTTGACCATTTGCGGAAAAAACGTTGCTTACTGGTTTTGGATAATCTGGAAACTATTTTACAAGAAGGGCAACCTCAGCAAGCTTATCGCTCTGGCTACCAAAACTATAGTGAACTTTTTGTCCGTTTGGGCGAAACGGCTCATCAAAGTTGCCTTTTGCTGACCAGCCGTGAAAAGCCGGGCGAGTTTGAATTACTCGAAAGTAAAGCTACGCCCGTGCGGTCACTTAATTTAACCGGGCTTGAGGCAGAAGCAGCGCGTCAGATTTTGGAAGATAAAACTTTGTTTGGTCCGCCCGAAGCTTTTGCTACCCTGAGCGAGCGTTATTCCAGCAATCCCCTGGCTCTAAAATTAGCCGCAGGAGCTATTCAAGAATTGTTTGGGGGAGATGTTTTGGCTTTTCTGGGTGAAGGTCAGCTAATTTTTGGCGGTATTAGTCGTTTGCTCGACCAGCAATTTGCCCGGCTTTCCGGGCTGGAACAAAACATAATGTATTGGCTGGCTATTTCCCGCGAATTTGTTTCACTGCCTCATTTGCAAGCTGCTTTGATTCCGGCTGTCCCCAAAAAAGATTTTATGGAAGCTTTGCAATCGCTGCTAATTCGTTCGCTTATCAAACGTAGCGACACCGGGGCAACCTTTAGCCAGCAGCCCGTCGTAATGGAATATCTCACCGAGCGAATTATCGAAAACTTTAGCGAAGAACTAAGAGCCGGGCGAATCGATTTTTTAAGTCGTTTTCCTTTGCTTGATGCTCAGGGAAAAGATTATACCCGCACGACCCAGCTACGGCTACTGTTAAAGCCAATTTTGGAAAGACTTCTGGCGGCTTTCAAAAGTAGTAGAGAATTAGAAACTCACTTTACTACCTTGCTAAATCGGCTTCGGACACTTCCACCTGCCGAGCAGGGTTATGCTGGCGGTAATTTGGCTAATTTGCTTTTTCAATTGCGGGGCGATTTGCAGGGTCGCGATTTTTCCAACCTGAACATTTGGCAAGCTTACTTGCAGGGGGTAAATTTGCAAAATGCCAGCTTTGCCTGTTCAGATTTGACCGGCTCGATATTTACCGAAGCTTTTAATTCGATTTGTGCCGTTAGCTTGAACTCTAGCGGTCAGCTTTTGGCAATTGGTTGCGCTAACGGCGAAGTATTGCTATGGCGGATGAGCGATGGCAAGTTACTTTCTCACTTTCAGGCCCATTATGGCCCAGCCCAAACCCTCGCTTTCAGCCCTACTATGGATTGGCTGGCAACAGGCAGCAATGACCGTACTATCAAGCTTTGGGAGATTAACCCGAACCGGCGCGAAAGTGTGCGCTGTTTGCAGACTTTGGAAGGACACGAGGAATGGGTTTGGTCGGTAGCGTTTAGCCCGGATGGACAATTTTTAGTCAGTGGTAGCAGTGACCGTACTATCAAGCTTTGGGAAATTCCTTCGGGAAATTGTTTGCAAACTTTGGAAGAACACCAAAACACCATTCGGGCGGTAGCGTTTAGCCCGGACGGACAATTTTTGGCGACCAGTGGCGGTGATATGACTATTCGTATTTGGCAGTTTTTTGGCGATAAGCTGAAATGCGTACAAGTGCTAACCGGGCATCAAGGCTGGGTGCAAGCCCTTCATTTTAGCCCGAACAGCAGACTCTTGGCTAGTGCCAGTGAAGATAAAACTCTCAAAATTTGGGAAATAAATCGCGCTCCTGCTACACCTGGTTCTTGCCTCAAAACCTTGCGAGGTCATAGCGAATGGGTCTGGTCGGTTGTTTTTAGCCCGGATGGAACACAGCTTGCCAGTAGTGGGGCTGACCGTTTGGTAAAATTGTGGGACGTTAGTTCGGGTCAGTGTTTTCGGACTTTGCACGGTCATACCGGCTTAGTTCGGGCTTTGGTATTTAGCCCAAACGGGCGAATTCTGGTTAGTGGAAGTGGCGATAAAACTGCCCGGCTTTGGGAAATTGCCACTGGACAGCCTTTCAAAACCCTGCAAGGCTATAGCAACCCCGTTCGGGCTGTCGCCTTTAGCCCGGATAACCAAAAACTTGCCAGTACCAGTGGTAATCGTACTGTTCAGTTTTGGGAGGTAAATTCCGAAATTCATTCTCCCCAAATTTTGCCGGGACAAAGGGAATTGCTTTGGTCATTGGCTTTTAGCCCCAACGGTAAATTTATGGCAACTGGTAGTGAAGAAAGTACCGTCACCCTTTGGGAACTAAAAAGCGGGCAATTTTCAGTCCTTCAAACTTTTGTCGGTCATACTGAATGGGTACAATCTGTCGCCTTTAGTGCTGATAGCCGCCTGATAGCCAGTGGTAGCGGAGACCGTACTATTAAACTTTGGAACGTGGAAGGCGGCTACTATCTGCAAACTCTGGAAGGTCATAGCGAATGGGTCTGGTCGGTTGTTTTTAGCCCGGATGGACGGTGGCTTGCCAGTGGAAGCAGTGATCATACCGTAAAGATTTGGGAAGTTCAAACCGGGCGGTGTCTCCAAACTTTGCCCCATCACGAGTGGGTTTTATCGGTGGCGTTCAGCCCGGACGGGCGTTATTTGCTAAGTTCTGGTGGTGAAGAGCAATCAATTTATGTATGGGATTGTGCCAGCTGGCAAGCTCAAACAGTTTTTACCGGGCATCCCCGCAAAGTTTGGGTTATTGTTTTTCATCCTGACGGCAAGTTGTTTGCGACTGGTAGTGAGTACGGTGAAATCAAGCTTTGGGAAATTGAAGCAGACCAGGTAATTTGTAAGGCCACTCTGACCGGGCATCGGGATTGGGTACGCGCTTTGGCTTTTAGCCCGGATGGACAGTTGCTTGCCAGTGCCAGCGAAGAAGGTACTATTCGCCTCTGGGAGGCTCATACTGGTCAATTTTTAACTTTATTACAAATAAACCGCCCTTATGAGCAACTCAATATTACTCACACTACTGGCTTGAGCGAGGTACAAAAAGCCAGCCTTAAAGCCCTCGGTGCTTTCGAGGAAGATACTATCCCGCCCTCCTTCTAAACTTAACCCGCGTGTGTACGCGTACAGCACCCTATGCTATGCTGGATTTGAAAGTCTGAAGTAATAAGACTTGTTTTTGCTACCCGTTTGCTCAATCCAAGTTCAGGAGGAGAATTTAATTAATGAAGCCACGATTCAAGTTTTGGTCACTTTTTGTGACAGGGCTGCTGTTTACCGCCCTGCTACTGGCAGCCTGCGGCGACCCGACTGCCACCACTGCTAATAGTACCGCCGCCGCTACCAGTGCCAGTGCTGCAACGACTGCGGCTGCCAGTGCTGCAACGACTGCGGCTGCTAGTGCTGCAACAACTGCGGCTGCCAATAGTGGAGCAGCCAGTGGAACAATTCGGATTTATTCCAGCCTGCCGCTAACCGGCTCATCCAAAGAGCAAACTGAAACAATGGTCAATGCCATGAAGCTGGCCCTTGACGATTTTACCAACGGTACCAAGAAAATTGGTAATTATACAATTGATTACGTATCGCTGGACGATGCGACGGCTGCCAAAGGCCAGTGGGATGCTGACCAGGAGAAAGCCAATGCTAACAAGGTTGTGAATGACCCGGACGCAATGCTTTATATTGGTACTTTTAATAGTGGAGCGGCCAAAGTTTCTATTCCGATTACCAATCAGGCAGGAATGACGATGATTACTCCGGCTAATACGCTGGCTTGTCTGACCCGCTTTGACGCGCCCTCTGGCTGTGACAAGAGTGAGCCGGATGTTTATTATCCGACCAAAACCCGGAATTATTTTCGGGTCTGTGTAAACGATGATATTCAAGGCCCAGCCATGAACAACTTTATTGCTTCGCTTGGTGTCAAAAAAGTTTACCTGATTGACGACTCACAAGCTTATGGCAAAGGCGTGGCTGATTCTTTTGCAGGTGCTTCCAAAAGTTATGGCTTGGAAATAGTAGACCGGGCTTCGATTAGTGGCAAAGAATCCGATTACAAATCGTTGGCAGCTACAATTAAAGCCAAAAACCCGGATGCGGTAGTTTTTGGTGGAATTACCCAGCAGCAAGCCGGTAAGCTACTAAGCGATATTCGCGCCGCTGGCCTGAAAATACCCTTTTTAGGCGATGATGGTACGCTGGACGATGCTTTTATCAAGGATGGTGGAGCGGCGGCAGAAGGTGCTTACGCTACGGGTGCAGGTGTAGACGAATCCAAATTACCTGCCAAAGGCCAGGATTTCTTGAAACGTTTTCGCGCTCAATATGGCAGTACCCAGCAGTACACTATCTATGGTTATGAAGCAATGTCAGCCGCTCTGACCATTATCAAAAATGCGGGCAAAAAAGACCGGGCCGCAATCCTGCAAGCGGCGGGCAATATCAAGGATTTTGAAGGCGTATTAGGCAAGTGGAGTTTTGATAAAAATGGTGACACTACTTTGACCGATTTCTATGTGAAGCAGGTTAAGGACGGCAAGTGGGTTTATCTTACTCAATCCAAACCAAAATCGGCAAACGGCTAATTATCAAACTACTAGCCTGACAAGCTTTTGTTGGTTCAAGTTTACTCTTAAAAATTAGAAAATAATTGACTGACTGCTTGCTGGTCAGTCAATTATTTTTATTATACAGCGTTAGTTTCATAATAAATTTTCAGGCTAAAACTTTAAATTAGTATTTTTTGAATGGCTGGTTACTTTATATAGACGTGCGAGTACCCTGGCTGGCGGACTTTATGCTATAATCACAAACGTAGTAACTCCTGTTTGGCGGGTTTTTCCAGGCTTAATTTGTTCAAAGCTTTACAAATTCGGTAAAGCGGTTTTTTGGTGAGCTATAAATCGGTTTATAAAAAGGAGAAATTTGAGATGCCAGTTTTGACCGAAACCGAGCTAAAACCCCTTTGGATGCTTCAGGATGCCAATGTTGAGGAAGAAGAATTCCTGGACGACGACGATGACGACCTTGAGGATGACGACGAGGCTGATGAGGACTTCGACGAAGACGATGAAGACGACGAAAAGCTTGAAGATGAAGATGACGACGATGACGACGAAGAGCTTGAGGATGAAGATGACGACGATGACGACGAGGATTTTGAGGACGACCCGGAAGAAGCTTAGTAGTATTTTTTAATCAGGGCGCGGTTGCAAGCAGCTTTTAAGAATTTATCCCGATTGGCCTTTTTGCTCGACCAATAACTAAACTGCCATCTAGCGGGATAGGCTCTAAAAGAAAAGCTACTTTCGGCTTAAAAGCGTTTATCATTGCATGTAAAAAATGCTGGATGTATAATTGTTGCACCTTTCTACTGCATCAGGTTTGAGTAACCGTTGCTTACATTTGCTCAAGTAGGCCGGAGTTTTGATTTAAGGGTAAAAGTGGGTTTACCTTTGGGGGATTAGAATAGAGAAGCCGGGATATTATGCGCTATGGTTTGATTTCGGACATACACAGCAACTTGCCCGCACTGGAAGCAGTGCTAGAGGCTCTTGAGGGGTATGAGCCGATAGATAGTTTGATTTGTATGGGTGATATTGTGGGTTATGGCCCGCAGCCCAATGAGGTAATTGAGCGGCTAAAACAATATAAATTAACCGCAATAGTGGGTAATCACGATTTGGCTGTAATTGGAACCTTAAACCTGGATGATTTCAATTCGGATGCTATAAAATCTAATCGATGGAACGGCGAGCAGCTTTCTGAAGAGAACCGGGAATGGCTAACCCAACTTAAACCAATTACTAACTTTGATGATAAAGTAACTCTGGCACACGGTAGCCCGCGCGAGCCTATTTGGGAATATTTAACTACTCCCCAGGCCGCCGCGATTAATTTCCCCCAATTTGATACCCAGCTTTGCTTTGTCGGCCATACCCATCTCCCGCGTGTATTTCGCTCGAAAGGCAGTGCCGTTGCCGGGCCAAAAGGCTTGACGGTTAGCCGCTTGCTTAAAGGTTCGTTGCATCCCCGTGTCGAAATGATTATTCCACAGGCCGGACAAGTGATAGAATTGGGCGAAAGCAAGGCCATTATCAATCCGGGTAGTGTCGGCCAGCCCCGCGACGGCGATAGCCGGGCCAGTTTTGCAATTTACGATGATGTCGCCATGACTATTACTTTTGAACGGGCCGAGTACGATATTAGCCTGACCCAGTTTTTGATGCGTGAGGTAGATTTGCCCAATCGCCTGATTTTACGGCTTGATTTCGGTTTGTAAGCTTTGTGCTATAATCGTGAAACCTGTAATTTATTAATTGGGCATACGTAAATTATTGTTAGCAGTTAGTTTAATTGCTAATTTGTATCAGTTAGGAGAGGGATTAATAAGGGATGAGTGAAAGAGGTCACCATCAGGTAAACACGATTCTAGTGCCTTTGCGCGGAACGTTGGCCGATGAAGATGTAGTGCGACAAGCGGCTTTGGTAGCCAAACGTAATAAAGCTTTGCTCTATGCGGTTCACGTGCTGGTAGTTAAGCAGGAATTGCCTCTGGAAGCGGATTTACCCGAAGAACTGGCCCACGCTGAAAAAGTGTTGGCCGAGGCTGAAAAAATTGCCCGCGAATATGGTATTGAAGTAGAAACCGGCATTTTGCAAGCTCGTAGCGCGGGGGTCGCGATTGTGGAAGAGGCAATGGAGCGTAAAGCCGATATGATTATGATGGGCGTAACTTATCGTAGCCGTTTGGGTGAATTTAATATGGGCCGCACTGTGCCTTATATCTTGAAAAACGCCCCTTGCCGGGTCTGGATTTACCGGGATGAATTAAACAGGGCTAAACAGGCCCAGTAAGGAGCAGGCTAAAGATGAACTTTGTAATTTTGGGTTGTGGCCGGGTTGGGTCACGTATGGCTCTTACGTTAGATAGTATGGGCCATAACGTCGCCATTATTGACAAAAGTGCCGACGCTTTTAAACGGTTGCCAAACAGTTTTAAGGGGCAGGCTATTGTCGGAGTAGGCATTGATGAAGATGTGCTAAAAAGTGCCGGTATTGAGCAAGCTGATGTATTTGCGGCGGTCACTAACGGCGATAATACTAATATTATGGCTTCACAAATTGCTAAAGAAATTTTCAATGTAGAACGGGTTATTGCCCGGATTTATGACCCCATTCGCGAAGGAACTTATCATACGCTGGGGTTGGAAACAGTTTGTCCCACTACGCTAATCACTAATCAGGTTTTAAGTAGTGTATTACCCGATTCTACCACCGTCCCCGATATAGCAAAGATGCGAGGCTAAGAGAGGAAGATAAATTAGTGTATATAATTATTGCCGGTGGGGGAAAAGTCGGGCGTTACTTGACCGAATCGCTGGTTAATGAAGGTTACGAAGTGTTGCTGATTGAGCGCGTAAAAGCCAAAGTTGAGCAATATACCGAGCAACTTGGCGGCGTAGTGGTGCAGGGCGATGCTTGCGAAGCCCTGGTTTTGGCTGATGCCGGAGTAGCCCGCGCCGATATTGTAATTGCAGTCACGGGCGATGATGAAGACAATTTGGTAATTTGTCAGATGGCAAAGCGCAAATTTAATGTTGGACGGGTAATTGCCCGCATTAATAATCCTAAAAACGAGCCTATTTTTAATCGTTTGGGAATTGATGCTTCGGTTAGCCCTACCGAAATTATTTTGAATATGATTGCCCAGCAAATCCCGTCTTTTTCGTTCTGGCACATCTCGGCCTTGCGCGATAACAAATTAGTGCTGATAGATACGCTGTTGAATAGTAAGTCTCCAGCGGTCAATAAATCCATCAACTCATTCAAGTTTCCGCCAGATACCAGCATTGTTTCGGTGGTACGCGGCGGTAAAGTTTTACCGATGCAACCCGATTTAATTTTGTCTGCTCGTGATGAGCTTTTGATTATTGTAGAGCGTCAGACCGAAGCGGAAGTCCGGCGATTGCTGGTAGGGGCGGAATAACCTTTAAAAAGTATTTTTAGGAGATAAGGTGCGATTTCTCGCACCTTTTTTATTGCTTGTTTCAATTGCAAATTTCGTTATAGCCATATGTCACAAAAACGGTATAACAACGTTGTCAAGAAAAGGTGAAAAAGTTCAAGAAATGTCAATAAATTTTAATGAGGGTAAGCTAGAATACAGGTGTTGGTTAATTCTTCCTGGTCAAGCAATAATTCAACTATATAAATAGCTAAAACGTATTCAGAATTAACCAACCGCCTTTATATCGTTTTTTTTCTCGAAACACTCACATCCTCCTTACCCACGCAGTTTGTACCCACACATAACGCCTTGCTCACGAGCAGATGCAAGGCGTTTTTTTTATTTGTTACAAATAATAGCCAACTATATCCAGACTAATCCGGCAATTGGTGAAAGCAGCAATCCCAATTCCCGTTCGGCCATTGTAATCACGTGGGGCGGGGATTACAGCAGTTTTCACTGAAAAGAAGCTACTGGTAAACGCGCCATTTCCGGCATAGGTTACGGTAGAAATGGCTGGAGCGGTTTTATCGCCAGGAAAAATTGTCAGATAACCGCCGCCGGGAGCGTCGAATACTACTACTGAACCAAAAACACCGCTAATATTACCAGGAATTACATCAGAATAAGCCGAAAATTCGCCGGAAGCATCGTTGATAATTTGGCCGTCCACCGCGAAATATTTGGCATTGCTTGGCCCGCCGGGGATAAACGCTCCGCCCGTATTATTGTAAAAGCTGTTAGGGCTACCTAGCAAGCGAATGGGCTTGTTCAAAAACACCAGAGGCGAAAGCTGCCCCCAGTTTCCGGGCGTTCCGTCCTGACTGCAATAATAAAGCTTGCCATCGCTATCTACGTATAATTCGCCCTTGTAATGTTTTAAAGTAGTGGGTGCACCAGCCACGTTGCTGGAAAATAGCAGCAAGGGAGCGACCCCGCCATCAAATTTTCCGCCATAGCCCTGCTTGCTACGCCCGTAAACTCCGGCAGTGTTTGGGCTGATGGCTGAAGTTGGGGTGTTGTCGCCAGTTTCGCCAAAAACTCCAATCCCGCCATTAGCCGAGGCCGCCAGACCATGTACGCCACTGCCATCCGCCGGGCCGTTTATGTTTATCTCGCCAAAAACCCCTCTGCCGCCACTGGCTTTGCTGAGGCCGTAAATTCCGGTAATGCCTTTTCCGGCTACTCCTGTCCCCTTCGTGCCACCCGCCCCGCCATCGCCGGTTACGCCTGTGCCACCGCTTGCAGTAGGGTCGGTACTAATGCCCTGTACTCCCGTTTGAGCCTTGCCTTCTACCCCAATTCCCTGACTGTTACTAACACCCTGCACCCCAATTCCCTGACTGCTGCTAATCCCCTGTACCGCGATATTGCCACTGGTAGTGCCTTGTACCCCGATACCGCCCGGTGCGTTACCCTGTACCCCTGTGCCGCCCGCTCCGCCTGCGTTACCCTGCACTCCATAACCACCCGGCGCACCGCTATTGCCCTGCACCCCCGCACTGATGCCACTTGCCACGCTGGACGCGCCCGACCCAATCAAGCCAAAAGAGCCGTCCGGGGGCGGAGTTTGGGTTACTAATCTTGGTGCGGCGATAATCCCGTAAAAATCATTTGCGCTTACTGTAATGCTATTTCCGGCGGTATTGTCGGCCTGAGCCTGTTCAGTTGTGGCTAATGCCGAAGTAGCGGCGGCAGCAAAAGCCGCTCCTGCCGCCAATTTTTTGAGCATCCGGCGGCGGCTGGTCGGTTTTTCATTTTCAATTTTGATATTACTGGTAAAATCAGGCCCGGACTGCCGGGTTTCAAGTTGGACAAGACGGATGGCTTGCTGCTCGATTACTTCGGATTGCTCACCCATTTTTTCGCGCAAGGCCGCAAGTTCGGCCCGCAATTGTCCCAAATCATCCTGCGAATAATTTTTCGCCATAAGTGCTTTGACCCCTTGCAAAATTAAATAATTAAAATAATAAATACGCTATAATTTGCTACTGCACCAGATTTATGCTACAACCCATCATATCATACCAGAAGAAGTTTTTGTCTTATCTAAAAACATAAAAGCGCAAGCAAATTGATAGAATATTACTCTGAAAAATTTGTAGGGGTGCCTGGAAGCTATGGCAGATTATAATTTAACCTCCCGGCCTGCTCAGGTTCAGGACGCAAGCCGTATCGCTGAAATTTACAACGCCGGAATTTTAGGCCGAAAAGCGACTTTCGAGACTGATTTGAGGAAGCCGGAAGATATTCTGGAATGGCTAAACCCTACCGCCGGGAAAATCGTGCTGGTGGCCGAAACTGAAAGTCTGGGAGTAGTCGGTTGGGCTTCGGTTTCGCATTATCGCCCGCGTGCCTGTTACAAAGGGATTGGTGATTACTCGGTTTACGTTGCGCCCGAAGTGCAGGGTCAGGGGGTGGGCTTGTTTCTTTTGCCCAAGCTGATAGACGCGGCGGAAGCAGCGGGTTACTGGAAAATTTTATCCCGAATTTTTCCTGAAAACGAAGCCAGTCTGAAACTTTGCGCCCGTTGCGGCTTCCGCGAGGTTGGCGTTTACCAGAAACACGCCAAACTTGACGGTCTCTGGAAAGATGTTGTTATCGTCGAACGCTTGATTGAGGCCAATCTGGTTTAATTTATGCAAACTACGATTAGCAATATAAAAAAGAATAAGCCGCGCTGGTGGGTAATTTTTAGCAAAAGCTTTGCGCGGGGACAAATATCGCTGCTGGCTTTTGCCGCCGGAATGTTTCTTTTTGAGTTCATTACAGTAATCGCTTATCCCTCGATTGGCGGACGCGATACGGTGCGCAACGTTTTCGAGACGCTTGGGCCGGATATGCAACGTTTGTTAAAGCTTGCTCCTAATTTGCAGGTTGGTTTCGGGCCACGTAATTATCTGGCGTTTGGCTATTTCCACCCGGTGTTTTTGGGGTTGGGTTCGGCTTTTGCGGTATCGAGGGCCAGCGACGCAATCGCGGGCGATATAGAACGTGGCACGATTTTGTTTGTACTTTCCCGCCCGGTGCTACGTCGGGATTTGCTTTTGGGCAAAGCGGGGGAACTGGCCCTAAGCCTATTTCTGGTGGTGGCTGGGTCAATACTGGGTACGGCGGTTGGTTTACTGATTACCGACCTGGGCGAACCTGTTGCGATTTGGCCTTTTGTGGTCATCGGACTGAACGCCTACTGTTTGTTGCTGGCTCTGGGCGGGGTAGCCTTGATAATTTCGGCTTTGAGCAATTCGGCGGCGCGGGTAGCCGGGTGGAGTACCGCTTTTGCCTTGCTAACTTTTGTGGCCGATTTTTTGTCAGTCTTGCCTTTTGTAAATTTCCTGTCGTTTGCTTCGCCTTTTCGTTACTACGACCCACAAGCTATCGTCGCTTCGGGTGGAGCTTTACCGGGCTTCGCCCTCGCCCTACTCCTTGCAGTGGCTTTAATCGGGCTTTACCTCGCCCTACTCATTTTCCAAAAACGAGATATAACCGCTTAACTTGCTCAAAATACGCAGTGACTTAAATCACATCTTCAATGTACCAAATTTTATATTTATCGCCATGTTCTCGCTACCGATTACTACGCTTTTTCCGGCAATGGTGGTACTTGGCCCGCTAATGCTAATCGAATATTTCTTCTGGAAGATGCGCCAAAAGCAGGAGCGTATCAGCCGCCTTTATCTGGAACAAGAACCCTTGTCACTTTAGCCTGAAACTAAAGCCCGGCTTACCAGGAAATTAGGTTGAGCCGGGTTCGAGTCAAAAATGCCTTTCGCTCAGACTATTGCTGAGGCAAAAGGCATTTTAGAAATACTTGTTCTGATGCTACCTGCGTGTCCGAGAAGGACGTTGTTACAGGTAACTGTTAGGCAAGTTGGCTTTCCATTGCATAATTAACGCTAACCGCCTGCGGGCCTTTGTCGGTATTCTCAATCTCGAATTCGACTTCTTGCCCTTCAGTCAAAGTTTTAAAGCCGTCCATTTGGATGGCCGAAAAATGTACGAATACATCTTCCGCGCCTGGGCGTTCAATAAAACCATAACCTTTAGCGTCATTAAACCATTTTACCTTACCAGTTGTTTTCACCGAACTCGTCCTCCCTTTCTTTGTTTCTCGCGCTAGGACTAGTCTTGTTGCTAATATCTAAACGGGTTGCGGGGTGCATTACCCGATTGGACGCGCGGACTACAAAGGTTCTTTTGGTAACAACCCTGAATATCAGCAAACACAGCGCACTTAAAAAAGCCAGGGTATTATAATGCAAACCTGATTTGAGCGGTAGCAATATATATTGGTTTTTAAGGCTTGCGAATGAGATAAAAAAAGCAGTTACCTGTACTCATAGCTCGCTTATCCATAAGGAATATTAGCATAGGCCCCCCTACTTTGTCAAATTTTTTACAAGCTTTTTTTAATGTGTAGCTAATCATTATTTAATTCAGTTCTAATAATTGCCCCCCGACCAATCTTACGGTAAAATACAGTGGGTTAGGAATTGCTGGAAACTCAAAAATAATAAGCTGTCCGAAAGGTTTTGTTCATGTTACTTGAACGCGGCAAGCAAACCGTTAACAGGCTTGGGCCTTCGTCCACCTCGTATTCTGCCAGATGGCTAGAGCCGGGTTATGTGCTAATCCTCGGTTTACTTGCTTTACTTTTGCTTACCCCGCACGTCAAGGAATGGCTGAACCCGCCTACGGGTGACGAACCTTTTTACCTAATGACCACAATTAGCCTGATTCGCTATCAAACGCTGGACGAATTCGAGAATTATGACCGCCAGCTTTACCAGGAATTTGCCCCAACCTGTGAAGAAATGGCTAAACCGCATTGGGGTGATGTTGGCCCAAAAGCAACGAACAGCGTACCGGGCCTGTTTGCTCCGGGCTTGCGAAAATGCTCCAATACTCCGGCTGGCTTTACCGAATTGCCGCCTCATTTTTCCAAAAACGTGCTGCCTATCGGCAATTACACCAAACACGGTCTGGGCCTATCCTTTCTGATTGCTCCGGCTTATGCGTTCGGTGGGCGGACGCTGGTAATATGTTTTCTCAATCTGCTGACCGCACTATTGGCCTTGAACTGCTGGTTTTTGGCAAGAGAAATGACCGGGCGGCGGGCAATTGCATGGGCAGTCTGGGCCTCTATGCTTTTTACGTCACCAATTTTAGCTTTTAGTTTCCTGATTTTCCCGGCTATTCCTGCCGCCCTTATAACACTTTATTGCTACCGTCGCTTCCGGCTGGTGGCCTTATCCCGGCTTGCTGCCCGCGCGAAAAATAGCCCAGTGGTAGCGGTTAATGGCCCATTTCGGGCTTTGCTTTTGGGTAGTTGTCTGGGAGCTTTGCCCTGGCTACATTCAGTTTATCTTTCGCTGAGTATCCCGCTTTTTCTTTATTTCCTGTTTGGGGGTCGCTTGCGTCGCTGGCGGCAAGTGCCGAATGGCTGGAACGCGGTAGCGGTAGCCTGCCTGCTTGTGCCAATTATCATTCTTGGCGGGCTTTTTATGTACTATTACATTTGGCTCTACGGTTCGCCCCTGCCCAATACCCAGGACCACGCCGGATTTGCCCCCTATTATCTAATCTGGCTCGGCTTGCTCGGCTTTTTCTTTGACCAAAAATACGGCTTGCTAATCTATGGCCCGGCCTATTTGCTGGCTCTGGTCGGCTGCGTCCTGCTTTACTTTCGTACCGGCAACCCGGTTCATACTAACCTTCGTCGTAGCGATTTGCTGTGGCTGGGAATCTGCATTTTGCCGAATTTTCTGGTAATGTCCAGTTATAACCAGTGGTGGGGCGAATGGGGGCCGCCCGCCCGCTATCTTGTGCCGCTCGTCCCGCTGTTGGCCGGGCCATTAGCAATTGCCTTGAACGAAGGTCGAAACTGGTTTGTCCGGGTCTTTTTGGCCCTGTCTTTAATTTGGAGCGGAGCTATTTCTATTGCCTGGATGATAAACCCACATTTAATGTTTCACTGGCAGGATAACAATCCGGCCAAATTGCTGACCTGGTTACAAGACAACCTTTTGGGAGGCGTGCATCTGGCCTCCTGGTTTCCCTCCTATGTCACCTTTTTGGATATTAATAACGGCGACCCGGCTATTCTTCCCGGCCTTGTCTGGGCGGTGGTCGCTATCCTGCTTGCCATTTTCGCCACTGTCATAACTCTGCGCCAGCGTTACCATGTTAAGTTGAGTGACAATGAGTAATATATGCTTGTAAAAAGAAAATAGAAAGAAAGTAATTTAGAATGATAGAAAAGTTAATCAGGCCGATTATCCACGATTTCAGCCCGTATCAGTGGGAGCTTTCGACGGCGGAAGTCGCCCGCCGCTATAATTTGCCGATGGAAGCGGTAATTCGCTTTGATACCAATACCAGCCCTTTTTTGCCGTTTGATTATCTCGAAAAGCTGGAAGAACACGCCCTGATTGTCCCGCAGGTGAACGAATACGGCGATGCTTCTTATGCTGGATTGCGCGAAGATTTAGCGGCTTACAATAACTGCACCCCGGAGCAAATTGTAATCGGGGCGGGCGCGGACGAATTAGTCGATATGATTGCCAAGCTTTTTCTCAACAACGGCGACAAGGCGGTAACGGCTTCCCCGACCTACCCGGTTTATGCCATTTCCACCGAGATTATGGGCGCAACTATCCTGAATATCCCGCGTGGCCCTGCTCCGGCCTTTTCGATTGATACAAAGCTAATAGCCGAAACTGCGCTTGAACAACAGGCCAAAGTTATTTGGCTTTGCAATCCCAACAACCCTACCGCCACCGCCGACCCCGTTTCCGCCGTCGAAGAAATTCTGGAGCGAATCGAAGGGCGGGTTGCGGTTGCGATAGATGAAGCTTATTTTGAATTTTCTGGTGTAACCGCTCTACCCCTGGTTGACCGTTACCCCAATTTACTGATAATCCGCACTTTTTCCAAAGCTTTCAGTTTGGCCGGAGCGCGAGTTGGTTGCGTAATTGCCCAACCCCAAACCGCTTTTTACCTTAATCAGGTGCGCCCACCCAATAGCGTCGCCAATCTTTCGGTAGTCAAGGCTCGCTACGCCCTGACTGCTCCGGCCATCGCCGAAATGCGGCAACGGGTTGAATTTATCTTGGCCGAAAAAGCCCGGTTTGCCGAAGCTTTAGCCCCATATTGCGAGGCAGTTTACCCCTCTGCCGCAAATTTCTTGTTGGCCCGGATTGGCTCACCCGCCCAAGCCGACCAGATAGCTCAGGCTTTGCTCGAAAACGGGATTGTTGTTCGTCGTCCCGGCACAATGCCCGGTCACTTCCGCGTCACCGTCAGACTACCCGAAGAAAACCAGAAATTTCTGGAGGTTTTGCAGAAATTTAGTTAAAGGCTCGGTAATTCAAGCCTTATTTGGACTTTGAAACCTGAATCTTGAACCTGAGTTACCGCCGTTGCACATTCGCGGGAATGTTGGCGGCAGTAATCGCGGCCTTTGGCCCGTAGTTGAAATTCGCTGAATGACGTAAAAGCAAACAAGCCCAGCAAGAGTAAGCCGCTTATTATCCAGCCCGCCGTCACCAGTTTTGG
>JBBQGP010000054.1:0-27895 GCA_038323095.1 Chloroflexia bacterium | reverse complement strand
TTGGGCAATATCGAAAAAGCCGGTAGCGAGATGGCGGCGCAACAGGCCATGCTCGATAGCCTGACGGTTGATTTGAACGGGAAGCAATACGCCCTGAACGACCAGCGCAAACTGAGCGATATTCAGGGCGAAATCGCCGCACTTGGTTACGACCAGCAACAGCATAAAGCCATCCGGCTTATACAGGGCGAGTTGAAGAAGTTCGAGGAGCAAAAAGCCCGGTTGCGTGAGGCCGAAAAAGACGCGGTCAGAGCCGAGAAGGATTTGACCCGGCTGGCCGAAACCGAAAAGCGGTTGCGGGACGATGAAACCAATTATCGCGAAAAACTGGCCCGCTTGCAAAAAGAAACTGCCGGATTAGCTCAATTGCGCGAACGTATTCGAGCGGAGCAGCAACAAATCAGCGAAATCGAAGGGCAGGAAAAAATGTTAAACCGCAACCTGGCAAACGCCGAAGCCGCCATCGAGAATTGTGACGCGCTGGAAGTAAAGCAGCAGGAGCAACAGCAGGAACGTGACCGGGCGGCTCAGGCCAAAGACCTTTACGCGGAATTGGCTGAGGCTTTCGGCAAGAAAGGCTTGCAGGCTTTGGTAATTGATACGGCTTTGCCCGAACTGGAAGAAGAGGCCAACCAGCTTTTAGGCCGCATGAGCGATGGGCGAATGAGTGTGCGCTTTGATACCCAACGCGATAGCAAAAAAGGCGAGGCTATCGAAACCCTGGATTTGCGGATTAGCGATGAGCAGGGTAGCCGCCCTTATGAGCTTTTTAGCGGCGGCGAAGCTTTTAGGGTTAATTTCGCGGTGCGGGTGGCTCTTTCCAAACTTCTGGCAAGGCGAAGCGGGGCGCAACTGCGTACTCTTATTATAGATGAAGGTTTTGGCAGTCAGGACGGGCAGGGCCGCGAACGTTTGGTTGAGGCTATCCGTAGCATCGAAAGCGATTTCGAGCGGGTATTGGTAATTACCCATTTGCAGGAACTTAAAGACGTTTTCCCGGTAAGAATAGACGTAGTCAAAACGGCAGAGGGCAGCACGGTTACGATAAACTAACTCTTGCACAAATCTGCAATTCGCATTAAAATAAAACTGCAAGATGTTATGTAAATCGCAGGAGACAATATGAGTTATCAGGAAATTCTAGCAGAACTTAAAACACTTTCGGTAAGTGAGCAACTTTCGCTTATTCAAAAGCTGGTCGAACTCGTCAAAGACGATTTAGTCGTATCTGATAAAAAAGATGAAGTAATTACAGCTAACGATAGGGCATCTGCAATTGAACGATTGCGAGGTGTAATCAAGCCAGAAGGCCCAATGCTAACTGACGAAGACGCAGATAGACTTCGTCTTGAATACTTACAAGAGAAGTACAAATGATAAAAGCTTTGCTCGATACTAACATAATACTCGACTGGATGCTTGATAGACAGCCTTTTTCTAAGGAAGCAAACGCTATATGGGATGCAAACAAAAGGGGAGTGTTTGAGGCATATGTGGCGGCTATTACTCCTACCAATGTTTATTATATTGCAAGTAAGGTAAAAAGTGCTTCGATAGTAAAGCAAGCTATAGCGGATTTGTTAGCTACTGTACAAATATGTCCGTTAAATCAAGCAATACTTCAAAACGCCCAGACTCTTCAATTCAGTGATTACGAAGATGCGGTACAGCATGAGAGTGCGGTTGCCAGTGGTTTGGACGTGATTGTAACTCGCAACCTCAAGGATTACAGCAAGGCAACCTTACCAGTTTACGCTCCTGCCGATTTCTTGACTTATCTAGCTGGCAATCCTTAACTTGCTTTGACAGCATTTTGTACAACACTGCTTCGCCAGTGGACGAAACCACTTATTGTTAAAGTAGGTTTCTGGTTCAACAAGAAAACAAGAGGGAAAGCGAAGAATAAATGGAAGCAAGCATAAAGCATAAACGGACGCTGGCCTTGATAGTGGCTTTGGCGGGGATAGCATGGGCCGGGATAATTGGGCTAATTTTTCTGCTCAATGCCAGCGATTACAATAATTTTTGGTTTCCAGCCCGCTTGCTGACCTACGTATTGCTGCTAATTGCTCCGGCCTTGACTTTTATGCCGCTAGGTCGTGCGCTGAATGTGCCGTTCTATGGCTATTGGTCGGTGATTAGCTGGGCTGCTTTTGGGTTTGTATTCGCTTTCATGCCGCCTGACTCGGCTTTGCCACGTGACCAAAATTTTGCTTCGTTTATATTACTGCTGGTTTGCTTCTTTGCTGCCCTGACCAGCCTGTTTTTGCCAATTTGCTACGCCGTTGGAATAAAATTGTTTGCCCGCGCCTCACGTCCGGCTCGCTATGATTTGCGACGGGCCACCCGCGAAGCCGTTTTTCTGTCGCTGTATATTGTACTGCTGGCTTTTATGCAATTGCAGGGAAGCTTGACCTGGTTATACGCCCTGATGTTCTTTCTTATTATACTCGTAATCGAATTACTCATCCTTTCACGTAGTCGTATCAGGTAAATTTGCACCCGCTTTACTAATGAGTTATAATCCATGCATGATATTGCTCATTCTGCCCTTTTGCCCGGCTATCAAAGAAGATGGCTGCGATAAGCAAAGTGTTATTAGAATTGAGTGACCCGGCCTGCGGAAGGTAATTCTATGGAATGAAAAGCGGTAGAATGAAGCCGGGAACTTTATACAGGAGTCTTTAAAGGCTTGTCAGTAGATTTAAAACTGAAAATGAAGCGGCAAATGCAGCCTTGCAAGCAAAATCTTTGGCTTGTAAAACAGGGAGGAATTTATGCCCGGTAGCGAAGTTCAGGAGCTAGGTCTGATTTTTCGGCAGGCTCGGCTTCGCAAAGGGGTTAGCCTGACGCAGGCCCAGCAAGCGACTAAAATACGCCAGTCGTTTTTAACCGCCCTTGAAGAAGAAAATTACTCAATTTTACCGCCGCCAGTCTATGTGCGTGGCTTCATCAAAATTTATGCAAGTTATCTGAAACTAGACCCGCCAGAGATGGTCAGGCTCTTTGATGATTTAATGGATAACGTAGCGGCAGGAATTGAACCTTATCAATCCGGCTACGGCTCTAGTGATTCGGGTGGTATGGCAGCTTTGCCCGCCGCCAATCCTCAAATGCTGGCCGGATTGACCCAATCCGAGGCTCGAATGGTTGAGCGTAGTACCGAGATAATTAACCTGAACCCGCTCAATAATGTTACAAACGACAAACCGGCAATAGGCATTGGCTCTGCCGATAGTGGCAGTGGTTATCGTCCGGCTCGACGTGGATTAAACGACTTGCGCGTCCCCCAAAAATACGTTCTCAAACCGGCTATCGCTCCAATTAGCAAACCTTCGTTTTATATGCCGAGCTTTATGCCAGTGCTGTTGGTGGTTATTATTGTGGGCGCAGCTTTTCTTTTGATTTATCGAGGGCTGGTTCTGCCGCCTACTAAAAGCGTAAATGAAGCCAGCACCGCTACTACCGGCAATGTTTATTCCAAACCAACTGTAACAGCATTGCCAACCGGGGATACAAGCGATTTTGCAGCACTGCCGATTAGTACCGCTACTCCCAGCACGCGCAATCTTACACCACCACCGTTTTATACGCCTGACCAGGCTTTGGTTGCGCCCAATGCTACCCCGAAAGCTGGTACTACAGTTTCCCTCCCGGCGGCAGTTACAGCTGTGCCAACAACTCAAAATACGCCCGCGCTTTCGCCTACGCCTACTATTGCCGGACAAACTATTAAGGTAGAAGTTAGTACCTTCGGCCAAAGTAGCTGGCTGACCGTTACAGTGGACGAGCAGAGCAAATATAACCAGATTTTGCCCGCCGGACAAACTCAAATTTTCGAGGGCAAGCGCATTTCGATAAGGGCGGGTGCGCCGGGTTATGTTAAAGTTAAAGTAAATGGACAGGAAAAGCAGTACGCGCCCCCGGCCAGTGATATAATCACGCACGTTTGGGACGTGAATGGCGAAGATACGATTATTAAGTAGTGAGGTAAACTTTACAAATGGCTTCGAGTTTTTCTTTTGATATTGTTTCGGAATTTGACCGACAAGAACTGGTGAACGCGGTTGACCAGACCAAACGCGATGTTTCGACCCGCTTCGATTTGAAAGATACTAAAACTGAAATTGAACTGGCCGAAGAAGAAATTACGATTAACACCGCCAGCGAAATGACCTTAACGGCGGTTAAAGATATTTTGACCAGCAAAGTTGTACGACGTAACCTTTCCCTCAAAATCCTGGATTTTCAAAAAATGGAAGAAGCGGCTGGGGGTCGCGTCCGGCAAGTAGTGAAGTTGAAAAAGGGCTTGACTACCGAGCTTGGCAAAGAAATCAGCAAACTTATCCGCGATAATTCCAAAGCTAATCCCCAAATTCAGGGCGAGGCGGTGCGTGTCGTTAGCAAAAGCAAGGATGAATTGCAGCAAATCATTAATTTGCTCAAAGGCAAAGATTTTCCCGTCCCGCTCCAATTCACCAACTACCGCTAGATTAGTTTTGAGTTTTGAGTTGTAAAGACTCAAAACTCAAACTTCCTTTAATTCTTTCCATGTTTGCCTTGAACCTGTATAATACATCTGTAAGTTGTCATAATACAGGTGTTTTTTTGGTTGTGGCGCGGGAGGCTATAATGAGTATTGGCGAATTGGCTCAGGAAAATCTATTAGCCGAGGAATCGGAAAAAATGGCAAGTGGTTCTCATGCAAAAATCGAAGGAATGATTATCGGAGTTTTGACCGCTTTTCTTGAAACTAACGATATTGGTTCAGTTCTGGGTTCTTCCGCAACCTACAATTTTGGGGATAATTTGCCGAAACGCCAGCCCGATGTTTCGTTTATAAGCTATGAGAAATTGGCTGAATTTAATGATGAAGAAATAACCGTAGCACCTGATTTAGCGGTAGAAATTGTATCCAAAGATGACAAAAGCTTTGAAATTGAAACTAAAGTGCGCCAGTACCAGCAAGCCGGAGTAAAACTAATTTGGGTAATTTATCCCCTAAGCCGAACTGTCGCCGTTTACCGCCCTGCTTCCGGGCTAATCCCGGAAATACTCAGCGATAAAGCCGAACTGGACGGAGAAAACATTTTACCCGGCTTCAAACTTCCCGTCAGCAAGCTATTCAAGCGCGTTGCAATAATTTAGAGAAAAATTATGCACTGGCGAGCTAGTGAAGATAAATGGCGAATAGTAATAGATTGGCCGCAGAGTTTATGGTTTGCGGCTTATATTGGGCAAAGAGAAGGGTTTGAACTGGGTGGCGAGATTCAAGCCAGTTCACAAGCCGAAACTGAGTGGCGCATTTGGTGGGACAATTGCGATATGCCTGTATATGAGTTGGCTGCTGTTGAAAAATTGCGGGAATTTTACAAAGCTGGATTTGAACAAGAAGTTGCTGAAACCAGACTAAAGCTGGTTCAAAAGCAAAATACTCAGTTAGATTTAGTCAATTTAGCGAAAATAGTAAAAAGCTGTCAGATAAAAATGGGTAAAACGGTTAGCGATTTTGAACTTGAATTGGATTTCGTAACCTGGCCTAAAGATTACAATAAAAGTGTTTCAAATAGACGTATTGTGCTTGGTATTGGTTATTTGCAGCCTGAAAAATTAGCAGAATTAAACGAAATTTTGCAAAGGCTAATTTTGGGTCTGGTATAATGAATCGAACTTTGGAAAAGTAATTCAGTAGACGAGGAAGCTTGAGTTGTCATTAGTCCCGGAATATGAAGTCAAACCAGGAGTTTTCTATTTTCACAAGCTTGACCATCGCGATGGTACACCAGAAAAATCACAATGGTATAATTCAGTAGCTCTTGAACAAGAAAGAGATTGTTTTGTACAGGGCTATCTGGTTGCGGTAGTACCAAAATACGATAGAAACAGTAAGTTTCTTTACAACCGTTGCTGGGGATTACATCTAAACAACGAGCAGGTTGAGTACTTAGGAAAAACAAGAGAAACTAAACCGCCTGTACGCGAAACATTTGTTGCTATATTTGATGATAATACCAGTAATAAATGGCACGGGTATCCTGCTGATGTTTGTCGAGATATTGATGATATTCCACCGAAAGAAGTGCGAGACGTTTGGCTTAGAAACAAATTCTTCAATACAGCACAAATTAGAAGATTAACGCAGGGAAAATTATGCAAGCTTTAAAGTTGAAGATAGAGGGTTCTTATTACGATAGTCAGATATATTCTAATCGGCTCTACCTTTGGACTCTCGAAGGTTCTATTCTAATTGTAGATTGGCTAAGACTTTTAGAAAGCGTTAGTGTTCCAGACGAATTGAGATTTGCTGTTCATTGTGCTTTTATAGATAGTGATTATCTTTATAGCAAAGCTTTACAACCGCTTTTTCAAGATATAGAAATCAGACGAGTGATTAATAAGAGATTTGAGGAACTGGCAAGCTACCCTTTAGAATTCTCTAAAAAGCAAATAAGAGAATTTGTTATAACAGAGCAACCTAACCCTTTTCCATTCCCACATGCAGATTCTACCATTTACGAAAGAAATTTGTACGTTGGAGAAACTGGCGGGGTAGTTGCAGCTGCTTGCGGAGATACAATAAGTAAAAACGTAAAAACGTTATTAGATTTACCCGTGTTAAGTTTAGCAGCATCTTATAAAACATTGGCTCTTGCTGGTGGAAGTGAAGGTTTATTTGAATTTAGTTTGATAAATGATGAAAACAAAAAATCTAAAAAACCAAAGCTTCTTGTTAAAGAACATTCTAATTTAGCACGGTGGATGTTCGGAAGTATTTTCAGTTCTTCATACTTCAATAAAGGCTATCTTGCTGACTTTGACCTCGAAACTTCTTCAAACGGGAAAAAAGAAGTAACCTTAAGAAAGCCTCTTGAAACTTTGTCTTCTCAGCAAATAGTACAAAATAATAGTAGTGGAGAAGATGTAATATTTACCTGGGGAGTACAGGATAAAATTTGTATTGCATCAAATAACAAAATCCAGGTTGTTCAGTATAACCCATTTAAGTTAGAGCGCAGAACTCGCTTCGCAAATTTTGGTACTGTAGACAGCTCCCGAATAAATGATGACATTGTTAGTGCAGATAGTGCTTTGTTTGGATACATTATAGAACTATCAGACGGGTTAATCGTCATTACAAGCGATTTAGAAACAATATGGTTGGACGGGGAACCGGTCAACTGGAGGGTTTTCCCTAATTCAAAATATTATACAAACCAACTACATGTTATCTCTGATGATTATTTATGTGTACATTCGTTCAATCAGGATTACTTTATAGAACAACGAAGTAAGAGAGTTGGTACACAACATTTATCCGTTAAATCAATTTATCAGACTGCCAATGCTGAAGCTGGTATTGTATAATCAGCTTTACTATTAACAGTAATATAAAAATAAGAGGAAGAAGTAAAAACAAATCGTGAGTAGAAGTAATATTAAACTGGATATTCCGAAGCGACGAGCTAATATCGAGAATAAGTCTTTTTATGTTTTGACGCTCGGTTGTGATAAAAATACGGTGGATAGCGAGGCAATCGGGCAATTGCTCGGCTCGTATGGTTTGCGTGAGACGATGAAGCCGGAAAAGGCCCAGCTTTTGATTGTAAATACCTGCGGCTTTATTGATGCGGCCACCAAGCAATCTTTGGGAGCGTTGCAGGAATTGGCCGATAGCAAGCAACCCGGTCAGGCTCTGGTCGCGGCGGGCTGTCTGGCAAGCCGGGCGGCGGATATGATAAAGCAGGAAGTACCGGGCGTAGATGGGATTGTCGGTGCGCTAAAGTGGGACGGGTTCGCTCCGCTTTTGCAGGATTTGGGCGTAGATATTGACCAGCAAGCCGCTAACTCAATTAGTTATGGACTGCTTCGGCGCAAGAAAAAGCAAGGCGCAACCGCTTACCTTAAAATTTCGGACGGTTGCGACGCGGGCTGCGCTTTTTGCATAATTCCCCAAATGAAGGGCAAGCACCAGAGCCGCCCTACCGAGAACATTTTGCGGGAGTTGCGGCAGTTGGCCGATAGCGGCGTGAAAGAAGTTGTGCTGGTTGGACAGGATACCACCTTTTACGGGCGCGATATGGGCGATAAAGACGGTACTTCGCATTTGCTGGAACAAATGGCCGAAACTGCTCCCGAATTACTCTGGTTGCGCCTGATGTACGCTTATCCGCGTTTCGTTTCGCCGAAATTGGTCGAAACAATGGCAAAGCTACCCCAGATGGCTCATTATATCGACATGCCTTTGCAGCACGCCCATAAGCAAACCTTGCGCCGGATGCGTCGGCCCAGCGACCAGAGCGAAACCAGAGGTACTATCGAACGTTTGCGGGCGGCTATGCCCGATATTGCCATTCGCACCACTTTTATTGTCGGCTATCCCGGCGAAACCGAAGAAGAATTTCAGTATTTGCTGGAATTTATCGAAGAAATGGAATTTGATAACGTTGGCGCGTTCAAGTTCTCGCCCCAGGCCAGCAGCCCCGCCGCCAATTTGCCCGACCCGGTTGCCGAAGAAATCAAGCAAAGCCGCTATGAGGCGGTGATGAGTTTGCAGCAAAAGATTTCGCTTCGCAAAAACAAGGGGTTGATAGGGCGCGAACTCGATGTTATAGTAGAAGGCAGTGGTTCGGTAGATTACGGCCCGCGTGATAGTCACCCCATCTGGGTTGGCCGGAGTTATCGCAGCGCACCCGAAGTAGATGGTTTGGTTTTTATCGAGCCAAAAAAAGGACGTTTGCCCGAAGGCCCGCGCCCTGCTCAGGCAAAAGTCAAAATTACTGATGCAACTGAGTACGATTTGTGGGGACAATTAATTTGATTAATGATTGACGATTGCCTTACAGTAGCATGTCACAAACTTGAAACCTGAAACTTGAAACTGTATTAATCAATCGTCAATTCCTGATAAGGCGGTATTATTTTGCCAATCGCCAATTTGTTAAGCTGGTCACGTATTTTCGCGACCCCGGTGGTGATGTTTCTGATTTGGGCGAATAGCTGGACACCGGGTTACGTTATCGCGGCAATTGTGTTTGCGCTGGCCGAAATTACTGATATTCTGGATGGTTATTTTGCCCGCCGTCAGAATACTGTCTCTAATCTGGGTATATTTCTGGATTTAACCGCCGATAAGCTTTTTACCGCCGGAGTTTTGGTTATGCTGGCCGAGAAGCAAATTTTGTCTTCCTGGCTGATTGCGATTATTCTGGGGCGGGAGTTTTTGATTACCGGGATACGCACTTATGCCGCCGCCGAAGGAGTAGTTATTCCGGCAGGCAAATGGGGCAAGCGCAAAACGGTTTTAACCGGCGTATCCCTAACCTGGCTGATTTTGTGGGCTGATTACGCCACCCGTAGCAACGGACTTTTAAACGGTTTGGTACAATCGGTAAAAGTTGGCGATATTAAAATTCTGGATTTGTTCTTTAGTTTGGCTTGGCCGCTGGTTTACTTGATGGTGATTATTACGGTTTATTCGGGCTATTTATATATGCGCGATTCCGCTTATCTTTTCCGGGACGACCCGAACAAGCCCCGACCTAAACAGGTCAACTCCGAACGCGACAAAAATAAAGGCTCGGACAATACCCAGCGCAGAGCGGTTTAGGAGTCCTCAGCACTTAATCGAGGAGAACGAACGATGAATCTATTTGAGTATTACGGTGGAAAAGATTCGGGGCTACAGGTGAGCAGGCCACGCCGGAACAGGCTCGATGCTTCAACTACGCCCAACCCTGTCGCTACCGGCCCGGAAGCCCCAACTTCACCGAATAATAATCCGCCTCGAAACGGGCAGGGCTATAACGGCTCTACTCCGCCCAATTCCCCTAACCCGAATAATGCTCCGCCGCCTCAACCGACTGCCGCTTTTGAAAATGGTGAGAATGACGAAGACCATCCTCGTGGACGGCATTTCGGGATGTTGCGGAGCTTGCGCTGGGCCTTATCTCAATACGATAAAAAAGAAGTCAAACGCTTGCTGGCTACTCCCCAGGCGCACCCTGATGTGGTAGAGCGTGAATTCCAGAGAGCTTTCAAAATCGCCCTGAAGCGCAAAACCGCCGATGGTATGCGACGCACCCTGGAAATATATGACGAAGTAATAAAAGACGGAGCTACTTATCTAAGGGACGAATTGAGTGCTTTAGCCGAAAGAACCCGTACCAAATTAGACAAAGTCCAGGCCAAACATAGTAAACTATTGGCCCAATGGCAAAAGAAGTATCCGCGCAGTCGCAATTATGTACGTGAGTTGGATATTCGCAATGAGAAAGTGGTTGACGTTTATTACCGCCATAAAATTCATATTGTGATGCTTTCGGTTTTGCCGATTATATTGTTCGTGATTAACGCTGGCCTGTTTTTTCTGTTCAATGCAGTTGCTCCTGGCTTGACTGGCCTTAATTTGATAATTCTTTTGCTCAATCTGGTTTGGTTCTGGTGGAGCTATAACGATTGGAGCAACGATTACTTGATGATTACCAATCGGCGCGTGCTGCAATGCGAGAAGCTAACTCTTTTTAAAGAAGACAAAAAGAGTTTGCTAATCGAGCGAGTGGAGCAGGTTAAGTACGAGGCCAACCGAGGGCTAATGGAGTTCGCTTTTCGGATTGGAACGGTGACAATTAGCGGGGCCGGTAAAATTGAACTGAAGTTTAACCGGGTTTATTTGCCAGACCGCATCCGCAAAGAAATTAACGATGCCAAAATGAAGTACATGGGCGGACGCAAGGATTTTCGTTCAAAGCGGATGGAAAACAAGCTGCGTAACAAGCTGGTAGGTGACAAGCTGGAAAATTGGGACGATGAAGAAATCCAGATTGATGCCGTTCCTCGTAGTGAATTAGGCTTCTGGCAAGCAATTGTGCCTTTTGACCCGGTTGACGAAGGTAATAATCAGGTTAGCTTCCGCCGCCACCCAATTTTCCTGTATAAAGATTGGGTCACGGCCGGGTTAGTTTATCTGGTGCTAATACTTGGCGGTATCCCGTTGCTGACCCTGTTATTTGGCTTTAATAATCCGATAATCACTGGAGTCAGTGCTACAATCATCGGGGTAATTCTTGTCTGGAATAGCATAATGGTCTGGTATCGCTGGGAAGATTGGTACAATGACCGTTATACTCTCAATGGTATTAAAGAGATTATGGATGTTGAAAAAAAGCCGTTTGGTCTGGATGAGGAAAAAAGCGTAATTGCCCTTTCAAAAGTACAGGATTTGGAATTAAGCCAGCCCAGCGTTTTTTCCAATTTTTTCAACTATGGCAATATTACCGTCACTACTGCTGGACAAGGCCAGCCAATTGTTTTTAGGTCAGTACCCAAGCCCGAAGACGTGCGCCGCGAAATTTCGCGTCGAATGGAAACCGCCAAAAATCTGGCCGAAGATATGGGCGACGATTTAACTTTGTCTTATTTCGCTCACTATAGCAAGATTTTTCAGGAAACTCAGAAAAGTATGCAAGAGCAAATCCTGGACGAAGTTCGCAAAATTGTTCACGAACGCCCGCCACAGCCTTAGTGCTGAGGTCTGAGGAATGAAGGAATGAAGGAAAAGTAACAAGTATCAAGTAACAGTAAGGGTGCATTAGGAAAATTGTTCCTTGTTGATAAAGATATGAAGCCTTTCTTGGCAGACAGGACTTTTGTGGGACATTGCTCTGCCAATGGATTTTTGACGGCTACCTGTTAAGATTGGTTTTGGTTGTAGGAGGGATTTCCAATCCCGATTTACCCAAACCCGTAAGGTCGGGATTGGAAATCCCTCCTACAATAGTATGAGTGGCAGAATAATTAATAACTTCAGGTTTTAAGTCTTTAAACGTAATGTCCCGAAGTGTGGCCGTTGATCGGGCGGCCACAAGTTAAAGTATGTAACGCGGAAGGTTCTAGTTATGAGACTGACTCGGTTTCGGGCGGCTCTCTTTTTTCTGGTAGTTGGGTTACTGGTTCTTATCCTCGGTGAGTCATCAGCCCTGGCTACTTCTGCCCCGCCTTCGGCAATGGCTTCGGCGATTACAGTGGATGTAAAAGCCGGATTTGACGGCTATTACAAAGAATATGGCTGGCTGCCAATTCAAGTCACCCTGAATTTGCCTGCCGGACAGCCCGCCTTTCAGGGACGGGTAGAAGCTTCTTTTTCCAATTTTGCCGCCAATAGCCCGCGCTATTTACGTTCGGTGCAGCTATCCCCGCCTGCCCGCAAAACTATCTGGCTCTATATGAGTGGGCCGCGTTCCTTGCGACAGGTGCAAGTCCGGCTGGTGGCTGATGATAATTCGCTGGTTTTGCCCATTGTTCAAAAAGATGTTAGCCCGCTTGGGGATAGCAGCCTGCTTTTGGGCGTGGTTAGTGACGATACCAGCGCACTAAATTATTTGAACGGCACAGAATTGGGCCGCGAACCTTTAGCCTACAGCCCTTTTTTGTTCGGCTACAATTACAGTAGCCAGACCGCCGCCCCGCTACTGAGTTCTACCCCTCGCGCCAGCATTGCCCATCTGACCTTAGCCGATTTGCCGCCAATGGGCAATACCTGGAATTCTTTAGATGGGCTGGTTATTGCTGATTTGAACGTCAGTCAATTTAGCGGCGACCTTAATACTTTAAAAAATGCCTTGTCCGGCTGGCTGGTTGAAGGTGGTGCGCTAATCGTAGCCGGAGATAGCGGCTTGCGTAATGCTCCTTTTACCCAAAGTTTTGTACCAGTGCAAAATGTGGCTTCTGCCCCGCGTTCGGTTTCCACCCAAGCCCTGAACAATGCTTTGCAAAGCTATACTCAGGTTAAAAATGCCTTGCCCTCTGGCACAATTACATTGGCGGATGCTCAGATTGCGCCGGGTAGTCAGGTTTTGCTGGATTTTCAAGGTAAACCTTTGCTGGCCTCGCGTCCCTTTGGGCTAGGACAAAGCTGGTTCTTCGCTTCCGAATTAAAGCCGCTCCGCAGTTGGGATGGTATCGTGCCTTTCTGGAAAACGCTGCTCAAGGATTATCGCCCGCGCAACAATTACACCACTGCGGCCCACCGTGCCAACGAAGGCCCGTACCAGGAATGGAGTGTGCGCCTCACGCCTAGCCCGCAAACCCCAGAATTGCCCAAACCCTGGGGTTTGGCGGCATTTTTGGCTTTTTATGTTTTGCTGGTTGGCCCGGTTAATTATTTTATCCTGAGCCGTCTGGACAAACGCGAACTGGCCTGGCTTACTGTTCCAGCTTTGACCATAATTTTCAGCCTCGGCACTTACATGGTCAGCAATCTGAGCCAGCGTAGCGATATGGTGATGAGTCGTCTAGCAATTGTGACGCTGGGCGAGGGCAATGACGGTAAACTCACTGGCACGACTAGCGGACTGGTCGGATTTTATTCTAACGGGCGCAACGATTTTGATTTGAAAGTAGCCGAAGAAGCTTTATCGTTTAGTGTGTTTGATGGCGAAAGAAGTACTTATTATTACGGGGGCGGCAATCCAAATATTCCGCAAATTCTGCTAAACCAGCAAGGGCCAGGTGGGGGGCTAGGCCGGATTAGCATGGGTATCCGGGCGCAGCGCAGTTTTGCTTATGAAAAAGATGGGGCAATTAGCGAGGGAATTCAGGCTCGGCTCAAGCTGGTCAATAACGGTTTGGAAGGTACACTTGAAAATTTGAGCAAGCAGGATTGGGAAGATATAGTGCTGATTGTTCCCGGCACTAACGGCTCGGTGCAAAAAATCGGCTTAGTCAAGGCGGGTGAAAAGCGCGAGGTAAAAATTGATAGCAAAGTAGGCTATCAAACCAATCTGGTGCAAACTATTACCGGCAAATCTAACTACTATCAAAATCCCGGCTCATCCACCCGCAGTTATAATAGTACGCCTTATTATTTTAACAGTTCTTCCCCGCCTAATTCGCTTCCAGCCCAAAAAGCACTGGTGCTGGAAACTCTTTTCGGGCCAAACGGGGACGGCTTGCCCGCCGACAAAAACCGATATTACCTGACGGCATGGCGCGAACAAACTCAAGTCCCGCTTACCGCCGAAAACCGCCCTATGGAAAATTATGATTTAACTTTGTTATTCCAGCCTTTGACGGCTACTTCCTGAAAATTAGAAATTAGGTCGGCAAACGTATTATTAAACAGGCAATCCTTTTAGCCAGTCAAGAGAGGGTAAAATGACAGAAGCGGCCACCCTCAGTCCGCCAACGCCAGCACTTGTAGTAGCTACTCAAGGTTTAACCAAAACCTATGGGGCGTTTACCGCCCTGGAAAATTTGGATTTGAATATTGAAACTGGCGCGATTTTTGGTTTTATCGGGCCAAACGGCGCGGGCAAAACTACTACTATGCGAATTCTGGCGACCTTGCTTGAGCCAACGGCAGGCGACGCGCAAGTTTGCGGGCTTTCGGTGCGTAATCGCAGCAAACAAAACCAGATGGCAATCCGGCACAGCATTGGTTACATGCCCGATTTCTTCGGGGTTTATGACCGCATGAAAGTTTGGGAATATCTGGATTTCTTCGCTTCGGCCTATTATGTAGATGTAAAAAAACGAATTACCTTGCTCAATGATTTGCTGGAATTGGTAGATTTGGCCGAAAAGCGCAATAGCTACGTGGAAGGGCTATCACGGGGGATGAAGCAAAGGCTGGGACTGGCCCGTTGCCTTATACATGACCCGCAACTTCTAATTTTGGATGAGCCGGCCAGTGGTCTTGACCCCCGCGCCCGTGTCGAATTGCGCGAATTACTCAAGGAACTCAGCCGCATGGGTAAAACTGTCCTGATTTCCAGCCATATCCTGACTGAGCTGGCCGAAATGTGCAGCCATATCGGGATAATTGAACGGGGGCGTTTGCTTGCCAGTGGCCGGGTCAGCGACATTCTCAAAGATTTACACCGTGAACGCCGCACCGTTGTAATCAAGGTACAGGCAATTAGTCAGTACGCCGAAAATATTGCTGGAGTCATCCGGCAAGGGCCACAGGTTCGGGAAATAAATTTGCTTACCCCGCTTACTGATTTGAGCGTACCCAATAGCTTGAGCCTGATTAGCTGGGAGGTCGAACTAGCCGGGCAAGAACCCCAGCTAAACGAACTCCTGCGCTACTTGCTCTGGCAAAACATCCCGGTTTACAGCTTCGGCGAACGCGAACACAACCTTGAAGACATTTTCTTGCAAGTCACCAAAGGCATCGTCTCCTAAAACTTTAGCAGGGGTGCAGGTACTTCCTGACGAGGTACGCCAGGGAGTACCTGGCTCATCTCTCATGTATTGTTGGTATTTTACCGACTGCGGCTTTAGCTTTAATTAGGGGTGCAGGGTACTCCCTGACGGGATACGCCAGGGGTGTCCTCTGGCTCATTCTTCCATTGTTAGTGTCTTACCGCGTTGCGGTAAGACACTAACAATCTAAAACTTTAATTCGGCTCTAACTTGCACATGAATTAAAGCAAGGTTAGAATAGTGAGGCGGAAGGCTGCCGGATACAAGGGATTCAGATTATGGCCCAATCTCAAAAATTAATGCGTCAAACTAAAGGCTGGAACGGGTTCGGCTGGCTTGGAAGTCTAAGACGCAATCCGATTATCCAGAAAGAATTTCGCGGGCGGATGCGCTCGTGGCGAACTTTCTTCAACCTGTCTTTTTTTGTCGGTATTCTCGGCGTATTTGCCGTCCTGACCTATGCGGTTTCGATGCCTCAGCCCTCCTATTATAGCGGCTACTACGGCTATACTTCTTCTTATTATTCGGGAAGCTACGAGCGTTTAGGGTCAAATATTTTTAGCGCGATATTAATTGTTCAGATAATTCTGATAAGTTTGCTTGCCCCCAGTTTTACGTCGGGCGTGCTATCGGGCGAAAAAGAACGCCAAACTTACGAGATATTGCTGCTTACACTGCTAAGGCCCGCCGAAATTGTTTTTGGTAAATTGCTTTCGACCTTGGCCTATTTGTTTTTGCTGATAATAGCCGCTATCCCTATCGAAAGTATTGTTTTTCTGGTGGGCGGGGTAGGGGTCGACCAACTAATTATCGGCCTGATTGTGCCTTTGGTAACAACTTTGCTGCTGGGTTCGCTAGGGGTCGCCTGGAGCAGCATTTTGAAAACAACCAGCCGGGCTTCCCGCGCCGCCTACATAATGGGGGCAGTAATGTTGCTGGGTTTGCCCGCATTGGGAATACCCCTGGCTTTTGCCATCTATGGCTACAGCGGTGGGACGGCAGCCAGCTATTTTTTGCTGAATTGGGCCAGTGCCTTTAATCCCGGCGTAGCCCTGATTGCCACCAACTCCATGCTGATTGATAGCTATAGTACCAGCTTGAAAGAGAAAAACGCTTTTTACTATATTCTTAACGGTGGTGATGTTTGCCTTAGTCCCTGGCTCGTCTTTGTCACCGTCTCGCTGGCCCTGAGCATTTTGTTCATTGTAATAGCCATTCGCAACGTTAAGCCGCTCAAAACCGATGGCGATTTTGCTCCCAAGAAGAAAAAGAAGTAACGAATACATAAAGGTGCAACAAATGACACAACTTTTGGAACGCAAAGATAATAAAGCCGAGGTTATTAGTCAGGAAGAATACCGAAAACTGGTGGAGCAGGTCAAAAGGCTGGAAGGCCGGATGCGGCTTCAGGAAGCAGTTTATTTGTTGCCCTTTGCCGTTATTGCCGGGGGTGGTGTTGGGCTGGCGACGGCGGTTTATAGCCGGATTACGCCAAGCCTGACCTGGGAGCAAGTGCTGATTATCGCGCTGGGAGCTTTGATGCTGGCCGTCGCTGGAGTGCTGGGTTACGCCCTTTTGCGCCCGCGTCACCTGATAGATGTAGCGCGGCGGGCCGATATTGCCTTAAATCTGAAAGAAAGATTAAGCACCGCTATCGAAGGCCATAACGAGCCGCAAAAATTGGGCTATGCCTCGTTGGGAGCGCGGCAATTTAACGATGCAATGGGTTCGCTGGAGGGCATCCGGCCTAACCGGGCCTTGCCTTTGCGCCCGCCCAAACGCCCCAGCCTTGCCTCGATTGCCTTGCTGCCCTTGCTGGCGGTGGCTTTGCTTATCCCGAACCCGTTCAGCGATATTGTCAAGGAAAATCAGGAAGTCCAGAAACAGGTACAGGCCGAAGTCCAGAAAATCGAAGATGTCAAGAAACAAATCGAGAATAACCAGCAAACCAAAAACGACCCGAAAACCCAGGAGCTTTTAAAGCAGCTTGAAAAGGCCAAGCAAGAGCTTTTGGACAAGAGCCAGAATCGGGAAGATGCCATCGCCAGCTTGCAAAAGGCCGAGCAGGAATTGCAAAACCTGGCCGAGCCCAATTCGCAGACCCAGAAAGCGGCTATTGAGCAATTGGCCCGCGATTTGTCCAGCAACGATTTTACCAAACAGGCCGGACAAGCTTTGTCCCAGAATTCAGGCGATAAATTCGATAAGGCGGCCCAAGAACTAAACAAGGCCGCCCAAAATATTGACCAACTCAAGAATGACCGCCAGCAGGCCCAGCAACTTAGCGATAAACTGGCCCAAAGCGCCCAGAATTTCAAGAATAGTGACCCGGCTTTATCCCAAAAATTGCAGCAAGCTTCTGATTCGCTCAAGCCGGAAAATTTGAACCAGAACACCCAGGCCGGACAACAGTCTTTGCAGCAACTCGGCCAGCAATTGCAGCAGACCGGGCAGAACCAGCGCAGCCAGGAGCAATTACAGCAAGCCCAATCGCAATTGCAAAAAAGCGAACAGGCGATTAGTCAGGCGGGGCAACAGGGCAAGAGCAGTAGCAGCCAGAACCAGCAAGACGGCCAAAAAGGTAAATTTAGCGACGACAAAAGCAGTAGCAATCAAAATAGCGGCGACCAGCAGGGCGGCCAGATGAATCAAGATGGTAGCCAGCAAGGGCAGGACGGCAGCCAGCAAGGACAGGACGGCAGCCCTCAGCAGGGGCAAAACGGCAGCCAGCAAGGACAGGGACAAGGTCAAAAAGGTCAGCAACAGGATGCCGGGCAGGATGGGCAGGGACAGCAGGGGCAAGGCCAGCAACCGGGCCAGGGTCAGGACGGACAGGGCCAGGATGGACAAGGACAGCAGGGGCAAGGTCAGGGTCAGGGGCAAGGACAAGGTCAGCAACCGGGCGACGGCAACCAGCAGGGCGGTAGCAAAGCCGGAAAAGGCACTAGCGACAACTTTTATGCTAACCCGACTTTGCGAAACAAGGACGGCAAGCAAGTGAACGTCGGCGGCAAGCAGGGTGAAGGCCCGCAAAGCTCCAAACAGGTCAACGGTGGCCCGGCGGGTGGTGATGCTAAAGTACCTTTGAGCGATTACATCGAATCCTATCGCAACGCCGCTTCCGAATCGCTGGACAAAAACTACATCCCGATTACCCTGAAAGATGTAGTCAAAAAATATTTCGACGATTTAAACGATGGCACAGGCAATGGGAAGTAAGTTGTTAGTTGTTAGTTGTTAGTTGTTAGATTAAATCCTGTCAGCAAGTGGTGTTTTTGTGGGATACTGCTCTGCCAGTAGATTTTAGACTAACCTCTATTGGCGGAGCAATATCCTATTGTAACAATCAAGTTATTCTCTAACAACTAACAACTAACAACTTTAGCATAGAAGGAACAGGAAAAGATGGCAGCAGTCGCACCGCCGAGCGTTACGCCGGAGGAGTTTCGGCAAGTTACCAGCCGGATAGAAGAAGAAGTCAGCAAGATTATTGTCGGGCAGCAAGATGTTTTGCGGAATGTAATGATTAGCGTTATCGCGGGTGGGCATGTGCTGCTGGAAGGCGTGCCGGGATTGGGTAAAACGGTGCTGGTGCGGACGCTGGCCGAAGTAATGGAACTGCATTTTAGCCGCATCCAGTTTACCCCCGATTTGATGCCCGCCGATATTGTCGGGACGAATATTTTGATTGATGACCCGCAGGGTGGGCGACAATTTCGGTTTCAGCCCGGCCCGGTTTTCAGCAATTTGCTGCTGGCCGACGAAATTAACCGGGCAACCCCCAAAACTCAATCGGCCTTGCTGGAAGCTATGCAGGAAAAAACTGTAACAGTAGCTAACCGCAGCTACCGGGTGGAACGGCCTTTCTTTGTGCTGGCGACCCAAAACCCGATTGATATGGAAGGAACGTACCCTTTGCCGGAAGCCCAGCTTGACCGCTTTTTCTTCAAACTAACCGTAGGCTTCCCCAAAGAAGATGATTTGATGCAAATTCTGACCCGTACTACCGCCGGAACAACTACCAAGATTGGTAAAATTGTGGACGGGGCGAAAATTATAGCGATGGGCGAATTGGCCCGCGATGTTCCCGCCGCCAGCCACGTTACCAATTATATCGCTCGCCTGATTTTGGCGACCCACCCCGAAAATAACGAAGCTCCGCCGATTAGTCGCCAATATGTGCGCTTCGGGGCAAGCCCACGCGGGGCGCAAGCCCTGATGATGGCCGCCAAAATTGTTTCTTTAATGGAAGGGCGGTATAATGTAGCATTCGATGATGTTAGAGCGGTAGCCCACGCCGCCTTGCGCCACCGCCTGATTTTGAATTTCGAGGGCGAAGCGGAAGGCATTACTACTGATACGGTAATAGACCAGGTAATAAAATCGGTGCCGGAAGACCCGGCAGGAGCCAAGAAGTAAATTGACCCGGCAAATCGGCAAGAAAAGCGGGCTGGCAATGTCGCTGGCCTTGATAATATTTAGTTTGCTGTTATCGGCTTGTGGCTACACTCCGCAAAACGCTACCGCAACTTCTCAGGCCCGCAGCAACGAAGCGGCCACAATTTCAGCTGTCCAAACTTCGGTGGCTTATCGCAATACCTCGACGACTTTGCCGAGCCTAAGCCGGACTACCCCGCCCTCTGCCAATACTACCCCGCCCACCACGTCTTCTAATAGTTCCACTACCGCTCCGGCGGCTAACGCCACGCCAACGCCAATAGTTGGCTCGACCTTGCCGACTCCTTCCGCGCCGGGTGAAAAAATTGACAAAGAAGCCGAGCTAAAACTGGTAAAAATAGCTTATGATGCTATTCTCAAGAACCTTTTTAAAGAGCCGGATACTACCGGGCTGCTAAAAGCCGCTTTGGATGAATTAAGCCGTACTTCCGGCGTGACTGCTCCAACGGTCAACTTTAGCCAAAAAGATAACGAGGCCAATTGGGTCTTTTTCCGGGATGCCTATAATAAAACGCTGGATGCGGCGATTGCCAAAGGTTTCAAGTATCCTAAAAACCAGCTTGGTCGTCGAATAGTGGATGCAATGGCTCAATCGGTTAGCGATGAGCATACCTATTTTCTTGACCCGGATAGCTACGACAACCGCTTGCGGGTTTTGCAGGGCGAAAATTCTTCGGTAGGTTTCGGGATTGCTACCACTACTCAGGACAACAAAATTTATATTGTGCGGGTAGTGCCGGGTAGCCCAGCCGAAAAAGCCGGATTGCGCGAAGGCGACCAGCTTGTCCGCTACGATGAAACAACTTTAACCGATGCCAATCGTCAGATTACCCGTAGCGCAAAAGAAAACGAAACCCATAATTTTACGATTGCCCGACCCGGCTTGAATGACTTGCAAACTATTACGGTTACTAAAAAACGTTATAATGTGCCAACGGTTGAAACTCGCCTGATTAACGGGCATATCGGTTATATCGCTATTCGCGAGTTTTTCGCCGATGTTGCCGATAAAACCAATAAAGCCATGACCGACCTTGCCAAACAGGGGGCGGATAGCTGGATAATCGATGTGCGAAATAATCCCGGCGGTGTAAACGTTGAGCAATTAACCGGGCGATTCGTCAAGGCGGGCGAAGTAATGGGCTATAACCTTGACCGCAAGGGCCGTGAAACTGTAAAAGTAAGTGGCGATGGGGTAAGCGGCGAGTTTCGAGGCAAGCCTTTTAATCCACGCCTGCCACTTGTGCTACTAATAAACGATGGAAGCGGCAGCAGCAGCGAGATATTTGCGCTGGCCGTCCGCGACTTTAATCTTGGCTCGATTATCGGCGAAAAAACCGCCGGAGCGTTGGGCCATACCGCCGCTTTTGCGTTGGGCGATGGCTCGGCCATTAGCGTTACCGTAGACGAGTACGAATCCAAAAGCGGAGCGCGGGCCAACGGTACGGGGGTTTCGCCCGATGTGCAGGTCAGCCGCTCTATCAACGATTTGATAAACGGACGTGACCCACAAATGGATGTAGCGGTCAACCAGCTTGAGAAAACCTTAGCCAAAAAGTAGTCTCAGCCCGCCCAACTTAGGTACAATTGACCAATAGAATGACGAGTAAATTATGCCCGGATTACTGGATGAAGGATTTTTACGCAAAATAGACCGCCTGAATTTGATTAGCAAGCGGGTGCGAAGCGGTAGCATGAAAGGCGAACGCCGCAGCCTTAAACGCGGTACTTCTGTTGAGTTTGCCGATTACCGCGATTATACTCCCGGCGATGATTTGCGACAGGTAGACTGGAATATTTATGCCCGTCTGGAGCGGGTTTTCCTCAAGCTTTTCGAGGAAGAAGAAGAACTAACGGTGCATGTGTTGCTGGATTGCAGCCGCTCAATGGATTGGAGCGGGCCACAGGCCGATGTTTCCGCCGACGGTGGCGGGCCACCCCATCCCTACTTAAACAAGTTGCTCTACGGCAAGCGTACTTCGGCGGCTCTGGCATATATGGCTCTTTCGGCAATGGACAGGGTTTCGATTACGGCGGTAAACGCGAATAACGCCCTGCACGAAGCCCGGATGCCCCTGACACGTGGCAAAAACCAGACACTACGGATGATAAAGTTTGTCGAAAACCTTAACCCCGGTGCTGGCACAAGCTTAAATGACGCTCTCAAAGCTTATGCTAACCAAACCCGCCAACCCGGTTTGCTGTTCTTTATCTCGGATTTGTTCGCACCGGGCGGCTGCTACGATGGTATCCGGGCCTTGCAGGGGGCAGGTCACGAAATTACCTTGCTTCATGTGCTTTCGCCCGACGAAGTAAACCCATCCCTGCGCGGTGATTTCAAGCTGGTTGATAGCGAAACTGGCGAATTTCAGGATGTAAGCGTAGACCAAAAAGCTATCGAATTGTATCGCCAGGAATTTCAAACCTGGCAGCGCGAACTTATCGAATTTTCGCAACGACGTGCTATAAATTATATTCAAGTAGAAACTTCTACTGCTTTCGACGATTTGGTCTTGCACTATATGCGGCGGCGTGGGTTGGTGAATTAGTTTCAAGTTTCTAGTTTCAAGTTGTTCTTACCGACAACCATATTTCTCTAACAACTAACAACTAATTCACCGACAACCGACAACTCTTACGAGGAATTTTATGGGCTTGATATTTCCCCTGGCGTTAGGGCTGCTGGCTCTGGCGATTCCGATAATTATATTTTACCTGCTCAAAGTACGGCGCGAAGAATTAACCGTGTCCAGTAATTTCTTGTGGCGCAGAGTAATTGAAGATAAACAGGCTAATGCTCCCTGGCAAAAACTACAAAAGAACTGGTTATTATTTTTGCAACTATTGCTTTTGCTGCTATTAGTAATCGTGCTATCGCGGCCTTTTTTCAGTAGCGAATCAAAAGCCAGTGGCAATATTATAGTGTTAATGGACGCTTCGGCGGGGATGCAATCTACCGATGTTGCGCCAAACCGCTTTGCTAAAGCCAAAGATGAAATAAACTCGATTATTGACGGAATGGGCGGCGGCGACCAGATGACGCTGGTAGTAATGCGCTCTTTCCCCGAAGTGCTTGCCAGCAATTCTACCAACAAAAACGAATTAAAAGCGGCTCTGGATAAGGCCAAAGTAACCAATGAGCCGGGTAACGCCCGTGGTTCGCTGATTCTGGCGGCGGCTTCGGCAGACCGCACCCCCAATACTACCGTTGTAGTAGTCAGTAGCGGAGCTTTCGCCCGTGATGAAGGTTTGCCACCGCTCAAGGCTAAAGTAAAATATATCAAAGTCGGCCAGGCCGATGCAAACGAAGCAATTACCGCTTTGCGGTTGCGCGAAACTGGCGGGGGGCCACAACTTTTTGTGGGACTAAATAATTATGGGGCGCAACCCGCCAAAGTACAGCTACAGGTTTTGGTAGATGGCAAATCGTTTGATACCCGTGAAATTCAGATGGGCGGCGGCGATAAAGCCGATTTAACCCTGACTGATTTGCCTTTGACCGCCCGTGTGGTGAACGCCAAACTCAAGCCGGTAGATAACGCGCAGGATTTCCTTTCGGTAGATAACGAAGCCTGGACGATTCGCAACGCCGGAACGCCCCAACGGGTTTTGATGGTAACACCGGGCAATACTTTTCTGTCTACGATTGTTTCCCGCTTGCCCAATTACAAATTAACTTTAATTGGGCCGAACGAATACGAAGCAATCAAAAATAAAGAAAATTTTAACGTTTTCATTTTTGATACTTTTATGCCCAACAAGCTCCCGGCTGGCAGTATAATGCTGATAAATCCGCCCAGTACCAGCTTTTTGCCCAGTAGCGGCTCGATAAATGTGCCGACCTTTACCCGGCTGGAACAAAACGACCCAATTTTGCGCTATACCGACTTGAGCGATGTCGCGATTAGCAAAGCCCAAAAATACGATTTGCCTGAATGGGGGCGAGTAGTGGCGGCAGACAGTTCGGGCGCACCGCTTATCTTTGCGGGCGACCCACAGGGACAGCGCGTGCTAGGCTTTGCCTTTGATATTCATGATAGCGATTTGGGAGTAAAAGTTTCCTGGCCGATTTTGGTGATTAACTCGCTGGGCTGGCTGCAACCTACCGGCGCACTCGACCAGACCACCGAAGTAAACCCCGGTGAGCCGGTCAGTTTTACGGTGGGAACGCAAACCGAGCAACTGAGCGTTACCCCGCCCAAAGGAGGAGCGCAAATTCTAACTGCAAACAAGGGCGTGGCCTCTTTTACCGATACCGGCTTGCCCGGCATCTATACCGTTAGCCGTCGCCTGAACGCTACTACGCCCACGGCGGGGACGACTGCCGCCCGCCCAACTACCCTGACCGATAATTTTGTGGTGAACTTGTTCAGCCCAATTGCCAGCAATATCAAGCCACTGGACGATTTGGGCTTGCAGGGAACGGCCAATCAGCCTACCAATAACCAGGTGAAAAGTGAGCGCGAATTCTGGTGGCCGATTGCAATCGTCGCTTTGATAATTTTGATGGTGGAATGGTGGCTGTTTTATCGAGGTGCAACTTTACCCCGCTTTAACCGCCTGAATTTGCGCCGTTCCAGCAAATAAATTAGACGGGTATTCTTTCTTCTTTTTAACAAAGGGAGAAAAGAATACCCGTTTTAACTTTTAAAATCTGGTACTTTTCTACCAATAATTTTTGGGCTAATAGAAAAACCTTATCCTTTTCTTGATTTATGATGAAAAAGCCCAAATTTTATCCACATGGCTACACACATGTTTAGTAACTTTTAACACTTCGTTAAAAACTTTAATTTGCCGGGCAAAATCTCGCAACAACCTGGTTAGTCAACATAATGTGGATGACGGTGGATTACTTTTCAGGATTTTGTCAGCAAAAGCCTAAATGTAGATGGTAAGAGCATTAACCCCACAAAATGTGGACAGTGTGTACAACCCTGTTTGTCCACAAAATGTGGATTCTGGTGCATAATGAGACCGAATTGATACTGTATTAAAGTTTGGCTGTGAACTAATGAATTGAACTAAAGCTTTATCCACAAAAATTGTTGAAAAGTGGGCAAAAATGTCCACAAGTTATCAAGAATCTGTGGAGAAAAAACTGGGACAAAAGCTTAAAAAAGCCTTGCTCTATAAGTAAAACTAATCAAGATAGCTGGTTTTGCCGCTTGATTGTTTCTAATATTACTGCTATCATGCCGAATATCACCCAATGCGTATTATGTCAGCACAGGTCAGGAGAATAGTCACACAAGACTCGCTCCCAACGGATGCGCTTATGTGGTGTCCTCTGAATTAAGATAAAGCCGCAGTTTATGAGGCTTTTCGAAAATTTTGGCACAGCTTTACTAGCAGGAACAGGCAAAAATGCGTCGTAAAACGAACAGCAGCGCGGCTGGCACTAATACGAACTTGATTTGACATGTTCAGGTTAGCCTAACTTTGGGGTCAGGTAACAAAATCTTTTTTAGGAGTGTTTTCGTTATGGGAGAAAACGAAAATCCTAGTATCGTGTCTGCTCGTTCAGGTACAGGAAACGGAAGTGGAAGTGGAAACGAACGAGTAGCCGAGACCCGGCAAATCTGGCAAACCACCCTCCGCGACTTGCAACACCAGGTGAACCGTGCTGACTACGACATGTGGATTAAAAATCTGTCCTTGATTGAACTAAATGAAGGACAGGCATGGATGTCAGCTCCCAGCACTTTTCATAAGAAAAAGCTGGAAGATAATTATTCAGGAATAATCGGGGACGCGCTAACCAGAGTAGTCGGCCAGCGACTTCAGGTTAGCTTTATCTTTGACCAGCCGAAGCAAGGCCAGCTTTTTGAGGAAGCTGCGCTGGAACAAGCTGTCGCAAAGCCGCGTTCCACTCAGACTCCGGCGGCGCAAATGAAACCAAATAGCTACGGTCAAAACGGGAATTTTGCCAGAACTGAACCAAAAACTCAGGCAACCTGGAACGGCACTAATTATAGTCCCATCAATTATGGAAATTCTCCAACAGTGAGTAATCAGCCTCCTGGTAACGGCTATTTTTATGGTGGGGGTAATTACGAAACCGAGGAAGTGGCCGAAGTACAACCTGATTACACGCCGCGTCCTGCTATTGCCGAAACCAATACTTCTAACTATGGTTATGACCACAACCGCAACGATAGCGGCCTTAACCCGCGCTACCTCTTCGAGAAATATGTCGAAGGTAGTAGTAACCGGGTAGCGACTGCTGCCGCCAGAAGAGTGGCCGAAATGCCGGGTTACTCGTACAACCCGCTTTTCATTTATGGTGGTGTCGGTTTGGGCAAAACCCATTTGCTGCACGCAATTGGTCACGAAGCAATGCACTTGCGTCCGGGTCTGACGGTACGCTATGTTTCCAGCGAAAAATTTACCAATGATTTGGTAAATAGCATCCGGGAAGGTCGTATGGAAGAATTTCGGGCGCGTTATCGCACTATCGATATTCTGATGATTGACGACATCCAATTTATCGCCGGGAAAAATACTACGCAGGAAGAGTTTTTCCACACTTTTAACAGCCTGGTGGAAGCTAACAAGCAAGTTGTAATCAGTTCTGACCGCCCACCCCGCGCTATGCTGGTTTTGGAAGAACGTTTGCGTTCACGCTTTGAAGGCGGCCTAACTTGTGATGTGCTAAACCCGGATTACGAAATGCGGCTGGCTATTCTCAAGGCTAAAGCTGATTTTCAGGCGATTAGCCCGATTCCGCCAGATGTGCTAGAATTTATCGCTCGCAAGGTCGAAAGCAATATTCGCGAACTGGAAGGGGCTTTAACGCGGGTAGTAGCCTTTGCGCTGCACAATCATACCGCCCTTTCGGTAGAGCAAGCCGCCCGCGCCCTTAACGATATGATGCTCAACACCCGTAAAAAGATGGTCACGCCTTCCCGGATTGTGGATCAAGTATCGCAATATTATTCGATTGACCAAAAAGATTTGCGCGGACGTAGCCGGAGTCAGGATATAGTTCTCCCCCGTCAGGTAGCGATGTACATTATTCGCGAACACACCGAAACCAGCCTGGTAGAAATCGGTCAGGAATTGGGTGGACGCGACCATACCACCGTTATGCACGCCATAGATAAAATTGAGCGCGAAATTGAAGTCAATACGAATTTGCGTTCACAAATCAATACTATTGTGCAGTTACTTTACTCCGAAGGCGGAAAATAATAGAGTTTTGAGTTAGAAGATTAACTGAAAAATTAAAACTAGCGTTAATAGAGAGTTTGAGAGACAAGGAGCAGGCCCAAAGCCTGCTTTTTGTTTAACAGTTCTTTCACCGCGTAGGAGACAAAGGAATAAGCCGGAAGTTTGAAGTATAAAGTCAGAACTAAGAGACCAGAAACTATAGACAATCAGATAGTAATTTAGAAAATTCGTCTGGCGTTCAATCGCCCTGAAATGAATTTCGGGCTAAGTAACGGGAAGTTGGTTCGCCGAAGGTGGGCTGTGCCGAAACCAACTGTAACAACTTGTGTCTCTATTTGAATTAGAATTCATCCCAGAAATCAATGGGCAGAGCCACATCCTACAAGATGCCCCTATCCACTGTAGGATGCTGCTCCGCCAGTTGACTTTGCCCAACCTTAATTGAAATAATGAAATAAACTCTTAGTTGGTTTCAACCAACTTGCGGTCTCTTAGCCCGAAATTCATTTCAGGGCAATCTTAGCACTAATCTAACAATTCTTTTTCTTTTTCTGATTAGCTATAGAAACTAGAAACTTCTTCACCGACAACCGACAACCCTAATAACTCGCAACTCAAAACTTATACACAGCCTTCCCCAATTTGTGGATTATACACAGCCTTCCCCAATTTGTGGATAAAGTGGATAAATCTGTGGGAAAGTGAATGAAATCTGTTGAAAAATTGCCGAAAAGCAGTTGATTAAAATGTGATTAAGATGGGGAAATTTGTGTATATTAATTCTTAACTTTTTTATAATTATTGGCACTATACAATTAGTTTTCCACTTTTGTGGATAGGTGTGGATGAAAAACTGTTGGTAAAGCGTGGACAAATCTTAATTAAGAGATTTGGGCCTAAAAGCGATGGGTATAGTATGTTGAATAAAGGCAGGCTTATACAGAGTTTTTCCACTCAGCTTGTGGCACAAAATATGCAATCTAGGCTCAGATTTAGCGATTTCCACAAATCCACCGCCTCTATTACTAATTCTACTAATTTATATATAAAGATATATAAA
>JBBQGP010000053.1:0-29846 GCA_038323095.1 Chloroflexia bacterium | reverse complement strand
GTAGGAGGGATTACCCTTCCCGACCTTACGGGTTCGGGCAAAATCGGGATTGGAAATCCCTCCTACAAATAAATTAGTATTGCTTTGTTTTTTACAAAACTCCAAACAAGGCTTTGACATTCTGCCCGGTTTGCTCGATTACTTCTTGATAGGTGATATTTTTGAGTTCGGCAATTTTTTCGGCGACGAGCCTGACGCGGGCTGGTTCGTTGCGCCGTCCCCGGTAGGGGTGCGGGGTCAAGAAAGGGCAATCAGTTTCGGTTAGCAAGCGATTTAGCGGGACGCGGCGGGCGACTTCGTGGCGGTCAAGAGCTTTATTAAAAGTAAGCGGCCCGGCCAGCGAAATATAAACCTGCGGGCCAAGTGCCATACTGCGTTCAGCTTCTTCGGCTGTGCCGCTAAAGCAGTGCATCATAATGGGCATATCGCGGCCCTGCTCTTCCAGAATATTCAGCAAATCGGGCATGGCATCCCGGCAATGAATTACTAAGGGCAAATTTGCCTGACGAGCCAGCGCGATATGCTTCAAAAAATAATCGCGTTGTATCTCGTGCGGTACGTCCTGGTGATAATAATCCAGCCCGGTTTCACCTACGCCAACCACCAAACCCGAATTATTTTTTACCATTTCCTCTAATTGCCGCATAGCCGCTTCCGGGTCGTTATCCCGTAAAATATCGTTGGGATGCAGCCCCAGCGAAACGTACATATAGCCGGGATAGCGGGCGGCTAAATCCAGCGAATTTTGCCAGCGCGGACGGTCTACCCCGACGTTTATAATGCCGCCGACTCCTTCGTCTTTGGCGCGTTGAATCGTTTCGGCCCGGTCATTATCGTAATGTTCCAGGTCAAGGTGAGCATGGGCATCTATCAGCATTAATCTAAATCCTTCTATTTTTTATTTTTTTTTATTTTTCAATCCAATTTCTCTTTTAACAAATTTGTTTACCGCTATTTTAACAGAATCGGCAAACAATCACCTCAAATTTACTTCAGGCGCGGCGAATTCGTGTTCATAAGTAGGAGGGATTACCCTTGCCGACCTTACGGGTTTGGGTAAAATCGGGATTGGAAATCCCTCCTACTTATGAACAAATCTTTGCGTTTTCTTATTATATGAAGCGTTTTCCGCTACAGGTATAGGTTTTGCAGTAAATAAACTCAGGTACTTTAGCCTTTCAAGAACCAGCACTAGCAAAGGTAAGAAACAATTCATGGCTTTGTCCAATAATCCAGAGGGATTGAATCAGTCAGGGGAGCTGCCGCAAGTTTCGGTAATCATGCCGACATATAAACAGGCTCATTTTATTCGACGCGCCCTGACCAGCCTTTTGGCCCAAACTTTCACCGATTGGGAACTAATAATTATAGACGACGGTTCGCCCGACAGCACTTATATTCAAATTGCGTCATTTTTGCAGGATAATCCTGAGCGCGTTCGCTATCATCGCTTTGAGGAAAACCGGGGGCTAGGCGCAGCCCTGAATTATGGCCTGGATGCCGCCCGCGCCGCTTTTATCGCCTACCTCCCCTCGGACGATATTTACTTCCCCGAACACCTCGCTTCACTCCTCTCAAAATTCAACACAGGTGAAGTATCAAGTATCAAAGATAATTCGGAAGGCGGAAGTAGAAAGTCGGAAATTAACCAACCAACAACTCGCAACCCTAATCCACCGACAACCGACAACCCTGCCCCCTCTAACAACCAACAACTAACAACTAACAACTTTGTTGCCGTCTTTTCCGGCTTGCGGCATCATTACAATCGTTCGGTGGGCGGACAGCTTGAGGGCTATTCCTTGCAGTTGGTACAGGTGATGCATCGGGTCGGGTCGGAACGCTGGCTGGAACGGGGCGAATTAACGACGGACGACTTGGAGCGGATGTTTTGGGGCAAATTGCGGCAGCGCGGCGAATTTGTGGGAACAGGCCAAATTAGTTGCGAATGGGTCAATCACCCGGAGCAACGCCACAAAATTATTCAAGAGCCGGAAGGCGGAATTAACACTTACCGGGCTTATTATAATGTAAAGCAGCCGCTTCGGTTTCAATCCAGTATTGGCAATTTTAGTGACGAAGTAGAGCGTTACCGCCGCTTTCGGGAGCGACATGATACGCCAATGGCTCAAGACGGCCTGAAAATTTTGCTGGTGGGCGAACTGGCCTATAACGCTGACCGGGTGCTGGCTTTGGAGGAACAGGGCCACCAGCTTTACGGGCTATGGATGGATAAGCCTTACTGGTACAATGCGGTTGGGCCAATGGCTTTCGGGCATGTGGAAGATTTGCCGCGCTCAAACTGGCAAGAAGCCCTCCAAAAAATCCAGCCCGATGTTATATACGCCCTTTTGAACTGGCAAGCCGTCCCCTTCGCCCATCAGGTAATGGCCCAAAATCCGGCTATCCCTTTTATCTGGCATTTCAAGGAAGGCCCGTTTATTTGCCGGGAGAAAGGCACCTGGGGCGAATTACTGGATTTATATAGCTATGCCGATGGGCGAATTTACTCTAGTCCCGAAATGCGCGACTGGTTTAATACTTTCTTGCCCGAAAACCGCCCTGAACTAATCTTGGATGGCGATTTGCCTAAAAAAGACTGGTTTGACTCACCCCGTTCACCCCGTCTCTCGGATAGTGACAATCAAATTCATACAGTTGTGCCGGGTCGCCCGATTGGGTTGCATCCCTGGGTAATGGGCGAATTGGCCGAGCAGAATATTCACGTCCATTTTTACGGCGATTATACGCAGGGGCAATGGAAAGAATGGATTGATAAAGTGCGGGATTTAGCCCCCAATCATTTGCATTTGCATCCACAGGTAGACCAGGAAAATTGGGTGAGCGAATTTTCAAAATATGACGCGGGCTGGCTGCATTTCTTCAAAAGCGAAAATAAGGGCGACTTGACGCGGGCCACTTGGGACGATTTGAACTATCCGGCCCGGATTGCGACGTTGGCGGTGGCGGGTTTGCCCTTGCTACAGGGCGATAACCGGGGGTCAATTGTTGCGACCCAAAAATTGGTCGAAGAACTGGATTTGGGGCTATGCTTTGGCACAATCGCCGAGCTGGGAGAGCAAATGCGTGACCGCCAAAGATTAGACCAACTGCGAGAAAACGTTTGGCGGCAGCGTCACATTTTTACCTTTGATTACCACGCCCCCCGCCTGATTGAATTTTTCCGGCAAGTAATCAAAAATCACCAGCTTGCCGGACGGGGCTTGACCAGCGAACGCATGAGCGCGGCGCGGGCTGGCGAAAAATAGCTGAAAAAGCTGAGTAAGGGACGCTGGCGGCTCATCCGCAAATACAGCCGTAGCCAGTTCATCGCCTCCTGAATTTCGCGGCGGCGGCCTTCCAGATAAGGCTTGAACTGTTCCTGCCGGTAATCGTGGGCGGCTAAAGCCTGGTCAAGCGTAGCGGCGGCAAGGCGGGCCGTCCGCAAGGCGAATTCGATACCTTGCCCGGTGGAAGGGTCAAGATAGCCCCCCGCATCACCGACCATTAGCAGCCCATCCTGGGTAATTTGGTGGACGCGGTAGCCAATCGGGGCATAGGCCACGCTATAGGGCAAAGGGTGGGCGGCGGCAAAGCGTTCATACAGGGCGGGGCGCACTTCCTTGAGCATGGCTAAAACCATTGCGTGCGGGGTTTGCTTGCCATATTTGGCGGCGAATTCGTCCCGGAAGCTCAAATCGGTTTCAAACGAAAAGCGGTACAAATTCTCGCGCATAATCGAGCCTTTGACCACCGTATTATGCTCGGCCAAAAAATGTTGCTCCCAAATACCGGGAGTGCAATCTGGCATATAGTCATAAAATGTGACCAGAGCCACCCGCCGGAATTCGCGTTCCGGCTCTTTTAATTTCATCCGGGCCAGCAAAGCCGAACGCCTGCCGCTCGCATCTACAATAAGCGGGGCGCGAAGTTCTTGCGAGGGTGCGTCGCCCGCTTTGGTGACTATTCCACAAACCGCGCCCTGTTCGTTGCGAATCAAGTTGCTAACCCGGCAATTGTCGCGTACTTCCGCCCCGGCTTCCTTTGCCAGACCGAACATCGCCCGGTCAAAACAGCCCCGGTCAGTCTGCCAGAATTGCAAACCCGCCGGAAGGGGGTCATAAGTAACCCGCCCGTTGTGCCAGCTATGCCGCAATTGTTCAAACGATAATAACCGCCAATTTCCGCTATCGGTGGGCAAGCCCAAATTCTTGATTTCCAACTGGCTGCCGGGAGAAAGCACTTCGCCACTTCGCATATCCGCCGCTCTTGGTTTGGAAAAATCCCGCCCTTCCAAAAGCAAAACCTTGCGCCCACGCCGCGCCAGATGTATTGCGGTAGCCGTTCCCGCCGGGCCACCACCTACTATAATTACTTCCGCTTCGTTGCTCATAAATACCTTTTATAATATTAAATTTATTGTTTACTTCCTTAAATCCAATTATACTATTAGAACGTATATTTTAATAGGTCTAACCGAAATAATTTGTGGAACAGTAATTGCAGATGCAAGTATATGCAATAAGGTTTTGAAGAACAGCTGTAGAATTTTAATCCAGCAAACTAAACCAAAAGTTCTGCTAATCTTCGAGCAGAAAGGCTTATAAGAAGTTGTTTCTCTAAATGTTCTGGCTTATAATATAGCTGTCCTTACTGCAAATGGTTGCAAGAGAATAGACTCGTAGAACCTATTATTAGTATCTAGTTAAGGAAGCAATAGAATGAAGACAAGAGCAAAATTAAGGCTGCTTTCAGCCCTGCCGCTAATAGCCTTGCTGGGCTTGATTCTGTCAGCCTGTGGCGACCCAACCAATACTCCCGTAGCTGCTAAGGCTACTTCCGGCGCAACGGACAGTAAAAAGCTGAAGGTTGTTACGACGGTTGCCCCTTTGACCAATATTGTTCTAAACGTGGGCGGCAATCGAATTGATTTACACGGGATTATCCCTGATGGCACGGACAGCCATACTTTTGAACCTGCCCCTTCCGACTCGAAGTATATGTCTGAGGCTGATTTAATTATTGTGAACGGGTTGCATCTGGAAGACCCGACCCTTCGATTGGCAAATTCGGCCAAAAAACCCAAAACTCAAATCTTGCAGTTAGGCGATAACACGATTACCGAAAAGGATTGGCTTTTCGATTTCAGCTTCCCGAAAGATAAGGGCGACCCGAACCCCCACCTTTGGATGAACCCCAAATACGCTATGAACTATGCCAAAGTAACCCGTGACAAGCTGGTCGAAATTGACCCGTCGGGTAAGGATTATTACGACAAAAATCTTTCAACCTACATGACCCAGCTACAGGCTTTGTACGACGGTATCAAAACCGCTTCCCAAACTGTGCCAGCCGACCAGCGTCGCTTGCTGACTTATCACGATAGCTGGGCATACTGGGCGCGAGAGTACAATTGGCAGGTAATCGGGGCGATTCAGCCTTCCGATTTCAAAGAACCGAGCGCGAAGGAAGTCGGCGATTTGATTACCCAGATTAAGCAGGAAAAAGTGAAGGCTATCTTTGGTTCGGAAGTGTTCCCAAGCCCGATTTTGGAGCAGATTGCCAAAGAAGGCGGCGCGAAATTTATTGACCAATTGCGCGACGATGAGCCGCCCGGTGAGGCGAATTCACCCCAGCATACCTATGTCGGGATGTTGCTCGAAGATATGAAGATTATGTTAGTTACTCTGGGTGGCAACGTAGACGCTTTGAAGAATGTCACGCCTGATAACACGTATCAGAAGTAGTTTCAAGTTTCAAGTTTCAAGTTTCAAGTTTCAATGTAGGAGGGGTTTCTAATCCCGACCCTGACGGGTTTAGGCAAAATTGGGAAGGGTAATCCCTACTACACCTGAACAGTTGCGAAGTTATAACTAGAAACTTGAAACTCTAAAAGGGAGAGGTGAGAAGTTGGCAGTTGCGGCGGTTGAACTGGATAAGGTAAGTTGCAGCTACGGAACGCAGGTAGTGTTGCAGAATATAAACCTGAAAATAGAACAGGGTGAATTTGTTGGCCTGGTCGGGCCGAGCGGAAGCGGTAAAACTACTTTGCTGCGTACCTTGATGGGAATGGTAAAGCCCGTGCGCGGACAAGTGCAAATTGTTGGGCAACCCCTCGACTTGCAGCGCGTCGGCAAGGCTCTTGGCTATGTGCCACAGTTAGAGACGGTGGATTGGGCCTTCCCGGTGACAGTCGAGCAAGTGGTAATGATGGGCCGGATTCGGGAAATGCATTTATGGCCCTGGCCCAGCCGCAAAGATAAAACTTTGGTGGCCGAAACTTTGGAGCGATTGGGGCTGAATGGGTTGGCCCAACGTCACATTCGCGCCCTTTCGGGCGGGCAGCAGCAGCGCGTCTTTTTGGCCCGCGCCCTGATTAGCAATCCCAAAATTTTGCTACTGGACGAACCGACGAGCGGGGTGGATATTCGCACCCGTAACGACGTTTTAACTTTGTTGGCGGAAATTAACCAGAGTGGCGTTACAATTGTTTTGACCACCCACGATTTGAACTCGGTAGCAGCCCATTTGCCTAAAGTAATTTGCATCAACCGCGAAATAATTGCCGAGGGTCAGCCCGAAGAAATTTTCACCAGCGAAGTTTTGTCGCGTACCTATGGGGCAGGGATGCGGGTAGTCCGGCAGGATGGCATGCTTTTAATTGGCGATGACCCGAAAATATTCCAGAACTTGAAGAATTTAGTTCCACTAAAGCCGGAGCAAGCGGCTGTTAAGGTTAGTTCTAGTAATTCTAACGGTAGCGCGGATGCCGGGTGGCACGAACCCGAAGGGCTAGAAAAGAAAAAAAGGTAAGAATAATAATGAATGAACTAATTGACCATTTATTGCAGCCCTTCCAGTTCGAGTTTTTCAACAAAGCAATTATCGCGGCGGTTATGGTTGGCGGGCTGTGCGGGCTAATCGGGGTTTACGTGGTGCTGCGGCGCATGAGCTATATCGGGCATGGGCTTTCCCATTCGATTTTCGGCGGCGCAGTGGTTAGCTACGTGCTTTCCCTTAACTTTTATCTTGGGGCGGGAGCCTGGGGCTTTTTAAGTGCCTTAATCATCAATTCGGTTTCTCGTAAACGCAAAGTTTCGGTGGATGCCGCGATTGGGATTGTAACGACGGCTTCTTTCGCGGTAGGCGTGGCGATTATCAGTAAATCGCGCAGCTTTACCAAAAACTTTGATGCGGCCTTGTTCGGCAATATTTTGGGTATTAAAGATGGCGATTTGTGGGTAATTGCTGGCGTGACTGTCGGGGTTGCGGCAGTTATTTTTACGATTTACAAGCAACTTTTGTTCAGTACCTTTGACCCGGAAGTTGCCCCGGTTTACGGGGTTTCGACGCGCTGGATTGACACTTTCTTTGCGCTGGCTCTGGCCGCCACGATTATTGTTTCAATGCAGATTTTGGGTGTAACCCTTATCGCGGCTTCGCTGGTCATTCCGGCTACTGTCGCCCGCTTGTTGACCGACAATTTTCACAAAATGGTCATTTATTCGATTATTTTAGGAATATTTTCCGCCGTTATAGGTATTTACCTGAGCTTTGAAGTCGACGTTTCGAGCGGGGCTTCGATTGTTATCACAGCGGCGATTATCTTTATTATAGTCTTTGGCTTTGGCTCGCTTCAAGCCCGCTTCTTTGCCGCTAAACCTAAATTGGAACGGCTGGAAGGTATGGGCGTAGATGGCGCGGCAATTGGAGCAGGGGCAAGCGTGCCAGTTGGGGTGGCGGCTGCCGACCATTTGCACCCGCACGAACACCGCCAAACCCACGCTCACAATCACGACCACCGCGACGACCATTTGCACTAAAATAGCGACTGGTTACTTCTAAATCCGTCTTTGTGCTAAAGATAACCTGGTTACTGCCTTTTTATCTTAAGCTTACAAAGGCGGATTTTTGTTGATTTTTCCCTTTACAAATAAAACCTCTCGCGATTAGATTTATTCGCCGAGCAATATCCCGCAAAAACCGCCACTCTAGCCCGACAAATCCTTATTCTCGAAATTCCCTAAAATTAGCCCTTGACAGAACTTGTTTTGTATGATAAAACTTAATCAATCGTTTAAGTTAATCAAATGATTGATGAAATACAGGAATTTACAGTTTTTGGCAGAGTTGTGGCAGGGAAAGCGGTGTAACAAACAGTAGTTGCTTTGCTACTATAAGCCATCAAAGCGATTGACCCTTTGAAATCTGGAAAAGTAGCAGGAGGCGAAATTATGCAGGAATTTCTGGTAAACCTGAAAGCAAAAGTAATTTCAGTAGTAGGCGAGGGTTTGCGGCAAAGCTTGATTTTCCCGGCTTTGAGGCGTTACGCCACTTTAGAAGTAAGCGGGCTGAAATATTTGCCGCAAGGCGAACCGCTTATCTTTGCCGCCAATCATAGCAGTCACCTGGACGCACCGCTTTTTATGGCGGCCTTGCCCTTGCGCTGGCGGCTAAAGCTGCGGGTAGCGGCGGCGGCGGATTACTTTTTTAACCACTTTTGGAAAGCTTTTGCCGTCCGGCTGGCCCTGAACGCGGTTGCTTTTACCCGCAAAGGTGCGGGCTGTAAAGAAAGTCTGACGGCGGCTACCCGGCTTTTAGCCAACGGCCAGAGCTTGCTCATCTTCCCCGAAGGGACGCGCAGCCCGGACGGTTCGCTTCAAGCTTTCAAGTGGGGCGTAGGCTGGCTGGCGGCGACAAGCCGAGCGCGAGTTGTCCCGGTGTATATCGAGGGAACTCATTTGCTGATGCCAAAAGGAGCGAACTGGCCGAAGGCGGGCCGGGTCAAAATTACTTTTGGTGAGCCGCTCAGTTTTAAGTCTGGCAGCGAGGCCCAACAAATCGCCGCCGAAATCGAGCGTCAGGTTCGCGTCCTCGCTCCGTCTCTGGCAAAAGCGGCCTAGCCTACCTCAAAAGTAGTGGTTTGGTCTATTGGCGGAGCATTATCATACAAGCAGAAAGTTATAACAAAATGTTAAACATAATCAAACATAGTATGAATAAATCCCAGCATCTACACAGTTACTTTCGGCTAACAATGGCTATGCTGCTGGTAGCTGTTATGTTTACGGGTTGCGCTTCGCAAAAGGAAGCATCTGAGCAAGGCCGGAGTTTGGTTCAGTTAGAAAAAACAACCGAAGACCAAAACTGGAAGGTAGTCGTTCATTGGGCTAAAAACAGGGATAGTTTACCCGGTTTTAGTGAAACCTACCGCCCAGCAGTAGGTAATACTCTTCTTATGGTTTATCTCACTTTTGAACGTAATCCAGCATTTAGTGAAAAAGATGATGTGCTTAAGTTAGATTATACTTTAGCTAACAATAGGCAAACCATTTCAATGTCAGGAGCGGGTAACAATGAAGTTTTCTTAAACGAAAGAATCAGCTTACTCGTAACTCCAGACTTAAAAGACCCTAACGATAGACCTTATTCTGCCCAAATTTTCTTTGAAGTTCCGGCAGAAGCTCAAGATTTTAGGCTTTTGGTTGGTTCAGCACCTCCACTAGAACTAAAGAAATAACGTAGATATTGAACTATTTAGCAAACTCGAAACTTGAAACTCGAAACCCCGAAGGGAAGGGAAGGAAAAAATGGCAGTAAAAAGATTTGGCGGGATTTATTCGATAAAACCCTGGTGGCAGGGGCAGTTAATCGGGATAGAGAATTGGCTTTTGCGAAGGCGAGTGCATCCCGATTGGGTGACGCTGGCGGGGGTAGGTTTTGCCGGGTTGCTCGGTCTGGTGCTGGGGCTGAGTACGCTCTGGCCCTGGTTGATATTGCTGGTTGCGCCTTTGGCAATCGGACGGCTGGCCGCTAACGCGCTGGATGGCTTGATAGCCCGTAAAGGCGGGTTTGCTCGACCCTGGGGCGAAGTCTACAACGAATTTAGTGACCGAATAGCCGATACGGTGGTATTGCTGGGGCTGGCTCTTAATCCGGCAGTTTTTGCCCCGCTTGCCTGGGGCGTGCTGGTGCTAACCCTCCTGAATAGCTATCTGGGAACGGTGGCAAGGGCGGCGGGCGGGAAGCGGCAATTTGGCGGCTTACTGGCAAAAGCTGACCGTATGCTTTATCTGGCGGCTTTTTCGCCCGTAGCCCTGCTGTTCGGCTCGTCCGCCTGGAACTGGCTACTCGTCGCTTTCGTCCCGACCCTCCTGCTTACCCTAATTCAGCGTTATCGCTGGATTTACGCAGACCTGAAGGGTTAGTTGTCGGTTGTCGGTTGTCGGGGAAAATGCTTTAGCTTGCAGCTTGCGACCCGACCCTAAAGGGCCAGGCTGATAGCATCGCCCTGAATGACAGAAAGAAGAAAAAGAATGCTTTTCAACTGTAACGAGACCTGGCTAAAGCTGAAAACTGGAAAGATAAATCTACTTTCCTTGAAGCTGGGTTTTTACACTCTAATTCTTTTTATACCAGTTCTTGTTTTACTAGCGGGCTGTACCTCACAAAAGGAAGAATCAGAGCAAGGCCGGAATTTGGTTCAGTTAGAAAAAACAACCGACAACTTAAAAAAGGAGTTATCATGAGCAACTTACTAAACAATCCTATGCAAAATTTGGCTTTTGGGCCGCTAGTTCTAATGTTGGGGCTACTTTTCGTGGGGGCGGGGTTAGCTCTGGCAATGGTAGATTTTAATCGTCGCTTGCCCGCAGTTAGCCGTTTCTGGTTTCTGGACTACCGCTTTTGGTTGGTTGATTATAGCAGGCGGGAAAGCCATAGCGTAACCGACAGCTCGATTTTGTGGCAACGTTACCGCACCTGGCTGATAATTGCGGTGGCTTATGTTGGCTGCGCGATGGCTGGCCCGTTAGCGATAGCTTTACTCTGTGCTTTTTTGTGCTGGCAGGGCGGGCGAGAATACGCGAAGCTAATGGGATTGCCCACTTTGCATTTTGGCTTCCTAATCGCGGGGGGCTGGCTAACGCTGGCCGGGACGTTATTTTTTGGCTCGACGGCTTTGCAGTATGCGCCAACGCTGGCTTTTTTTGGCTGGGCAATTCTGCTAGGCTCAAACTTTAGCCCTAAATTTGCTCTGCGAACTGAGATTTCATCGCAAGGCCAGCCTGTAGGCCAAAATTTAACTCTATCAGGTTCGGGCTATAACCCCCAATCCGTAAAGTTGAACGCGATTTTTAAACTTATGCTAGGCGGAATGTGGGGCTATTTATATCTGGGGTGGCTTCCGGCTCACTTGATTGGGCTGGCGGCGGGTAAAATGCCCAATTTGGTACTACTAATCGGGCTAGGGGTAGCCCTGAGCGATGTCGGGGCGTTTTGCGCGGGTAAAGCTCTGGGCGGGCCGAAACTTGCTCCAATTCTTAGCCCAAACAAAACCTGGGGCGGGGTCGCGGGTAACTTTGCGGGAGCGGTTCTGGCAATTCTGCTACTTGGTTTCGCCCTACCCGGATTACAGTGGTGGCAAGCCGTCCTGCTGACGCTGGCAATCGGTTTAGGGAGCATTTGGGGTGATTTACTGGAGTCTTTGCTGAAACGGCAGAGCGGGGTGAAAGATGCTGGTAAGTGGTTGCCCGGTTTTGGCGGCTTGCTTGACCGCATCGACAGTTTTTTGCTGGTTGTGCCTTTGGTTTATTACCTTTCGCAGTTGGTCTTTTAGTTGCAAGCCGGAAGGGTTACTGCTATGCTGGTATCAACTAACCTGGTTTAATATTAAAGAACAAGGAGCAAAAATGTCCAGTAAAACTTTTACCCTGAGCGATGATTTGCATCAATATTTGCTTTCGGTTTCGGCACGAGAGCCAGAAATTTTGAAGCGTTTGCGCCAGGAAACTGCCCCTTTGCGCGGGGCGGGAATGCAAATTTCGATAGAGCAGGGCCAGTTTATGAATTTGCTAATGCAGCTACTTGGGGCGAAAAATACTCTGGAAGTGGGCGTGTTTACCGGCTACAGTTCGCTGGTGGTTGCGCTGGCTTTGCCCGAAGATGGCCGAATTATCGCCTGTGATGTCAATGCCGAAACTACCGGGCTGGCCCGTCGCTACTGGCAGGAAGCCGGAGTAGCCCATAAAATAGATTTGCGGTTGGCTCCGGCGGCGGACACTTTACGCGGGTTACTGACGGTGGGGCTGGCTGGAACTTTTGATTTTGCCTTTATTGATGCCGACAAAAGTAATTATGACACTTATTATGAATTAGTGTTGCAACTGCTCCGGCCCGGTGGCCTGATAGCAATTGACAATACTCTGTGGTCAGGCCGGGTGATGGACGAAACGGCGCAGGATGCCGATACAGTCGCTTTGCGGGCCTTAAACCGCAAAATTCACGGCGACCAGCGCGTTACCCTGAGCCTTGTACCAATCGGCGATGGCTTGACTCTGGCTTTGAAACGCTAAATTAAAGCCAACTTCTTACAGATTTTTCTTGAGGCTGGCTCTAACGTCCCGGAATTGCAAAGTAACTACCGCCCCGATAATCAGTAAGGCCCCGCTCCATTGCAAAAGCGTCATGCCTCGCCCAAACAAAATCAGGGCTTGCAGGGCGGCCAGAGGCAATTCTAGGGTGGTGAACAAACTGGCGACGGCGGCGGGCAAATATTTCAGCCCGGCATTATAGAAAACGTAGCCACCCAGCGTCGGGCCATAGGCCAGCACCACCAGCAAGAGCCAGCCCCAAATATTTAGCACCGGGTTTAGCACTTTTGGCCCTTCCTGAAATAAGCCCCAGGGCAAAAGCGGCAACAACCCGAATAGCATCAGGTGAAAAAGCGAACTAGACCAGCCCCGCGGGTGATGCCGATTGACCACTTTGCTAAGAAGGGTATAGCTGGCGAAAGTAAAGCCACTGCCCAGACCAAGCAAAATGCCCGCCGGATTGCGTAACAAAACCTCCGGGTTATATGCGCCCGTCACCAGCATACAGCCAAGTATATTAACGGCGATAGCAGCAAGTTGAGGCAATCCGACCTTTTCTCGCAGAAAAAGCCAGCTACCCAGTGCTACAAAAACCGGGGCAGAGTAAAGCAGGGTGGTAGCAACGGCAGTACCGTTAATTTGTACCGAATTGCTCCAGGCTACGTTAAAAATAGCTACGCCCATTAAACCATTCAGGAAATAAAAGGGGATTTCGGCGCGAGAAAGTTTGAAGCCTTTCCAGCCTTCCAGCCGGACTACTATCAAAGCCAGTAACGCTATGATGATAACGGTGCGCCAAAGTGAAAGCTCGGTTGGGCTTAAATGGTGGTCACGCACTAATAATTCGATGAGCGGGCCGGTGGTTGACCAGAATAACACTGCCACAAAAGTTAGCAGCACGCCCGATTTATAATCGCCTTGCCGACTGCCGCTTACCTGTCCGACCTTTATCTCAACTGCCACTTTAACACAAGTTCCTTTACATAAAAAATTGTAATTATTCAGATGTAGGAGGGATTTCTAATCCCGATAAAGATGGGTTTAGGTAAAATCGGGATTAGAAATCCCTCCTACATCAATGCTGCCTGTTCAATTTAGAACGCTTTTTCATAAAGATTGACTCCAAATTCTGAGGCTTCTTTTGCACCGCACAACTTGAACCCGGCTCCTTGATAATAGCGGTTAATAATCGGGTTATCGCGTTCGCAATCCAGCCGCACATAAGGCCGCCCTCTGGCCTGTATTTGAGCTTCGGCCCATTGTAGCAAATACTCGCCCAATTTTTGCCCGGCGAAGTCACGGCGAACCGCCAGTTTATGTACATAACCCGCGTCGTCCGGCTGCTTTCCCCAGTAAAACTCGTCCGACCATTGCAAGCTGATTGTCGCCAGTGCTTCCTGCTTTTGTTTCAGCACAAAGACTTCACCTCGCGCTACCGCCGGAATTATTTTGGCGGGCAAGCTTTCCGGCTGCCAGCTTGGGATATTGCGAGAGATTAGCCACCGGGCTGCGTCCTGCAAGATTTCGATAGCGATGCTGGCTTCCTCTGGCCCAACCTGTTCTATGCTTAATTCCCCCACCGGGGTGTGCAATTCGTTTCCGGCAATCGCCACGAAGCCGCCCTTTTTATCAAGTTTTAAGCTGGCTTCAGGATGCATCTCGGCCCAATCAAAAAGGACGGCAGGAGCAACCGCCACCGGGAAGCTGCGGACGTAAAGCTCCTGGGCCAATATCGCGGCCAGCGACAAAATGTGGTCAGGCTCGGCGGTCAGAATGGCGGCGGGGGCGGTCTGACGACGAATAGCTTCAAGCAGCACGCCACTGCCGGTACTGCTGCCCCGGCTGCCCGGCAGAATCAGGATTTTGCCCACCAGGATTTGCCCTGAAAGCGGATGCCTGCGGTCAATCACCTCGCCCGTTTCCGAATCATACCCGCCCCAAAAGCTCAAAGGTTCATTGCTGAAGATTAGCCGCCCGCTTGCTTCACCTTCCACCAATATTTTCAGCTTTAATTCCTCAACCACCCTTTTTTCCATTCTCCCGCAATCCCTAACTCAAAACTCAAAGCTTATTACCCTGCCCGCGACGGCAGAAGCCACGCAATCAGCCAGCGTGCCGAAAACCACCTGCATTTTTAGTATACCGGGAGCGTAATAAGCATATTTGGCGGAATTGGTCATCAATAATTTGGCCGAAGGCGCAATAAGCGGCGCGGCTACCACGCAGGTATCCTGGGTTATGTTTGCGCCGAAAGCCTCCAATTTTGCCAGCCAGCCCTCTTGTTGCAAGGCGAAATAAACCGCCCGGTTGGTCGCCACGAAAAACTCGATACCCGGCGCGATATGTTTGCCGCCAATTTGCTCAATCAGTTCGACTAACTGGCGACATTCATTCAGGGAAAAATGGGGGCTACCCAGAGCAATCACATCAGGTCGGTCATAATTGCTTTGATTGGCCGAAAGCTCACGGCGAGCCTGTCGCAGGGCTTCCAGAGTGATTTCGATAATTTCCTGTGGCGGCAAATTGCCAAAAGCGGTTTCAAGGTCGGGAGCTTCGGGGGTTACACCGATTACATGAAAAAGCGAGACCGCGCCTGACGAAGCCGAACCCGCCGATAACGCTTTTAACTGGTCATCCGTTACAGTTTTGGGCAAGCCTTCGATTACGGGAATATTATTTCCCGCCAACCGCCCCACCAGATAGCCCAAAATTTGATAAAAAGCATCATTTTGCAGTAATTCGGCTGGAATATCTTTCAGGCGTAGCAAAAGCTGGCCGCGTCGGTTTTCGCTCAAATGCAAGCCGTAGGCGGGAACACGCCCGGTCAGAGCCAGACAAATATCGAAGAAATCGCCGTACTTGTTGGTACGCGCCCCGACTACCGAGTTTACATAATTAACAGCATTAGATTCGGCCCAAGCGATTTGTTCGCCAAAAGCCGGAGTAAGTTCTTTGTACTGGTAGGGAGCGCAGGTAAAACTAGGCTTTGCGCCCATTTTGAGGTAAGCTTCGGCCAGACGACGAGCCGGAGTAGCAAAATCAAGCGGGACACGGCTGTTTTGCTGCCAGCGTTCCAAATCCAGCGAAACTACGTTCATGCTGGTTGGGACGGCTACTTTGGCGTTTTTCGCCAGCAACATTTCGACAAAATCGAGGCCGCTTTGTCCCTCGTAAATGCCGCTATCAATATGCGCCCGGCTAACGCTAAGTAGCTCTTTTGCCCCGAAAATCTCGGCCATCCTGACGACTACCCGCATGGCAACCTGAGCCGCCTCCCCGCGTTCGCCCGCCAGCATCGCCTTTTCCGCTTCACTCAAATTTAGCATATTTCGCTCATCCAGCTACAGGGGGAATTTAACTGCTAAAATTATAAATAAAAACCGCGACATCATATGTCACGGCTAATAATTGATACGCCTGAAGGGACTCGGACCCCTGACCTTTTGGTCCGCAACCAAACGCTCTATCCAACTGAGCTACAGGCGCATATTATTTTGTTAAATTTGTTATACTTGCCACAGCAAATATTTTTCAAACTCGTTTAGTATTATACAACGCTCATTGGGCCTTGTCAAACTCATTTTTTAGCTTTTACGCTGAGGTTAGACGCAAGCAAGCTTATCTGGTAAAATTAAACAAAATGAGAAAGTCGAAACAGTATTAAGGGAGAGAAGGGCCGCCAGAGTGAAAAATCAAGAACAGACAGTGCCGGTGCTGGAAGTACGGAACGTAACCAAACGCTTTCCCGGTGTCGTGGCAAACGACCAGATTAGTTTCACTTTGTTTAAGGGAGAAGTTCATGCCTTTTTAGGGGAGAATGGCGCGGGCAAAAGCACGCTCATGAACATTCTTTACGGTTTGTACCACCCGGACGAAGGCGAGATTTTGCTGAATGGCAAACCCTTGCATTTTAACGGGCCAAACGATGCAATTGCCGCCGGAATTGGGATGGTTCACCAGCATTTTATGCTTGTGCCAACCCTGACCGTTACCGAAAATATTATTTTGGGCAATGAAGGCAAGGGCGGTATCAGGCTTGACCTGAAAAGCGCGGGTAATCGTATTCGCCAGCTTTCCGAGCAATACGGTTTGGCTCTTGACCCGGACGCACTGGTCGGAGATTTGACCGTCGGGATGCAGCAGCGCGTCGAAATCGTCAAGGCTTTTTATCGCAATGCCAATATTTTGATTTTGGATGAGCCTACCGCCGTGCTTACTCCACAGGAAGCCGACGACCTGACCCTGATTATGAATAACCTGACCAATGAGGGCAAGTGCATTATTTTTATCAGTCACAAATTACGGGAAGTGCTGGCGATTGCTGACCGGGTGACGGTTTTACGGCTGGGCAAGGTAGTAGGCGAAGTGCGGGATTTGGCAGGAGCTACCGAAGAAAGTCTGGCAGCTATGATGGTGGGTCGTTCGGTGCTGCTACGGGTCGAGAAGGGCGAGGCTCATCCTGGCAAAGCTGTATTGACCGTGAAAAATTTGAGTGCGCTGGATGACCGGGGCATTTTGACGCTGGATAAAGCCAATCTGCAAGTACGGGCGGGCGAAGTGCTGGGCGTGGCTGGCGTAGAAGGTAACGGCCAAACCGAGTTGGTCGAAGTGCTAACCGGGTTGCGTCCGGCGCAAGAAGGTGAAGCTGTTTTGGACGGTCAAGTCTTGCTGCATCGTTCCCCCCGCAAAATTACCGAAGCGGGGGTCGGGTATGTGCCGCAAGACCGTCAGCGTTTCGGGTTGGTTTTGCCTTATGGGGTGGATGATAACATGGTGCTTTCTTCTTATTATCACAAGCCTTTCTCGAATGGGATTACGATTAACTTTAAGGCGGTAAACGAATACGCCGCTAAATTAGTCAAGAAATTTGATATTCGGACACCCAGTGTTTCAACCAGAGCCGGAACTTTATCGGGTGGCAACCAGCAAAAAGTGGTAGTAGCCCGTGAATTCAGCCGGGATAACAAGCTTTTGATAGCAGTGCAACCAACCCGCGGTTTGGACGTTGGTTCAATTGAGTTTATCCATAGCAATCTTATCGCCCAACGGGATGCCGGGGTAGCAGTTTTGCTGGTATCCAGCGAATTGGACGAAGTTATGTCACTTTCTGACCGAATTGCCGTAATGTATAAGGGTAAAGTAGTGGCGGTGGTGGACGCGGCTACCGCTACCCGTGAAGAATTAGGCTTGCTGATGGCCGGAGCAATTCCTTCCAATACTGAAGAGCAACCCGCACTCAAGCAAGACGTTGACGAGAAGTTGAGCATAAACTAAAAGTTGCGAGTTGCGAGTTAATTCCGCCTTTATACTTGTTACTTAGCTCCGACTTGTTAAATTGGGGTTATCTCCCGGACATGGAATGTCCGGGCTAATGGCATGAAAACGGCCCTAAAGGGCGCGAGGGACGAGGCGTTGGGCAAATAACCTGGCCTAACTCGTATCGGCTTTAGCCAAGTTTTCATGTTATCAGCCCAGCCCTTCTAGGGCTGGGAGATTACCAGAAACTAGAAACTCGCAACTTGAAACTGTCGTAGTCGAGGCGAATTTTTCAATCGCCAAATGACGGATTATAATAGAAGTAAAATATTGCCAGAATAATAAATTTAGTAATAGGATAGCAATAAGGAGATAGAGGGTGGGAGATACACAACAGGGACATCTGCTCATTGTAGATGACGAAAATGATAATCGTGATTACTTAACCCAATTTTTTACTGATGAAAGTTTTCAGGTTAGCCAGGCCAGGAACGGCGCAGAAGCTTTGGCTCAGGCTGCCAAGTTAAAGAGTGAACTTGACGTAATTTTGATGGATGTAAAGATGCCGGACATGGATGGTATCTCGGTTTTGAAACAGCTTCAGGACAGTAAAATTACTATCCCGGTGATTATTATGACCGGGCATAGCACCAGCAACCTTGCGATTAAAGCTATGCAACTGGGAGCAGCCGATTACATTACCAAGCCGCTTGATTTGGATGGCTTGAAAATAAAAATTGAGAAGCAGTTAGAGCGCAAAAGGTTGGAAGCGGAAGTAGCCGATTTACGTAGCCGGATGAGTGGCTTTGACCCCGGTGAGAAAATTATTGGCGATAGTTCCAAAATGCAGGAAATTTACAAGCTTATTGGTCAGGTGGCTGGAAGCGATGCCAGCGTTTTGATTACGGGCGAAACTGGCACAGGTAAAGAATTGATTGCCGATATATTGCACCAAACTTCGCGCTATTCACATGGGCCGCTAATCAAGGTAAACTGTGCCGCTTTGCCTGAAACGCTTTTGGAAAGTGAGCTTTTCGGCCACGAAGCGGGGGCGTTTACGGGAGCGGTCAAGCAACGCAAGGGCCGCTTTGAAATGGCTCACAAAGGCTCAATCTTTTTGGATGAAGTGGGCGAAATGACCAAAGCCACCCAGAAGAAGTTACTACGGGTTTTGCAAGAACGTGAGTTCGAGCGGGTCGGCGGGTCGTTGCCAGTTAAGGTAGATGTGCGGGTAATTTCGGCCACTAACCGTGATTTGCTCAAGGATGTGAAATCCGAGGAGTTCCGGGAAGACCTTTATTATCGTTTGAATGTAATTTCAATTCATTTGCCGCCCTTGCGCGAACGCAAAGAAGATATTTCACTTTTGGTTGAATATTTTCTGGACAAAAATCGCTACACTCCCGGCAGTCCGCCTGCCCGAATTAGCAAGGAAGCGATAGATATTTTGGTGAATTACGATTGGCCGGGTAATATTCGTGAACTCAAGCATACAATGGAACGGGCCACAATTTATTCACGGGGTGGAGTTATTACCGGCCAAAATTTGATGCTTTCGCCACGCAGCGATACCAGCAGCGTATTTTACGTTAGTCGCTTGCTTCAATCCAAAACTTCGGTAGCTCAGGCTATGCAAGACCTTGAAAAAGCTATGATTGCCGAAGGTTTGCAGCAATTTAACGGCGATGAAACTCTAACCGCCGAAACTCTTGGTTTGGATGCCAAACAGCTTAAAGAAAAAATGAAAGCTTATAATCTGCAAAAAAACAATGGCGGAGGCGAGGCGGCCTAAGCTTGAGGTATTCAGGATAAAAACTTTAAGGGCGGTTGCAATTATTAACTAGATTGCAACCGCCCTTAAATCTTGGATTTATTTAGCAACCGTTGCATTAAAGCTTCGTTTGTAGTATGTTATGATAACAAAGCAGGGCTTTCAAATTTTCGCTGGCTTGAAGCTAAACCTAAAAAAGCTAAAACCAAAAGAACGGATTGTGAGAAGAACATGAGTAAAATTCTGGTAGTTGATGACGAGCCGTTAATTGTAGAAATGATTGAAGATACTCTTACCACCGAAGGTTATACCGTTAGCAAGGCTTACAGTGGTGAGGAAGCTTTAAGCGCGGTTGAAAGTGACCCGCCTGATTTGGTTTTGCTGGATTTGATGTTGCCCGGTATGGATGGCTACGAGGTTAGCCGCCAGATGCAGCGTGATGCCCGCTTTAGCCACATCCCGGTTATTATGCTGACCGCCAAAAGTGCGGTGTCTGACCGGGTGAGCGGCTACGAACGCGGTGCAGATGATTATATTACTAAACCGTTTGACCCGGACGAGTTGCTAATTCGGATACGCGCCCAGCTTCGCCATCGCTACCGGGCAGACCGTTCGGAACTAGCCGGCTTGCCCGGTAACGAAGCGGTTAAAGCCGCTATCGAAGAGCGTACCAATAATCCTGACGAGGAATGGTCGATTGTTTACGTGGATATTGACCATTTTACCGCTTACAATGAAGTTTACAGCTTTATGGAAGGGGATGAGCTTATCCGGCAAGCGGCGAAATCTTTGGAGCAGGCGGTTAAGGAAAAAGGCAACTCCGAAGATTTTGTGGGTCATGTTGGGGGCGATGATTTTGTGATTTTGACCACGCCTGACCATAGCGAGGCAATTACTCAACAAGCTACCGCTTTGTTTAGTGCCATCGTTCCCGACCACTTTAATGCTACAGACCGGGCGAATGGTTATTTCAGCTTTACCAATCACGCTGGCGAAAAAGTTCAAATCAGGCTGGTCGAACTAACTTTTGACGTAGTGGATAACTTGCCGGATGAAGATGAGGACGAAGGCGACGACTAAAACTTATCGTCTTTGTACCATAAATTTCTGAAAACAGCCACCAGCTAAAATTAGAAAGCTGGTGGCTATTTGTTTACAGCAAATCTTTGGTAAGGGTGGCTAGGAATTCGGCATTGTTGGTAGTTTTAGCCATCCGGCCCAGCAATAACTCGATACCTTCTGTCCCGCCCAAAGCCGATACCATCCGACGCATTGTCCAGACCTGCTTGAGGGCTTGCTCGTCGAGTAGCAACTCCTCCCGGCGGGTGCTGGAACGCTGGATGTCAATCGCCGGGTAAATGCGGCGTTCGGCCAGCTTGCGGTCAAGGTGCAATTCCATATTACCAGTACCCTTAAATTCTTCGTAGATAACGTCATCCATACGAGAGCCGGTATCTACCAGACAGGTGGCGATAATAGTGAGACTGCCGCCTTCTTCGATGTTACGGGCTGCCCCAAAGAACCGCTTTGGCGGGTAAAGAGCCACCGGGTCAATACCGCCAGTGAGGGTACGACCACTGGGAGGCATTGCTACGTTATAAGCGCGGGCCAAACGGGTAATACTATCCAGCAGAATTACGACATCGCGGCCACTTTCGACCAAACGTTTGGCCCGTTCCAAAGCCATTTCGGATACTTTGGTATGGTTGTCAATTTCTTCGTCAAAGGTGCTGCTGATTACTTCGCCATTGACGCTACGGCGCATATCGGTTACTTCTTCCGGGCGTTCACCGATTAGCAATACCATTAAGTGAATATCGGAATAATTGGCGGTAATGCCATTAGCGATAGATTTGAGCAGCATAGTTTTGCCCGCTTTGGGTGGTGAAACAATCATACCGCGTTGTCCCCGACCAATCGGCGCGACCAGATTTAAGAGACGAGTCGAAAGCACATTGGGAGCAGTTTCAAGGTCAATTAGCTGGCGCGGGAAGATGGGAGTCAGACTGTCAAAGTGGGGACGGCGGCGGGCTACTTCGGGGTCTTGCCCGTTGACGACTTCCACTCGGAGCAAACTAAAGTATTTTTCGTTTTCTTTGGGGGGGCGTACCTGACCGCTCACCCTGTCGCCAGTGCGGAGGCCAAAACGCCGTATTTGGGATTGAGAAACATAAATATCGTCCGGGCCGGGCAGGAAGCGTTCCTGGCGCAAGAAGCCAAAGCCATCTTCCATAATTTCCAAAATACCGGCGGCGAAGATATTGCCCTGTTGTTCGGTTTGGGCCTGTAGTAGTTTGAAGATAAGGTCTTGCTTCTTCAAGCTGCTATACCCGGCCATCCCCAAATCGCGGGCCATTTCCCGCAAATCTTCCAGGTTTTTTGTTTCTAATTCTGCGAGGTTCACATTAAGCTCCTGAATTTTATTTTAAAATAGACAAACAAAATGGCAAAACATAATAAAACAATCCTAACTTGGCCTTGAAGGGCAAGATTTGTTAAGCACAAATTGGAATAGGCAACATTGCCTGTCACTGGGCCTTCAACTCTAATCAAAAGGGATGAAGTGCCATAGGCGTAAGATGCAAACAGTCTTGGTTGGCAAGCCATTTACAGCAAGCTACAGCCTCGAATAATCCCCTATTGGCCGACCTTTTGGCTGTCAAACGTGGGTTTAAGACTATTAAGTTACGCAAGGGGTGCGCCATTTATTCCTGGCTATCCGAGCCTGTTTTTGCAAGGTGAGCATCTTGCAAAATTACCCTTACGTTTTATTTTTTAATTTTTGCGGGAAAATTGCGCCAGAACGGGTGCAAGTTCTTGAAAAGGTAAAACCTTTCTGCTAACTCTGGCCGACCCTGCTAATACGTTAAAAATCGTTTGTTAAAGGTGAATTGGTACAAGGTGGGTTTCCTCAAGCTCTTTCGCTTTCGAGTTCTCTTGAAAAATGGAAATTGTTTTGCGCGGAAAGTGACAGCAGAGAGAATAAAGAATTCAGAGTACAAGGGAAAGCCCTTAACCTAGCCTCTATTATACAGGCAAAATATTTTTCAGTCAAGAGCTTTTTCCCTGAAATTTACAAAATATTAACTATGCGCCACTTTTTCCGGCGTAAGTTACCCGGTAAACCGCGTTCGCGCTGTCGTCGGTAATAAACAAACTACCGTCCGGCGCGGCGATTACGTCTACCGGGCGACCCCATTCCCCACCGGGTTGCAGCCAGCCCGTCACAAAGTCCTCGTAACGTACCGGGCGATTGTTTTCGTTGACGATACGGACTACTTTATAGCCGGTTTTTTCGTCTCTGTTCCATGAGCCGTGAAAAGCGACGAAAGCCGAACCTTGAAAAGCTTGCGGGAATTGTTGCCCGAAATAAAAAGTTATACCGAGTGGTGCGCTATGGGCTTGCATGGGCAAGGCGGGCGGTACAGTCGTTTTGCAATAAGCCTCGTTTTTACCCCCGAACGCTTTGTCGTAGACCTGATTGCTATAACAATAAGGCCAGCCGTAATTGCTGCCGTCTTTGATAACGTTAATTTCTTCGGGCGGAATGTCGTTACCAATACTATCCCGACTGTTTTCTGTTCCCCAAAGTTCGCCAGTTTGGGGATTGAAAGCTATTCCAACTTCGTTACGCAAGCCCGAAGCAAAAACCCGTTCGCCTGTACCATCGGCGTTGTATTGGGTAATGGCGGCGCGGCGCGGGTCGTTTTCCTGGCAGACGTTACAGGTAGACCCGGCGGAAATATACATTTTACCATCCGGCCCAAAAGCAATCGAGCGGGTGCTATGTCCACCACCGGACGGAATCCCCTGTACAATTGTTTCGCGGTTATCAGCTTTGGTTTGCCCATCTTTGTAGTTAAAGCGGCTAACTCGGTTGTTTTCGGCGGTATACAAATACATCTGACCCTGATATTCGTGGAAAGCCAACCCGTGCGGGCCGTTTAAGCCAGTGGCAAAGGTAATCGGGTCTTGGGCCGCGCCCTGCCCGTTATCTTTCAACACTACAATTCGGCCCGAATCGCGCAAACTGACGAAAAGCTGCCCATCCGGGCTAACCACACCGAAGCGGGGCGAACCCGGCAAGACGCTATACAAACTGATGTTAAAGCCTGTTGGTACTTGCAGTTTGCGGGGGGTTGTCCAGCGTCCGTTTTTGAATTGTTGCGGCACTTGCAAGGTTACTTCCGTTGCGCCGCCAAACTGTGGGCCAGCCGCCGGAGCAGGGCCAGCCGGGTAATTATTGCCAACCGTAGGCAAAGCAGGGGCCTGAGTAGCGGCAGCCACAGTTGTAGCTATCGCCGCTTGTGTTGTGGTAGCCGGAGTAGTGGTTTTAGCGGCAACTGTTGTTGAAGCAGGCGCAGCAGTCGTTGTAGAAGCGGCATTAGCGGGCGCAGTGGTGGCTGCAACCGCCGCCGTAGTTGCAGGGGCGGCGGGAGTAGTCGCGCTGCCAGTAGTAGCTGCGCCCGTAGCGGCTGCACTACCGACAGGGGTTTGCTGGGCTGGCGCATTGTTGCCGGAACTATCGCCACAAGCCGCCATCAGGCCCGCCAGCAACAGGCTAATTGCCGTCACCGCTACCAATCTATATAGAGGTTGGGTACTTCTCACTCTAAAATCTCCTTCTAATGTCTCTTCTTATTCAAATTCAAAAATTTATGCCTGATTTATAATTGAGCCTTGTCAACTACAATTTCAAATTATTACAACAGGCTTCGGCTAACCTTACTAAGAACCTATCCCAATAGGGCCGTATCGTTATAGGATGTTGCTCCGCTAATAGATATTGTCCGAACATCAACTGGCAGAGCAGCATCCTACAAGAAACCTGTATTCCTGTAGGATATTGCTCCGCCAATAGATTTTGCCTCCTACTATTGGGATAGGTTCTTAGTCCTCAGTCCTCAGCACTCTAATATAATATGCCACAAAAAAGGCCGGAATTTATTAGTAAAATGTTATAATTGCAGGGCGGTTGCTTCAAATTCGTACCGCGAAAAGGTAAAATGAAAGAATCTAATTTTATTCCGGCTCACCCTAATTTTTTGGGTGAACTACTAATTTTCTGGATGGCCCGTCGTTCGCTTTACCGGGCTTTTCACGCGGTACATTTCCGGGCGGCGGAACAATTACCGGCCCCCCCCTCTAAACTGGATAGACCTGTCATTTTCTATGCCAACCATCACTCCTGGTGGGACGGTTATGTGGCCGAAATCGTACTCCGGCAGGTTTACGGATTGGAAGCTTATTTGATGATGGACGTGCGCCAGTTGCGCCGCTACTTTTTCTTTAGCTGGGCGGGAGCCTTTTCGGTAGACCGTGAGAACGGGCGCGAGGCCTTGCGCTCGATTGATTATATCGCTAAAATCTTGAATGAAAAACCGGGTCGGGTTTTCTGGATTTTCCCGCAAGGTGAAATCCGGCCACAGGAGCAACGTCCACTTAATTTTTATCCCGGTCTGGCTCATACTTTGCGACGGATTGGGCCTTGTTACGTTTACCCGTTGGCGACCCGCTTTGAATTTACCCGTGAACAATTTCCCGAAATCTTTATAAGTGTCGGCCCGCTTCGGCGTTTTGACGATGGCGAACGCCTGAACATCAAACAAGTAACCGCCGAACTCGAAAACACATTAACCCAAGACCTCGACGCACTCCGCGCCGAACTTGCGACCAACCAGCCCAAAAACTTCGTCACCATTATCAAAGGCAAGGGCAGCACTGACATTACTTTCGACAAATTGCTAAAAATTTTGCCTTTCTGGAAAAAGTAGCATAAACAAAGGAAATAATTATGACCGAAGTAACTTTGCAATTGGATAATGAACTTATTACTTTGCTTGGGCAATCCAATCAGCCAGTTCAAGAAGCAGCTCGCGAATTTATTATAGTAGAACTATTTCGTCGTCATTTAATTTCTGGTGGAAAAGCATCTGAACTAATGAATATGCATCGGCTTGAATTTATCCAGTATGCAGCTAACTTGGGAATTTCTTACTTTGATATGACCATAGAAGAACTGGAGGACGAGCTTAATCAGCCCAACCCTTTATGATGACTAATCATGTAATAATTGCTGATTCTAGTGCCTTAATAGCTTTGGAGCAAATTAGCCGATTAGAATTACTAAAAGAATTGTTTGGAACAGTTGTAGTACCACCCGCTGTAGCAAAAGAAGTTGCATCGACTGTTAGTTTACCAAGTTGGATATTGATTCAGCCGTTGAGCCAACCTATTTCTGCTTTTATTCTGTAAGCTTCGCTTGGCTCTGGCGAGACTGAAGCAATTAGTCTTGCTCTTGAATTAGAAAACAGTTGGATAGTATTAGATGATTACGATGCAAGACGTTTGGCTCGAACGCTAAAGGTACACATAATTGGTACTTTGAAGATTCTCTTATTGGCAAAGCAAAAAGGGTTTTTAACAAGCGTTAAAAATGAACTTGATGCTTTGATTAAAGTTAATTTTCATTTATCCACTAGCTTATACAATCGTGTATTGCTTGAAGCGGGTGAAGTAGCACCCTGATGAAGTAAAGGTTTATGTACACAGATACTATTAGTGCGATTTCGACGGCGTTGGGCGAGGGCGGAATTGGAATTGTACGCTTGAGCGGCCCGGATGCACCCGCAATTTTGAAGAAAATATTCAGGAATCCTTCGGGCAAAATTCGCTCTAAGTTTGAGAGCCACCGCCTGTATTATGGTCAGGTAATTGATGCTCAGACCAAAGAAAACGAGTTGCTGGATGAGGTGATGGCAGTATATTTAGCCGCGCCCAAAACTTATACCCGCGAGGAAATGGTTGAAATAAACTGTCACGGCGGAATGGTTGCGTTGGAACGGGTGCTAAATTTGACGTTAAAACAGGGAGCGCGACAGGCCGAGCCGGGCGAATTTACCTTGCGAGCTTTTTTGAACGGGCGGATAGATTTGGCTCAGGCGGAAGCGGTGGTAGACGTTATTCGTTCCAAGACCGGGCCGGGATTAGAGCAGGCGTTGGGGCAATTAGCCGGGAATCTTTCGCGCCGGATTAGCGGGGTGCGGCAAGGGTTGTTGAGCAGCCTCGCCTGGCTGGAAGCGATGATAGATTTTCCCGAAGATGATGTGCCGCCCGCCTCGGTTGTTCCGCAGTTAAAGGAAACTTTAATCGAACTGGAAAAATTGCTGGCGACGGCAGACGCTGGGCTGATTTACCGTCAGGGGATAAGGGCAGCGATTGTGGGCGTACCAAATGTGGGCAAAAGTTCGCTTTTGAACAGTTTGCTACGGGCTGACCGGGCGATTGTTACCCCTGTTGCCGGGACGACCCGCGATGTTATCGAGGAAACGGTCAATATCAAGGGTGTGCCAGTGGTCTTAGTGGATACGGCGGGGATTACCGAAACTGAAGATTTGGTGGAGCGTATCGGCATTGAACGCAGCCGCCAGGCTCTTTCCAGTGCCGATTTGCTTTTGCTGGTGCTGGACGGTAGCCGCAAGTTAAGCGCGGGTGACGGCGAAATTCTGGAAGCGGTCAGAAGCGAACTTTTGCAAAATTCGGGTAAAAAAGCTTGTGTGGTAATCAACAAAAAAGACATATCCCCACAGCTAATCGAACGGGCCGTTATCGAAGCAAAACTGCCGAGTGTACCTGTAATCGAAATTTCGGCGACTAGCGGGGAAAATCTGGACGGTCTGGAGAAGGAACTAGCGCGGCTGGCTCTAGGCGGACAGAATTTGGCGGGTCGTAGTTTGTTGGTGACGAATGAGCGGCACAAACGCGCTCTGGAACGCGCCCGCGAACATTTGTTAGCAGCCATTGCCAGCAGCGACGCGGGCCTTCCCGCCGATTTTACTTCAATTGACTTGCGGCTGGCAATGGAAGCTTTAGGCGAAATTACGGGCGAAAGCGTTCAAGATTCGCTTCTAAAGGAGATTTTCTCCAACTTTTGCATCGGAAAATGAGAAGAACAATTCGGAAGTATGAAGTATGAAGTCGGAATCATTTCCAAAATTCGGGCAACGGGTCTAGGGTTAAAACCCCAGCCTAAATAGGCTCAAGTACCATAAATGGCACTATTAAAAGGGCTGCTCAGGGAAGTTTTAGTGCGCTTCAGCGTACTTTAGCTTGCTTAGACTGGGGTTTTAACCCCAGGCTTTAGCTCCCAACTCCGTCTTCCCAGACAACCGACAACTGGATTTCTCTAACAACTATCAACTTCTTCTCTAACAACTATCAAGAGGTGATTTATGGCGGATACGGCGAAAGCGGCGATTTTGGAATATTTGGAGGCTTTGCCCGAAAAGAATAATCCGGCGGTAAAAGTGGTAGGTCATTCTACGCCCGCGAAGGTAAAGCCGGATAGCATTTTATTTCACAAAAGCAAAGCTATTTCCGGCCATGAAGTATGTGCGGTAGAATTTGAAGATGCAGCAGGCCATAAATTCGATTTAACCGGGTTTTTGGCGGAGAGTAATGGAGAATGGGTTTTAACGGTGAGCTTTCTCAAGCGGGTAGGTGGGCGAAAAATAGTTACCCAAACTCCGCTTCAGGCACAATTGTTTTCTAATACCGAAGGCGGTTATTTTGGCTGTGGCTATGTGACGGGCCAGAGCAGCGAAGTAGCACAGGTTTGGCTGGTTTTTAAAGATTTTGTTTTGCAAGATTTGGTGGAAGAAAAAATTGTACTTTTCGCCACTGACCGCGTTTTAGGCCAACCGCTTCGACTTGAATTTTACGACGCTGCCGCAAAACTACTCGCTACCCAAAACTTCCCGGTTTCGCTTTCAGCCTGGTAAAAGCTTACACAATTTCAGAAACGACTTCGGTTCATATGGTACATTGGTGTCAATAATGACGAATTCAGAACTGTTTTCCATTTACTAATATTTTGGCTTTCTAACTAACTAAAGTGGCTTGTGCCTCCATTTGAGCCTCAGTCATGGCTACCAAATCGCCAATTTCATCCCCAAAAAAGTTTTCAGGCCAGTTTGAAATATTACCAAAATCGTCCATCTCTTTAAAAGTTGAACAAAAATGAAATAAAAGGTAAGCTTAGTTTAGGAAGAATAACAAAAAAGCTTAGTATAGTGCTGTGAAATTATAATTTTAACAAATAGTTAAATGCTCGTTAAATTCTTATCAGGATAAGAAAGGGTACAAACAAGGCAAGCAATGGGTAGCGATTTAAGTACAGGAACAATATTATTAGGCAAATATCGGATTGAGGGGATATTGGGGCGGGGCGGCTTTGGGCTGGTCTACAAGGCCACCGATTTATTGCTAAACCGGGCGGTAGCTATCAAGATTTTGTCGCAAAGCCAGACTACTTTGGAAGAACGTCTGGGCGAGGGCGCGTTTGATAGCTATCTGGCCCGTTTCCGGCGCGAAGCTACCGTTAGTGCCTACTTTACCCAGAACCGCAATATTATCACGGTTTACGGGCTAGAGCAGGACGACCAAAATTATTACCTTATTCTGGAATTTCTGGAAAATGGTTCGCTTTCGGATTTGCTGAAAACCCAGCCAATCCTGCCCGTAAATCAGGCTTGCGCGATTGCCTACGATATTTGCAATGCGCTGACCGAAATCCACCAGCATCCCGCCGATATTGTTCATCGCGATTTGAAGCCGGGAAATATTTTGCTCAGGAAAAACGGACAGGCGGTAGTGGCCGATTTTGGGATTGCCCAATTAGGGCAGGAAAGCCAGCGCACCACCGAACCCACTTTGCGCCATCCCGGTTCGCCCGCTTATATGTCGCCAGAGCAAGCCGGAGGTTATGGCTACTTGACCCCCGCTTCGGATTTGTACTCGCTGGGCCTGATACTTTATCAAATGCTAACCGGGCGGTCTTACCTCAAAACTCGCGCTTTGCCGCCTAGTCGGATGAACGGGCAAATTCCTGGCTGGCTGGATGATTTGGTGACAAAACTTGTGCAGGACAATGCTAAAGACCGATTTCAGGATGCCGAAGAAGTCGCCCAAATTATCGAGGCCCAACTTGGGCCAGCCTTGCAATCCCGCAATTTGAAATCCGGGTCGCTCCCAGCCAACCAATCGACCTTGTTTATTAACCCGACTGCTCCCGCTTCTCCACAGGAGCAGACTAACCCTTTACCTTATAATAACCCCAATCTTAACGTCCCCACCGCCTTAGCCGCGCCTGCCTCCCCCAAAATCTCGCCTGCCCTGCTTTATGGCGGCCTACTTGGAATATTGGCGATAATAGTTGCAGCAGTGCTAATTCTTCTAAATGTTACAGGCGGGCCGAAACCCAACCCAACGTCCCTCCCGGTAGCCACCTCTACGGCTGCGCCCGCCACTGCCGCACCTACCGCCACTATTAGAATTGAAGCAACTTCGCCTGTAAATAATCCGGCAATATCTACAGTAGTGGCTTCTACGCCTACGCCCCAGCCTACTGCTACAACTCAACCCACCGCAACGGCGATTCCCCGTCCTAC
>JBBQGP010000052.1:0-29914 GCA_038323095.1 Chloroflexia bacterium | reverse complement strand
AAAAAACCCCGAACGAAGCCGGGGCAGCAGAAAAACTATCCGAAATTTCTAGCGGTTCTGCCGATTGCGGTTGTTGGGGCGATTGCGGCTTTGGAACCAGCGGCGCACCGTTTGCCAGGAAAAGCCATCATCAACGCTTTGGCCGCGCCAATATTTTGGGCCTTCGCTGCTATCGTTCATATCGCGTCCGGCGAAAAAGCGGAACAATATCGGATACAGGAAAAGCAGCGCACCAACCGCGACCATTATTTGACCAACGATAGCTGCACCCCGAAAATTCTGCAAAACAATCATACCGCCAATTGCCAGAACAAAAGCCAAAATAATGCAAGTCAAACCCGCGCCGATATGATGTTCGCGCAACCACGCGCCGAAGCGAGCCGAATTACTTTTACGTATCGGAATAGGGCGGGCTGCCGGGGGCATTACGCCCACTACTTTTTTCTTTGGTTCGCGTTCGCTGGCCCGCTCCTGGGGCGGGCTATCCGGCAAGAAACTATCCATTTTTTCTAATAATTCACGGATTTCGCGCTCATGCCTTTTCATACTCTATACATCCCCGCTATTTATAATGCCTTGATACGTGCATCTTTGCCTTTAATACTTGTGGATGGGCCGTCCCGTCCATTTATTTAAGTTGAAAAATGACTACTAACCTGTATTATTACACAGTTACTAGCCCACAAAATATAGATTGGGTATTTTCAAATGAACAAAATTGTTCGGCGGAAAGGGGTACAGTACCTAATTCGAGGCCGATGGGTAGTACGCTTGATTTACCTGTTTCACCTCTTCCAGTTGTACATCTATTTTAGTCGAGTCTGCCTGATTTGTAAATAGCGCAAAGTTGGATTTTGCCTGGACTTGTACCCAAAATCCTTGACAAATCTGCTAATCCGACTGCACCGCGTTCTGGATAATTTCCAAGCGGCGCAGCTTGCCGTTCGGCTCGAATTCTACCGCTACAAGGTCAATCCGGCAGGGCGGAAGATTACCCTGTTTATCCAAAAGATTCGGCTCAGTTTGCAAGAAAATCTCGACTAACTGTAAGAGCCGTTGCTGTTTAACAGGTGTTACAGATTCTTCCGGCGTTCCGGCGACAATACTTCGACGTGTTCTTACCTCAATGAAAGTTAAGCATTGCTCGTGCCACGCCACAATATCCAGCTCACCAATTGAGCAACGCCAATTGGTAGCAATTATTTGATAACCAAGCTCAACCAGGCGATTTTGAGCTAGTCTTTCGCCCAAATTACCCAGATTCCGGCGCGGGCCAGCGGCTTTTTTGGTTGTTTCTTTACTCAAGAGTCTGCCTTTTCTTCTCGAAAACTTCCCAAACCGGGGTATAGCTGTAGCGGTGAACGGGCGACGGGCCGCTTTTGTTAAGGGCGGCGGCATGAATTGCTGTACCATAGCCTTTGTGCCGGGCGAAACCATATTCGGGGTAAGTTTCTTCGAGTTCGGTAAGTATGCGGTCTCGGCTAACTTTGGCAACAATCGAAGCGGCGGCAATCGAAAGCGAACGACCATCGCCTTTAATTAGGGCAGTTTGTGGCAAGTTCAGGGCGGGCAACTTGAAAGCATCTACCAGCAAATGTTGGGGGGTAACAGGCAAGGCTTTAACCGCTCGCATCATCGCCAGTTGATTAGCTTTGCTCAGGCCAATTAAATCTACCGTCAGCGAGGACACAATACCGACCCCGGTTTGGGCGTTTTGCAAAATTACTTCAAAAAGCCGTTCCCGGCCCAAATGGGTCAGTTTTTTGCTGTCGTTGACCCCTTTTAGGCGGGCCGTCAATTCTAGCCAGGCTTCGCTATCCGCTGGATTATTGGGCAAAGGCAAAAGGGCGGCAGCGGCCACTAGCGGCCCGGCCCACGCTCCCCGTCCAGCTTCGTCCAGTCCGGCGATTAGCTGTATCCCACCTGCGACTAAAGCTTTTTCTTCTTCTAAAGTTGGCCCACCTTTGGGCAACACAAATTTTGCTCTTGCCATAGTTTTTGTTGTCTTGGTTAAACGATTTTTTGGCTGGGTTTGCAGGTAAAGCAAAAGCGAGCGCAATGATTACGCCCGCTCTCGTCTTTTTTTCATAAATTCGAGTTTCTAATCCAGAATTTATATTAAATATCGCGCTTTTCTTTAATGCGGGCTGCTTTGCCGCTAAGACCACGCAAGTAATAAAGTTGCGCCCGGCGAACTTTACCGCGCCGCAGAACCTCGATTTTATCAACACGAGGCGAGTGCAGCAGGAAGGTGCGTTCTACACCAACTCCGTGAGCCGCGATGCGCCGTACTGTGAAGCTCTCGTTGATGCCGCCGCTACGTCGTCGCATAACCACGCCTTCAAAAACCTGAATACGTTCTTTGTTACCTTCAACCACTTTCACGCCTACCCGTACAGTATCGCCCGACCCGAATTCCGGGACATCGGTGCGAAGCAACGGTTGGATTATTTCATCCAATATTCCAGCCATCGTCTTATCCTCCTTTCCAGCCAAATCCAGCCAAATTTCAGCTTTATCTTATCTAAATAAAGAAACCGACTTCTCTTACCTTAATTTAGTATAATTCAGAGAGTTTTCACACAAGGGAATATTATAACAGCGTAAGCTCATTGCGTCAAACTTTGGAAAGCCGGAAGATTGAATTTAGCCAGCTTCTCCCAAAACCCGATTTCCCGTAGTTCTGCCTCACCTTGCCCGGAAAGCTGGATTCGCAATTTTTCTTTGCCACTTAAAATCGGGCTTACTACAAAGTTTGGGCCAACCTGAAGTTTTTGCTTGAAGCTTTCCCGTACCTGACCGTCTGCGCTAATCACATTTAGCTCAAGGTTATTATTGCTTTCAGCATAAAGCAACAAGGAAAGTGAGCCTGCATCGCTCTCGCTTGAGTTGGCGGCGAAATTATCACTATTTTCATTTAGATAAATACCTGTTTTGTCAGCACTAATCGTTAAAAATTCACCCGTTTTGAGTTTTGCTGTTTGACTAGCTTGATACAGCAGGCGACGGGCAATTAATCCTGACTGACGTTGATATACCAAAATATCGTAATTCCAGTTAGTATCCGTCCAGCGGTAAAAGAAGCGGTAAAAATTGTGTTCGTCGGTTACTGGCTCTTTTTCCCCAATTTGAACTCGATAAACCAGATAATCGGCGGCAAAACTAAAGCGTTCATGGGTAGGTACAAGTGGAGGATTAGCCTGACTTTCTATATAGTAAGTGAAAACATCAAAGCCATTTCGTTGATTATCCGGCTTTTCCAGCTTATATTGCTCCCACGAATAAAGAGCCTGATATTGGGTGAAATAATCCTGAAAAAAGGCTACGCTTGAACCGGGTGGAATCCGGCTGGCAAAATCGGCAAAATTTTTTAAGTCTGACGTGTAACCATATCTTTTGGTATCGCTAACGTTTTGGGCTAATGAAATACCAGTGCTGCCCAGCATTACAATCGCCAGCAAGCTATAGCAACTTTGTCGGTAATAACCCGTCACCAATTTTGGAAAGCCGGAAAAAAGTTTGAAGCCGGGTTGGAAAGCTAAACCTTCTACTACCAACCCTACTACCAAAAAGGTAGTGTAGCACGAAGCGGCAAAAAAGCCATAGGTGTAAGCCAGCCCGTAGCGCATCCAAAGCGAATAGAGCAAAACAGGCAGCATCAGGGCCAACAAATAACGACGCGAACCCACTCGAAGCAGGCTCCATATTCCTAGTCCCACCAGAATTGCCAAACAAATTGCACCGGGCAAAGCTAATAGTTGCGCTCTATCCCACCATCTTTGCTCAAGTATCGTAGGCCGATTTGCCCCTAACCATTCACGAATAGCCGGGATAAAATGCCAGGCTTCGGCAAAAGAGCCATTTAGCAAGGTTGCCCCAATTAGTAGCACCCACGCTGAAACCTGCATCGGGGCGACAAAAATTAGCAAGGCTGAACCAGCAATAGTAAGGTAGCATAAGCCAAATAAAGGCATGAGCAAAAAATTAAAACGAGCCAAACTCAAACTTTCCAGAGCAAGTTTTGATTTTTCATTTGAGCCAAAAGTTAAAAAGAGCCAGGTAAAGCCGTAGCCGTTGTAGGTTAGCAGAAGCAAAGTTAGTAGGGTTAGTAGCGAACCAGCCAGAAAAGTTAGCAGGAAATGCAACATTTAATTCAAAAATCCTTTGATAGTATATTTATTTAATAGAAATCGCCTGAAGATAAAGCTGGATTAAGGTATAATACCTGACACAAAGTATAGCAGTCGCTTATTTTTTGTGCAAACCATGCTTTAGAATCGAATTTGACAAGTGTCGGGTCTAGCAGTATAATACAAAACTGCACTGGTAAGACAGCGCATACATTTCTGCGACCTTACACTAACCCTGCTACAAACGATAAGTAAGGCCGAAATTGGCGAGAAAAGAACCAAGAGGAGAGTTTACAGTTGCCCACAATTAACCAGTTGGTGCGTAAAGGTCGCCAACGGACTATTAAAAAGACGAAAGCACCCGCGTTGCGCTTTGTGTTAAATTCGCTCAAAGGGCGCACTACTCGTGGTCGCGGTTCACCCCAGAAACGTGGGGTTTGTACTCAGGTTCGTACTATGACCCCGAAGAAGCCAAACTCGGCTCTTCGCAAGATTGCCAGAGTACGCTTGAGCAATGGTATGGAAGTTACCGCTTACATTCCGGGTGAAGGTCACAACTTACAGGAACACTCAGTGGTACTAATTCGCGGTGGACGTGTAAAAGACTTGCCCGGTGTGCGCTATCACATTGTGCGCGGTGCGCTTGACACGCAGGGCGTGAAAGACCGCAAGCAAGGCCGTTCCAAATATGGAACGAAAGTTGCCAAAGGCAAGGGCAAGGGCGCACCAGCGAAGGGTGCAGGCGGCAAGCGATAAGCGGGCCGCGCTACAAAAGAGTTTTCGGGAAGTTTTAGTTAGGAATATTGCAAAGGGCTGGCGATTTTGTTTAACTTGCTCTACGCTAAGGTCGAAATCGCCCCCTGCACCTCTTTGGAGGTGTGCTATTCCAGGGTAGAAGTGTATGCTACGGCGTAAGCCCTGGACTCTGGCAGAACTGCTGCTAGGTAAAGAAGTGTGATAAACCGTCCCGGTAGGGTCTGGTAAATCGTATTTTGGCCCTAAAGTAGTTCTAACATGCGAATAAGAGCTGTTTTTCCGGGTAGCTAAAAGCTGATGGAAAAGCAATCTTACAGCAAAGTAGCCCGAATACAGAAATTTAGATTGGGCTATTTTTGTGCGAAGCCGCGAAAGCAAATAAGCGGCAGGGCGCACAAGCAGGGTAGGGTCATTAATTCAGCGAAAATCGCAAGGAAAATGTACTCTACCAATTTTTGCGCGTTTTGATAGATTACTAAGGAGAGAAGACTAATGCCGCGTAGAGCAAGAATTCAGCGCCGGGAAACCATGCCCGACCCGGTTTACAAGAGCCGGACAATTGCCAAGTTCGTCAACAAAATCATGATTGGTGGCAAAAAGGGCCTGGCCGAGAAGATTATGTACGATGCTTTGCAGGTGGTGGGCGAACGCACTAGCCGCGATGCGCTGGAAGTTTTTGAACAGGCCATGCGGAATGCGACCCCCATGCTGGAAGTGAAGCCCAAGCGCGTCGGTGGGGCAACTCTGCAAGTCCCGGTAGATATTAAGGGAGAACGGCGGCAATCGCTGGCAATTCGCTGGTTGTTGCGCTCGGCTCGAACTCGCTCTGGTCGGACTATGAGTGAGAAGCTGGCCGCCGAATTGATGGATGCCGCCAATAACACTGGCGCAACTATCAAGAAGCGTGAAGACACACACAAGATGGCCGAAGCCAATAAAGCTTTCGCCCACTACAAGTGGTAAATTCAGTCGGTAGTATTACGGAGGTATTGCTGTGGCAACCGCTACTGCTTTGGACTTAAACAAACTTAGAAACATTGGGATTATCGCTCACATTGACGCGGGTAAAACTACGACTACCGAGCGTATCCTTTTCTATACAGGCGTGATTTATAAAATCGGCGAAGTGCATGAAGGCGCGGCGACGATGGACTTTATGGCTCAGGAGCAGGAACGCGGTATTACGATTACTGCCGCAGCAACCACCTGTTTCTGGAAAGACCACCGCATCAATATTATTGATACGCCAGGCCACGTAGACTTTACCGTCGAAGTAGAACGCAGCTTGCGGGTACTCGATGGTGGCGTGGTAGTATTTGACGGCGTAGCCGGGGTCGAGCCACAATCGGAAACGGTTTGGCGGCAAGCTGACCGCTACGGTGTACCGCGTATTTGTTTTATTAACAAAATGGACAGAACCGGCGCGAGCTTTTACCGCACCTACGATATGATTGTCGAACGTTTGGCGGCCAAGCCCTGCGCGGTACAATTGCCCATGGGCCTGGAACAAGCCTTCCGGGGTTTGGTGGATTTGATTGAGCAAAAAGCTTACATCTACACCAATGATAAAGGTACGGAAGTGCGTGAGGAAGCTGTCCCGGCGGAAATGGTCGATGAAGTCAAGAAAATGCGTGACCGCATGATTGAACAAATCGCCGAAACCGACGACGATATGGCTACGCGTTACCTTGAAGGCGATGAATTCACTGCCGAAGAACTGCGGGCAGGTCTGCGTAAAGCTACGCTTAAGAGCGTACTTGTGCCGGTCTTGTGCGGTTCGGCCTTGAAAAATAAGGGCGTACAGCTTTTGCTGGATGCAATCACTTATTACCTGCCTTCGCCCTTTGATAAGCCACCCGTTACTGGTATTTTGCCGGGTACGGAAGAAGAAGAAACTCGTTCGCTTGACCCGAACGAACCTTTTTCGGCTCTGGTTTTCAAAATTGTAACCGACCCCTACGTGGGCCGTCTGGCTTATTTCCGGGTGTATAGCGGTCAGCTCCACAAAGGTTCTTATGTCGAAAACACCACTAAGGACAAAAAAGAGCGCGTTAGCCGTTTGCTACGGATGCACGCCGACAAGCGCGAAGATATTGACAACGTTTCGGCAGGCGATATTGCCGCTATCGTTGGTTTGAAAGACACTTTTACCGGGGATACCTTGTCTGACCCGAATAACCCGATTATTCTGGAAAATATCAAGTTCCCTGAGCCGGTAATTACGATGTCGCTCGAACCCAAGACGAAGGCTGACCAGGATAAAATGTCAATCGCCTTGCAACGTCTGGCGGAAGAAGACCCGACTTTCCGAGTTAAGACCAATGAGGAAAGCGGCCAGACCGAAATTAGCGGTATGGGCGAACTTCACCTCGAAATTATCGTTGACCGTATGAAGCGCGAGTTCCGGGTCGAAGCTAACGTTGGTCGTCCGCAGGTAGCTTACCGCGAAACGATTACGGCTAAGACCAAAGCCGAAGGCCGTTTTGTACGTCAGTCGGGCGGTAAGGGTCAATATGGTCACGTTTGGCTGGAAGTTGAACCGCAGGAACGCGGCAAAGGCTTCGAGTTCGTCAACAAAACCGTTGGTGGTAGTATTCCCCGCGAATACATTCCTGGTATTGAACAGGGTGTGCGCGAAGCTCTGGCAAACGGCATTATCGCTGGCTACCCGGTGGTAGATGTTAAAGCTACAGTGGTGGATGGTAGCTATCACGAAGTTGACTCTTCGGTAGACGCTTTCAAAATTGCCGGTTCAATGGCAATCAAGAGTGCGGTCAACAAGGCCAAGCCGGTCTTGCTTGAGCCAATTATGAAAGTAGAAGTTACCACCCCGGACGATTTCGTAGGTACAGTAATCGGTGATGTGAACCAGCGACGCGGCCAGATTCAGGAACAAGAGAATCGTGGTGGCAATACTATCGTAGTTCGCTCACTTGTACCGTTATCGGAAATGTTCGGCTATGTGAACGATTTGCGCGGTTCGACCCAGGGTCGGGCCAGCTATTCAATGGAATTTGACCACTACGAGCCGCTTCCGCGCACTTTGCAGGAAGAAATCATCGCCAAGATGAAGGGCGCGTAGGTGAACCAGAGTTTTGAGTGCTGGTTTAACTTAAAACTCAGCACTCAAGATTCAAAACTGAAAGACTTTTCGGTAGTAAATTTTAGATATATAGATATAAGTCTATAAGGATAATTCTCTAAGGAGGAACACAGAGGTGGCAAAGCAGAAGTTTGAGCGTAACAAGCCCCACGTAAACGTCGGCACTATCGGTCACGTTGACCACGGTAAGACGACCTTGACCGCCGCAATTACCAAGACCATGTCTTTGCGCAGTAATAAGTCCAAGTTCCGCGCTTTCGACAGCATCGACAACGCGCCTGAAGAGCGCGAGCGCGGTATTACGATTGCTATCGCTCACGTGGAATACGAAACCGACAAGCGGCACTATGCTCACGTAGATTGCCCCGGTCACGCCGACTATATCAAGAACATGATTACCGGCGCAGCCCAGATGGACGGTGCGATTCTGGTAGTAAGCGCACCGGACGGCCCAATGCCCCAGACTCGCGAACACATTTTGTTGGCTCGTCAGGTACAGGTGCCTTCCATTGTAGTTTTCTTGAACAAAGTTGACATGATGGACGACGAAGAACTGTTGGAACTGGTCGAAATGGAAGTTCGCGAACTGTTGTCCAAGTACAACTTCCCTGGCGACGACATCCCGGTGGTTCGTGGCTCGGCCCTGAAAGCTTTGGAAGAGCAGACCAATAAGCTGGACGCTCCCGAATACAAGTGCATTATGGACTTGATGGAAGCGGTAGATAGCTACGTGCCGACTCCGACCCGCGAAGTTGACAAACCGTTCTTGATGCCCATTGAAGACGTATTCGCCATCAAGGGTCGCGGTACGGTAGTAACGGGCCGTATCGAGCGCGGTATCTGCAAAATTGGTGATACCATTGAAATCATTGGTATGGCCGACGCGAGCCGCACTTCGGTAGTAACCGGCGTAGAAATGTTCCAGAAGACCCTCGACCAGGGCCAGGCCGGTGACAATGTAGGTTGTTTGTTGCGCGGTATTGAACGTGCCGACATCCAGCGCGGTCAGGTTTTGGCGAAGCCCGGTTCGATTAAGCCCCACACCAAGGTCAAGGCGGAAGTTTACGTTTTGAGCAAGGAAGAAGGTGGTCGCCATACCCCGTTCTTCAACGGTTATCGCCCGCAGTTCTATATCCGTACCACTGACGTAACTGGCAGCATCAGCTTGCCGGAAGGTATGGAAATGGTTATGCCTGGTGATAACGTGCAGATGGGCGTAGAGTTGATTACCCCGGTAGCTATTGAAGTCGGTTTGCGCTTCGCTATTCGCGAAGGTGGCCGCACGGTGGGTGCCGGTAGCGTAACCAGCATCATCGAATAAAGTTAGGGGTAGAAAGCCGGAAGTTATTTCCGGCTTTCTACTTCTTACTTCCGACTTGCATTTGGAGGAAGAAGCAGAAAAGATGGCCGACCAGAAAATTCGCATTCGCCTGAAAGCTTACGACCACAAAATTCTTGACCAATCGGCAGCGCAAATTGTAGATGCCGCCGAACGGACAGGAGCAGTGGTAGCCGGGCCAGTGCCGTTACCAACTAAAATTGAACGGTATACGGTAACTCGCTCACCTTTTATTGACAAGGACTCGCAAGAACATTTTGAAATGCGTACTCATAAACGCCTGATTGATGTAATAAAGCCGAGCCAAAAGACGATTAACGCGCTAATGCGGCTAAATTTGCCCGCTGGCGTAGAAATCGAAATCAAGTTGTAGTAGGGCGGAACTGAATTATAGTGCTGAGGACTGAGGACTGAAGACTGAACTTGTTCAGGAATTGGTAGCAAGGTTCAAGTGTATGAGATTTAGGAACGCGCCTGCAATAACCAAGGATTATTAAGACAATGATAAATACAATCTTGGGCAAAAAGCTTGGGATGACCCAAATTTTTGACGAGAGCGGGCGGGTTATCCCGGTAACGGTGGTCGAAGCAGGGCCATGCCGGGTTACTCAAATTCGCACGCAAGAAAAAGACGGCTATGAAGCAGTGCAGCTTGGCTTTGGGGAAAGCCGCCGCCTGAAACAGCCGCAGAAGGGCCATCAGAAGGCCCTGCTCCGCAAGGAAGAGATAAAAGGACACGAAAGGGAATTCGGCCTCAAGCATCTACGTGAAGTAGAAGCGGCCACCCTCGCCGAACATACCGTTGGTGATACAATCACCGCCTCCGATGTTTTCAAAGCGGGCGATTTGGTAGATGTCACCGGGACGAGCAAAGGTAAAGGCTTCGCCGGTGTAATGAAGCGGCATAACTTTAGTGGTGGGCCTAAAACTCACGGTCAAAGTGACCGCCAGCGTCACCCTGGCTCGATTGGTAGTGGTACTACTCCGGGTCGTGTGGTTAAGGGTCTGCGTATGGCGGGCCATATGGGTAACGAACGGGTAACTACCCAGAACTTAAAAGTAGTACGGATTGACCCCGAAAAAAATCTGATTTTGATTAAGGGCGCAGTTCCCGGCGCAACTGGCGGGCTGGTGATGATTCATAAGGCCGTCAAGAGCCAGCAGTAGGGAAAGAGGAACAAAGAGTGCAGGCAACAGTCTATAACCTCAGCGGCCAGCAAGTAAGCACCGTTGAACTGGACGAATTCATTTTCGGCATAGAGCCGAATAAGGCGGTAATGCACCAGGCTCTGGTGCGACAGCACGCCAATGCCCGGCAAGGAACCGCCTCTACCAAAACTCGCGGCGAAGTACGAGGCGGCGGCAGAAAACCGTATCGCCAAAAGGGAACTGGTAACGCTCGTCAGGGTAGTCGTCGCGCTCCGCATTATCGGGGTGGCGCGGTTATTTTTGGGCCTAGACCCCGCAGCTACGAGAAAGATATGCCGAAGAAAGTACGCCGTCTGGCAGTACGCTCGGCCCTTTCGCTCAAGATTAAAGAAAATAACTTGGTGCTGGTAGATAGCTGGGAAGGTATTGAGCCAAAAGCCAAAGCAATGCTGGCGGCTTTAACGGCCTTGAACGTGGCGAACCAAAAAGTTTTGATAGTAGTATCCGAAAAAGACGAATTGGTTTACCGGGCAGCAAGCAATCTGGAAAACGTTAAATCTTTGCTGGCAAATTACCTGAATATGGACGATATGTTCAAGTATCAAAAGGTAATTATGCCGATAGCGGCTATCGAAACTATCAGCCGTTATCTGAAAGAAGAAGCCCAAACCCGTCGCAATATTGGTGGTATCGTAACAACCGGCCCGGCGACTATTGTTAATCCTTTAGAAGCCGAGTAAGAAAGGGCGATTAGAGACATGGACTTATATCAAGTTATCAAACGCCCGCTTGTTACCGAGCGCACCAGCGATATGACCGAGCAGGGTGTTTACACTTTTGAAGTGGAACGCAACGCCAACAAAGTCCAAATTCGGGCGGCGGTTGAAACCATTTTCAATGTAGGTGTAGTCAGTGTAAATACCTTACGGATGCATCGCAAGGAGCGCGGGCGGGGACGTTACCGCAGCTATACCGGGGTTAGCAAAAAGGCGATTGTACGGCTGAAGCCGGGCGACAAAATCGAAATTTTTGAGGGAGCTTAGTAATGCCGATTAGAAGTTTTAACCCAACCTCGCCCGGCACCCGGCTCAAGCGAAACAGCACTTTTTCGGAGCTTACCAAAAAGAAGCCCGAAAAGAAACTGACTGTTATTCTCAAGAGCAAGGCTGGTCGAAATAACCAGGGTAAGATTACCGTCCGGCATCAGGGCGGCGGCCACAAGCGCAAATATCGTCTTGTTGATTTCAAGCGCGATAAGTTCGGCGTAGCAGCTAAAGTAATTGCGCTGGAATACGACCCGAACCGCTCGGCCCGCATTGCCTTATTGCAATACGAAGACGGCGAAAAACGCTATATTCTAGCTCCGAACGGGCTAAAAGTAGGCGATAGAATAATGAGCGGTACAATGGCGGAAGTGCGCGTGGGTAATGCCCTGCCGCTTCGCAATATCCCGCTTGGTACCCAAATTCATAACGTTGAAATGTACGCCGGACGCGGTGGTCAAATTGGCCGCAGTGCCGGGACAGTTATTCAGCTTATGGCTAAAGAAGGCAATTATGCTACCCTGCGTATGCCCAGTGGCGAAATGCGGATGATTCGCATCGAATGTATGGCAACTATTGGGCAGGTCGGCAATCTGGAGCATGAAAACGAACGCTGGGCAAAGGCGGGCAAAAGCCGCTGGATGGGTATTCGCCCTACAGTACGCGGTTCGGTTATGAACCCGAACGACCACCCTCACGGTGGTGGTGAAGGTCGCGCCCCGACTGGTATGAACCCCAAGACACCCTGGGGTAAACCGGCAATGGGCTATCGTACCCGTAACAACCCGCGCACTGACCGATTTATTATACGGCGCAGAACGAAGTAGGGACTGAGGAATGAGGACTGAGTAAATTATCCAGAAATGTGGTATAATATTCAGCCTGTGAAAATATTGGCGGAGTGCTAAAACTCGGTTCTCAGTCCTTAGCACTGAAATTTGGGAGGAAGACGTTGTCTAGGTCAACGAAAAAAGGGCCGTATATCGAAGAGCGGCTGCTGGCAAAAGTAGAGGCGATGAATAGTGCGGGTCAGAAGCGGGTTCTCAAAACCTGGTCACGCGATTCGACTATCTTCCCTCAGATGGTGGGCCATACCCTGGGCGTGTATGATGGCCGCCGCCATGTGCCGGTGTACGTCACCGAAAACATGGTCGGACATAAGCTAGGTGAATTTGCGCCTACCCGCACCTATAAGGGACACGCCGGTAACGAAAAAAGTACCAAGTCCCGATAAGTGGAGAGGAAAAAATGGAAGTAAGCGCAACCTTAAAGTTTATAAAGCACTCGCCCCGCAAGGTTCGCCTCGTGGTGAATGTAGTGCGCGGCAAGCAGGTAGATGAAGCGTTGTCGATGCTGCGCTATATGCCGCAACATTCGGCGCGAGATGTAGCGGCGGTACTGAAAAGTGCCAGAGCTAACGCCGAAAACAATCTGCTGATGTCGCCGGAAGATTTGTATGTTACCCATATTGTTGCCGATGAAGCTCCACGTATGAAGCGGATTCACGCCCGTGCACGTGGTCGGGCTGACCGTATTATTAAACGGATGTGCCATGTGACGGTAACAGTTGGTGACCGCCAGCAGCAAGAGGAGAGTTAAAGAGTGGGACGTAAAGTACACCCAATCGGCTTCAGATTAGGCGTTGTCAAAGATTGGCAAAGCCGCTGGTTCGCCGAAAAAGATTACACTGCTCAATTGCATGAAGACATCAAGCTGCGTGCAATGGTTGCCACCAAACTAAAAAACGCTGCCCTGAGCCGGATTGAAATTCAGCGTTCGAGTAACAACCTTGAGATTACCCTGCACACCGCCAAGCCCGGTATTGTTATCGGCAAAAGCGGTACAGAAGTCGATAAACTCAAGAAAGAAATCGAAACCGAAAGCGGTAAGAAAGTAAAGCTGAACATCGAAGAAATTCGTCAGCCCGAACTGGATGCCTTTTTGGTAGCTGAAAGCATCTCCGAGCAAATTTCAAAGCGCGTGAATTACAAACGGGCAATGAAACAGGCCGTGACCCGCGCAATGCGTTTGGGCGCGAAAGGCGTAAAAATCAAGTGCAGTGGTCGTTTGGGCGGGTCGGAAATGGCTCGTAACCACACCGAAAAAGATGGCCGAATTCCCCTGCATACTATTCGGGCCGATATTGATTACGGCTTAGTCCACGCTTACACCACTTTTGGCCGTATCGGGGTAAAGGTCTGGATTTATCGGGGTGATGTATTGCCCTCGCAGATGAAGAAAAATGCTCAGGTGCCGCGCATTATTGCGGATGAAGACGTAGCCTAAGAGGATTAGGAGACTTTTAGAAATGTTAATGCCCAAGAGAGTAAAGCACCGCAAGGTGCATCGCGGCAATATGCGCGGCAAGGCCACGCGGGGCAACTTCGTTGCCTTTGGTGATTACGGCTTGCAAGCCCTTGAACCGGGCTGGGTCGATAGTCGCCAGATAGAGGCGGCCCGGCGTGCGATTACTCGCTATGTCCGGCGCGGTGGTCAAATCTGGATTCGGATTTTCCCGGACAAAAGTGTGACGGCCAAGCCCGCCGAAACCCGCATGGGTTCTGGTAAAGGTGCGCCTGACCACTGGGTTGCAGTAGTAAAACCTGACCGCATTATGTTCGAGATTGGCGGAGTACGTGAAGAAGTAGCGATTGAAGCCTTGCGTTTGGCCGGACATAAATTGCCGGTGAAAACTCGCTTTGTCAGTCGTTTGACTGCGCCAAAACCCGAAATGACTACGGCAGAGCAAGCGGCGGCGGATGCCTTTATCGACCAGCTGGAACACACCGAATATACTCCGGCAGGAACGGTGGTTGGGGCGGAAGAACCCGAACCAGAGCCAGGCGACGAAGCTACCGACCAGAACGAAACGAAGTCAGGTGAGGAGAGCTAGGTATAAATGAATACTAAAGAAATTCGCGCCCTGACCGACGAGGATTTGCAGAAACGTATTGGCGATTTGAACCAGGAACATTTTAACTTACGTTTTCAACTTGCGTCCTACAAAAACCCGAACCCTGGTCGCTTCCGGCAAGTGAAGAAAGACATTGCCCGTATCAAAACGATTATGCGTCAGCGCGAACTGGAACGCGGGACGCAGGGCTAGACAGTCGGTTAAAACGAGGTAAGAGAAGAGAATGAGCGAAGAACTCAATGATAGTGCGACTGCCACTGCACCTGCTGTTCCAGCCGAAACCGCAGAAGTTAAGGTTAATCGGGTGCAGAAGGTTGGTAAGGTAGTCAGCAACAAGATGGATAAAACCATCGTGGTGGAAGTTTCATACTTGAAGAAGCACCGTCTTTACAAGAAAGCCATGCGCCGTACCAGCCGCTTCCAGGCTCACGACGAGGAAAATTCTTGTAAAATGGGTGATATGGTACGAATTGAAGAGTGCCGCCCCATCAGCAAAGAAAAGCACTTCCGGCTGGTTGAGGTTATCAAGCGCAGCAACCAGATTTAAGGCTGGTACAGGAGAAGACGATGATTCAGCCAACAACGCGCCTGAAAGTGGCCGATAATACCGGGGCAAAAGAAATAATGTGTATTCGCGTCATGGGCGGCGGCAATCGCAAGTACGCCGGCGTGGGTGACATTATTATCTGCTCGGTCAAAACGGCCAGTCCTGGCGGTCAGGTTAAAAAAGGTACAGTAGTGCGGGCGGTAGTGGTACGCACCACCAAAGAATTTGGACGGGCCGATGGTAGCTATATTCGCTTCGACGATAACGCGGCGGTGCTGATTACGGCTAACAATAATCCGCAAGGTACTCGTATCTTTGGCCCGGTGGCCCGTGAACTGCGTGAAAAGCAATTTATGAAAATTGTTTCACTCGCGCCCGAAGTTCTCTAAGAGGATAAGAGAATGAATATTAGAAAAGGTGATACCGTTCAGGTTATTACCGGCAAGTACAAACAGAAAAAAGGCACGGTCAAGAACGTTCTTCTTAAAGAAGAGCGAATAGTGATCGAAGGCGTGAACGTGGTCAAACGGCACTTGAAGTCGCGCACCCAGGTTCGCCAAACCGGGATTGTGGAAGTAGAAGCCCCAATTCACGTTAGTAATGTAATGATTGTTTGCCCGGCTTGCGGAGAAAGTGTTCGCATTGGACACCGCGAAGAAGGCGGCGAAAAAGTACGTTACTGCAAGAATTGTAACAAAACTATTCCCGACAATACTGGTTTCCACAGCAAAGCCAATAGCCGGGAAGAGTAGACGATTGACGATTATGAATTGAGGATTGACGATTATTTCAAGAAGTAACTGGAAATCAAAAATCAAAAATAGTCAATCAAGCAGTGTTTTGTGACAAGTTAATAAATCGGTAAATCATACATCCCATTCAAAGACCGCTGCCCTTCACTGGCCCATTGGGTTAAGGTGGCAGGACGACGGAAAGCTACAGAGGTTTTCCGAATTGGTTTGAGAGGGAAGGAGATAAATTAAGTGGCAGACAAAGGTAAAGGCCAGCCCCAACAAAAAAAGGGCGGTCAGCCGCAGCAGGCACAGCAGCCAAAAGCAGCTAAACCTGCTCCTAAACCGGCAGTAGTGGTGGATGAAGGGCCGCGCGAACCCGCGCCACCCGCTCGCTTGCGAATTAAGTACCGCGAGGAAGTAATTCCAGGCTTGATGAAGGAATTCAATTACAAAAACCCCATGCAAGTGCCGCAGATTAAAAAGGTTGTCATAAACCTCGGTCTGGGCGAAGCGATTGCCAATGCTAAAGCTTTGGATGCGGCGGTAGGCGATTTGACCGCGATTACCGGGCAGAAGCCGGTAATTAACAAGGCCAAAAAGAGCATTGCGGCCTTTAAGCTTCGGGCCGGAATGCCGATTGGGGCAACTGTTACCTTGCGTGGAGAACGCATGTTTGAATTTCTTGACCGCCTGATGAATATCGGCTTGCCGCGTGTCCGTGACTTTAGCGGAGTTTCCAATAAAGCTTTCGATGGTCACGGGAATTACACTCTGGGTTTACGGGAACAAATTATTTTCCCGGAAATTGATTATGACAAAGTTGATAAAGTTCGCGGTATGGAAATTACGATTGTTACCAGCGCAAATACCGACTCCGAAGGACAACGGCTGCTCCGCATGATGGGGATGCCTTTCAAAAAGTAAGGAAAAATAATGGCTAAAGAGTCAATGGTCGTAAAGGCACATCGCAAGCCGCGCTTCTCGTCGCAAGGCTATAACCGCTGCAAGCTGTGTGGTCGTCCCCGCGCCTATATGCGTAAGTTCGGAATGTGCCGTATCTGCTTCCGTGAGAACGCTTTGCAGGGCAAGCTGCCCGGCGTGACCAAATCGAGCTGGTAGGAATCTATCGGAGAGCAAGGAGAAATTTTAAGGAATGAACACAACTGATCCGATAGCCGATATGCTGACCCGAATTCGCAACGCTTCGTCAGCGCGGCATCTGGAAGTGACCATGCCCGCTAGTAATCTGAAAACGGCTATTGCCCAGATTTTGAAAGACGAAGGCTTCGTGATGGATTTCAATTCTGCCGAAGAAGGTAGCATGAAGCTCCTGCGTGTGCAGTTGAAATACATTGGTAGCTCTAGCGGTGGTACGAAAAAAGCGGTTATCACCGGGATAAAGCGTGTCAGCAAACCCGGTTTGCGAATTTATGCAAAAAAAACCGAAATACCAAAAGTAATGAATGGTCTGGGTATCGCTATTCTTAGCACCCCAAAAGGCGTAATGACGGGGCGGCAAGCATGGCGGGCCAGTCTCGGCGGCGAAGTGCTGGCCTACGTCTGGTAAGAGGAGGAAGCCAGAATGTCTCGAATTGGACGAAAACCGATTACGCTGCCGAAAGGTGTAGATTTCAAAATTGACCCGGATAATACCGTAACGGTAAAAGGGTCAAAAGGCACACTAACCCGGCAGTTCAACTCTGATATGAAAATCAGCGTGGATAACGGCACGATTACCGTAGCTCGACCAAGTGAATCAAACCAGCACCGGGCTTTGCACGGCTTAACCCGTACTCTGGTTGATAATATGATTATCGGAGTTAGCGACGGCTACCGCCGCGACTTGGAAATTGCGGGCGTAGGTTATCGGGCTTTGAAAGACGGCAATATGCTGGTGCTGCTGCTGGGCTACAGCCACGCTATCCGGCTTGAGCCGCCCGCAGGCATCACCTACAACATTGATTCCCCCACCCGTGTAAACGTTCAGGGAATTAACAAAGAGCAAGTTGGTGAAGAAGCTGCCCGGATTCGCTCGATGCGCCCGCCCGAACCCTACAAGGGCAAAGGTATTCGCTACGCCGGTGAAGTTATCCGCCGCAAGGCTGGTAAAGCTGGTAAGGCCAGCAAAAAGTAACCAAGTTTTAGCTTGAGCCAATTCAATGCGGCAATTATTCTACAATAAATATCCTAATAGATTGGCAATTGAACTGGCAGAAGCCAAGCGATATGGCGTTAGACCAAAGCAACTTAATAGCAAAGCAGATTTGGACGAAACGTTTATAGAGTTGGTTAATAGCGAACTAATTAAGTGGGTTGTGACCGAATCAGAGCAGTTAATAATTATTGCCAGATGGTACGACACTGTTGAAATAGCACACACGGTAATGACTGAGGGAAAGCCGGTACTTGCGGCAGGTCAAGCAGAAATTAACTGTGCCGAAGGCATAATTTACGCAACAGTAATTAACAATCATAGTGGGCATTATACTCCTATAGGTGAAAGTCTTGAGGTAGGCGTAGCTTTTTTTGAAAGATTAGGCATCAAATTTACGAATAAAGTGCAGGTGAGTTATGACAATTTCTAAAGAAATATTGGCTCAAAAACCTGAAGAACTAATTAGTTGGTTAAATGCTGTCAAATCAGGAGCTATTAAACTTGAGGCATCTCCTAACGATTTACTTGGTGTAGCTGATGGTGCTGTATTTGAAGCTCGACATGGAGCATTGTCCAAAACTGACAGAATAGAATGGGCGGAAGCAGCCGTTGCTGTTTATGAATTTTTAGCAGATAAAGTTCCGTCGGGTACAAACTCATTTGATTGTTCGGGTAAAATGTTCACAGTATCTATGATTGAAGAATTTGGCCCGGTTGAAGGCCATTCGCTCCTTGACCCCCGGTTGGTTGAAGAGTGGTTTTTTCAAAGGCTAAATGCTTCGCGTGAGGAAATTTTGGAGAAAGCCCAAACTTTACGGAATACTCCTGTAAACAAATGGGCTGTTGAAAAAATTATACCTTTACGGGAATTGAAAAGTCGGCTCAACGTTATTGAGCAGCTAAAGAGAATTGGTTGTTTGTCTAACCCGGAGTTGGATAAATGGCTCGAAATTAAGAAAATCCTGCCTTAGTCTTTGGCTAGGGGAAGGTTTAGGAGTTAATAAGAGAAAATGCGACGAATTAGACGAGATTTGAGTCCGCGCAAGCGGCGGCAGATTCGGGTGCGCTCTAAAGTTTACGGTACACCCGAACGTCCGCGCCTCAACGTCTTCCGCAGTGCGCGTCACATCTACGCCCAGATTATTGATGATGACCAGGGCTTTACATTGGTGGCGGCCAGCACAGTGGATACTGAAACTAAAGGGCAGATTAACGACGAAAATACCAAGGTTGACGAAGCAAAGCTGGTCGGCCAGATGTTGGCGAAGCGGGCAATCGACAAGGGTATTAGCAAGGTAGTGTTTGACCGGGCTGGCTATATTTATCACGGACGTATCAAGGCTTTGGCCGATGGCGCACGTGAAGCCGGTTTGCAATTTTAAGGAGCGCAAATTTTAATGGCAAGAATTGACCCCAGCAAACTAAATCTGGAGGAGCGCGTAGTCCAGATTAACCGCGTCGCTAAAACTACCAAAGGTGGTCGCACCCCTAGCTTTAGCTCAATGGTAGTAGTCGGTGATGGCGCAGGGCATGTCGGCGCGGGTATCGGCAAATCAAAAGAAGTGCCGGACTCGATTCGCAAGGGCAGCGACGATGCCAAAAAGAATATTATTCTGATTCCCTTGATTGATAACCGCACCATCCCGCACGAAGTAACCGCCAGCTTTGGCGCAAGTCGGGTACTCTTAAAGCCTGCTTCTCCCGGTACGGGTGTTATCGCAGGTGGTGGTGTGCGTGCCGTTTTGGAAGCCGCCGGTATCAAGGATGTTTTGAGCAAGTCACTCGGTAGCAACAACCCGGTAAACGTGGTTCGGGCTACCCTGGTTGCCCTTCAAGAACTCAAAATAATGGAAGATGAAGAAGTCAAGCGTGGCAAGCCTTTCAAAAGCTTTGGTCTTGGCCCAAGTGATGAGGTAGTTGTTGCTCCCAAACAGCGTCTTTCGATTTTCGTTCCGCAACAAGGTAGCTTCTCTGACCGAGGTCGGGGCGGAGACCGTGACCGGGGTGGTCGGCGTGACCGCAATGACCGGGGCGGTGCTGGTGGCGGTGGAGACCGTCGCGGCGGCGGCGATAATCGCGGCGGTGGCGGTGGCGGCGGAGACCGTCGTGGTGGTGCAGCCGGTGGTGGTGGTGGAGACCGTCGCAGTGGCGGTGGTGGCGATAACCGGGGTGGCGGCGGTGGCGGTGGCTATCGTGGCCCACGCGGAGACCGTCCGCCTATGCCGACTGCCAGTGGCGTTGGCATTGCTGATACTCGCGGCGGTGCAGTCAATGCCCCGGCCCAGGAGCGCGGCAATCGTCCTCCTCGGACTGACGCAACGGTTCAGCATACCGAGAGCAATCAGGAACGCAACCCGGCTACTACACAAGAACCGCGTCCAGCCGCTAACCAAACTACTTCCGGCGGTGCTGGTGAACAGCAGGGCGGAGCGAGCTAGAAATAGTGTTTAGTTGTTAGTTGTTAGTTGTTAGAATCTAAATTCTTTAACAACTAACAACTAACAATTAACAACTTGTAAGGTGAGTTTGAGATGACTGTTGAAAATGAAAGCACGGCCAGTGGGAAAACGCTTAAGGTAACGCTAATTAAAAGCCCCATTCGGTCACGTGGTGAACATAAAGATACGCTTCGTTCGCTGGGCTTGCACCGTATGCACCAGAGCCATACCCTGCCGGACAACCCGGCGGTTCGCGGTATGATTCGCAGCGTAATGCAATGGGTCACAGTCGAAGAACTGTAGAAAATGCTGAGGACTGAGGGCTACTTCCCTCGTCCCGAAAATAAATATAATTTAGGGAAATGGGCTTGAGACTATAATTTAGTCCTCAGTCCTCATCTTTGGAGGAATTAGAGCAATGCAGCAACATGAACTGCAACCGAATCCGGGTAGTGTAAAGAATCGGAAGCGGGTAGGACGTGGTCACGGTTCTGGCTCGGTCAAAACCAGTGGACGCGGCCAAAAAGGGCAAAAAGCCCGTACCGGCCATAGCAAAATGCCGGTCTGGTTTGAAGGTAGCCCTTCCAAGACTAACAGCTTGAAGCGTTCGCCCTACAAGCGTGGGGTAGGCTTCAGCAACCCGAACCGGGTTACTTATGAAGTGGTAAACCTGAGCCAATTAAACGATTGGGAAGGCGATGTTACCCCCGAAACGCTGGTAATTCGTGGCTTTATTCGCTCAATGGTCAAGCCTGTCAAAGTTATGGGTGATGGCGAAATCAGCAAACCTTTGACCGTGCGGGTACACCGTCTTACCGCCAGTGCCAAGCAAAAAATCACGGCGGCGGGCGGAAGTTTTGTAGAACTAAACCCAGCCGAAACCGAAGCGGAAACCGTAGCAGCAGAATAAAAGATATGAGTGTTAAATTTTGAGTTATGAGTTATAATAGTAATTGTTGTAACCCAAAACCTGAAATTTAACACTCATATCTTTATAGAGGGAGTTCCTGCTCATGTTAGAAGCAGTTGTAAAAGCATTCAAAATACCCGATTTACGGGCCAAGATCTTGTTTACCCTGATGATTCTGGTAATCTTCCGAATCATTGCCCATATTCCTGTACCGGGCATCAGCGGCGATATTAAAGACCGTTTGCGCGATTTGCTTTCCGGCAACAATGCGCCCGCCGGGTCAAGTCAGGGTATCGGCGGCGTACTTGGTTTCCTCGACATTTTTTCGGGTGGTTCGCTCAGTAACTTCTCGATTGCGGCGGTTGGAGTTTATCCTTACATTACCGCTTCGATTATTATGCAACTTTTGCAGCCGATTATCCCTTCGTTAGACCGTTTGGCTAAAGAAGGCGAACGAGGCCGCCAGATTGTAAACAAATGGACGCACGTTATTACTGTACCAATCGCCGCCTTGACCGCTTACGGTCATATTGTGCTGCTCAAGAGCCAGAACGTTTTGCAGGGAGCTGACCGACAGCGTTTTTCGCTTTTCGGTACGGGAGCTGACCCGGTTCTGACGATTGCGGTAGTGCTGGCGATGACTACCGGGACGCTGCTATTGGTCTGGTTGGGCGAACTGATTACCGAAAAAGGAATTGGCAACGGCGTTTCAATTATCATTTTTGGTGGAATTGTTTCGGGCTTGCCCCAAAAGATTCTGCAAGCTGGCAAGACCAGTTTGGGCCAAAATCTAATCTCGATTGCTATCATAGCCATCATTGGTTTGGCGGCTATCGTCGGAATCATCATGGTGCAGGAAGGCCAACGCAAAATCCCGGTGAAATTCCCGCGACAGGTGCAGGGTAATAAAGTTTATGGCGGGCAAAGTACCCATATTCCGCTCAAGGTTAATTCGGCGGGTATGATTCCCTTGATTTTCGCCAGCAGCATTATTATCTTCCCGACCACGGTAGCCAGTTTCTTTGTCCGGCCTAGCTCGACGGATTGGGTAAGTCAGGCAGCCAACTGGGTAGTGGTCAATTTCGGTCCGGGCAGTATTTTGTACCAACTCTTGTATTTCGCGATGGTAGTTGGTTTCACCTACTTCTATACCCTGGTGCTATTCAACCAGCAAAATATAACCGACAATTTGCGGGAACGCGGCGGCTTTATTCCCGGCTTCCGGCCCGGCAAGCCCACCACCGATTATTTAATGAAGGTGCTAAATCGCATTACCCTAATCGGGGCGTTATTTTTGGGGATTGTCGCGATTATGCCTTTCCTGGCGGGCGTATTAGTGCAAACTCAGGTTAGCACTTTCTTGAGCAGTACCTCGCTCTTGATTGTGGTGGGCGTAGCGGTAGATACAATGAAACAATTGGAAGCCCAGCTTGTAATGCGCGAATATCAAGGCATTTTGAAATAGATTTCATTTATGGTAGATTTAATGAAAATCTATTTCTTGTTAATTATTTAACGGGTTGTGTCTACTATGTCAAGTATGCTATAATTAGGCCAAAGATTGTGAAAAAAGTACAATTTCTGGACTATGGAATAAACTGCAAAGACGCAGGGCTTACTTGCGAAGTAGGAGGCTGACGCAATATGTATTTGATTCTTCTGGGTGCGCCGGGGGCTGGCAAAGGGACACAAGCAAAGATGCTTTCAGAAACGCTGGGCATTGCTCACGTTTCGAGCGGTGATTTGTTCCGTGAAAATATCAAGAACAGCACCCTACTTGGCCTGGAAGCTAAGGGTTATATGGACAGAGGCGAACTTGTTCCTGATGCAACCGTTATCAGTATGATTATGGCGCATCTGGGAACGGCAATCTGTGAGAAAGGGGCGTTGCTGGATGGTTTCCCGCGCACCATTCCCCAGGCTGAAGCTCTGGACGAAGCTCTGAAAACCGGCTTCGAAAGTAACATTCAGAAGGTAATTTACATAAAAGTCCAAACCGAAGAACTGCTAAACCGCCTGAGTGGTCGCTGGATTTGCCCGGTGTGCAGCACTTCATATCACGAAGTAAAGAACCCGCCCAAAGTTGCCCAGATTTGCGACAACGAAGGAGCGCAGCTTTACCAGCGTGAAGATGATAAACGCTCGACGGCGGAAAACCGTTTGAAAGTTTATTTCAATCAAACTACGCCGCTAATAGAATATTACACCAGGGAAGGTTTGCTGGTGGAAATCAACGGGCAGCAAAGCGTCGATGAGGTTTACGCCGATATAGTGAAAGCAATCAATTCTCCGAAGGGGGAACTGAGTGAGTCGTTAGTGGCGTAACGACTTCGAGCAAGCGACAGGCTCTCACTCACTAAGAACGGGTAATCATATGGCGGTTTTCCTGACAGGTGTCGGGAAGCCGCCAATTCAAACTCTCGAAAATTAAAACTGGAAGTATATGATAAGTTGTAAAACCAGAGGCGAAATTGATTTGATGCGCCGGGCCGGACAGGTAGTTGGCAAAACTATTCAAGAGCTTCAAAAGCACGTGAAGCCCGGCATCACCGCTCTGGAATTAGATAAAATAGCCGAAGATTACATCCGCTCTCAGGGCTGTACACCCGCTTTTAAGGGGCTGTACGGCTTTCCGGGTAGCGTTTGTATCTCATTTAATGAAGAAGTAGTACACGGCATACCGAACAAGCGCGTTTTGAAAGAAGGCGACATAATCAGTCTGGATGTAGGGGCAACCTACAAAGGCTGGAATGGGGATGCCGCCGCTACTTTCGGAGTAGGCAAAATTTCGCCGCAAGCCGAAAAGTTGCTAAAAGTAACCCATGATGCGACAATGCTTGGTATTGAACAAATGCGTTTGGGTAATTACCTGCACGACATTTCGAGTGCTATTCACGAACACGTGGAAGCCCACGGCTTGAGCGTAGTAACGCAATATGTCGGACACGGCATTGGTCGCAAAGTGCATGAAGACCCGCAAGTGCCAAATTTTCGTCAACCCGCGCGGGGTTTTCCTTTACGCCGAGGTATGTGTCTGGCGGTTGAACCGATGGTAAACATCGGAACTTATGAGACAGTCGTAAAACCTGACAAATGGACGGTAGTAACCAAAGATGGTTCGCTTTCGGCCCATTTTGAACATAGCATCGCTGTAACCGATGGCGCACCTTTTATTCTAACTTTGCCTTAAACCACGAGGTTTATCTGAATAAAAAAGACGCTAATCGAATTAACAAACAGGTTATCAAGTTTAATTCGTAATCTGCTCAAAAAGTGCCACTTCGGGTTAAACCTGATGCTGTTAAATTTGCCAAACTAACTGTAGTTATGGTATAATCTCGAATTGTCTGCAAAAGTAATAAAACGTAATGAGGTGCTTAAATGAAAGTGCGTGCTTCAGTAAAGCCGCGTTGCGAAAAGTGTAAAGTTATCAAGCGCAAAGGGGTAGTAATGGTTATCTGCACTATCGCCAAGCACAAACAACGCCAGGGCTAAAAAATAAGTTGTTAGTTGTTAGTTGTTAGAAAGTTCTTTAGAAATCTAGGGAAATTTAACCAACAGCTAACAACTAACAACTAGCAACTAGAAAAACTGTTTTAGGAGGAATTGATGGCTAGAATTGCCGGGGTGGACCTTCCCCGCGATAAACGGGTAGAAATCGGCCTAACCTATATCTATGGGATTGGCTCTTCAACCAGCCACAAGATTTTAACGGCGACTAATATCAGCCCCGATACGCGGGTGCGGGCTTTGTCCGAAGAGGAAATTTCCCGCTTGCGCGAACTAATTGACCGGGAATACCGGGTTGAGGGTGATTTGCGCCGTGAAGTGAATTTGAATATCAAGCGGTTGATTGAGATTGGTAGCTATCGGGGCAAACGTCACCGGGCCGGCTTGCCGGTACGTGGGCAGCGCACTCGAACCAACGCTCGTACTCGCCGCACCGGGCCGCGTCGCACGATTGCGGGTAAGAAGAAGGCTACCAAGTAAAAAGTAGTTTTTAACTTGATTTGAGGAGATTAGATGGCAGACAAAGGTACGGGCGCAAAAAAGCGCACCGCCAAGACGAAGCGCCGGGAACGCAAAAGCGTACCGAAAGGCCAGGCGCATATCCAGTCTACTTTTAACAACACGATTATTACTTTGACTGACCCAAAAGGCAACGTTCTAAGCTGGGGTAGCGCGGGCGCAAGCGACTTCAAAGGGTCGCGCAAAAGCACGCCTTACGCCGCTCAGGTAGCTGCTGAAGGTGCAGCACGCCGGGCAATGGAACACGGCTTGCGCCAGATTGAGGTTTATGTCAAAGGGCCGGGTTCGGGTCGGGAAGCGGCAATTCGTTCGCTCCAGGCGACTGGCTTGCAGGTAGTTTCGATTACTGACGTTACGCCGATACCTCACAACGGCTGCCGTCCGCCGAAACGCCGCCGCGTTTAATCTGGTGTTGTTTTAAGTTGTTAGTGAATTGCTAACAACTTTTGAGGCTCAGGAAGAAGTCCGAGCCAGGACGTAAACTGAACCGCTGCTTTTAGCAAATCTAGCAAGCAGAAACTAACTTAGGTGATAAGTTAATTTAGACTGCCAAAGGGAGGAAAACTTGGCACGATATACCGGGCCTGTTTGTAGGCTCTGTCGCCGCGAGGGCTTGAAACTCATGCTCAAGGGTGACCGTTGTATGTCCCCGAAATGTTCAATCGAACGTCGCCCGTCTGCTCCGGGTATGCATGGCGCGAAACGCCAGCGCAAAATGAGTGATTTTGGTTTGCAGTTGCGTGAGAAACAAAAAGCTCGCCGCATTTATGGCGTGTTGGAACGCCAATTCCGCAAACACTACGAAGAAGCGCAACGTCGCCCCGGTGCGACTGGTGAAAATCTTTTGCAGATTTTGGAACTGCGTCTGGATAATGTGGTGCATCGCCTGGGTTTTGCCGATTCGCGCAAACAGGCCCGCCAGCTCGTCCGGCACGGTCACTTTATTGTAAATGGTCGCAAAACCGATATTCCGTCTTTTATTGCGAAAGCGGGCGATGTAATTACGCTCAAGGAAGAAAGCCGCAACAAGGAATACTTTAAAGTAGTGGCGGAAGTTATCCAGAAACGTGATATTCCCGGCTGGTTGAACCTTGACCCGCGTGCTATGAGCGGGCGAGTAGTAAGCGTACCGGGTCGCAGCGAAATTGATACCACGCTGGAAGAGCAACTAATCGTCGAATTTTATAGCCGCTAGTAGTTTGTTGTTTTCGCAGCTTGAAATCATCAGCACTCAGTCCAGTCCAGATACTGAGTAAGAAGGAGGCTGATTACCTTGTTTGAGGTAGGATTAAAAGTCGAGAAAGTCGCATTCTCGGAAAACTACGGTCGGTTTAAGATTGAGCCACTAGAGCCAGGTTACGGTATTACGCTCGGTAATGCTCTGCGCCGGATTTTGCTTTCATCGCTGCCCGGCGCGGCGATTAGTTCCATCAAAATCGACGGGGTAGCACACGAATTTTCGTCGCTGCCACACGTCAAGGAAGATGTAACCGAAATCATTTTGAACGTAAAACGTATCCGTCTACGCTCTTTCAGTGACCGCCCGGTACGCTTGAACCTGAGTGCGCGGGGTGATGGTGTGGTAACTGCCGGACAAATAGATGTTCCGGGCCAACTGGTCGAAATTATTAATGTTGACCAGCCAATTGCCACCCTTGATGGCGATGACGCAACCTTTGAGATGGAATTGACCGTAGAACACGGCGTGGGTTATAACTCTGCCGAAAACCGGGATAACATGCCGATTGGCGTTATCCCGGTAGACGCGATTTATACACCGATTCCACGGGTCAATTACGTGATTGAGCATACTCGCGTAGGCCAGCAGACTGACTATGACCGGCTAATTATGGAAATTTGGACGGATGGTTCGCTTGATTCCGGCGAGGCTTTGAGCCAATCGGCGGAAATCTTGAAGAAACATAGCCAGATTATCGCCGACTTTAACAAGTCGAAGGAAGAATTGCCGCCGGGTGGAAACGGTTTGAATGCCTTAATTCCGCCTGTAACTTTCGATACGCCCATCGAAGATTTGAATTTGTCGGTGCGTACTTATAACTGCTTGAAGCGCAGTAATATCACCAAAGTTGGACAGATTTTGCAGATGGACGAAAAAGATTTGTTAAGCGTTCGCAATTTTGGCCGCAAATCTTACGATGAATTACGCGCCCAGTTAATTTCGCACGGCTTTATGAATGCCAACAACCCGATTGGCCCGTTCGCGGGTTCAGCCGACGGGGAAGGCGGCTTTGGAGAAGACGAAGAGGCTGCCCTGGCCGATATTGGCGGGCTTGAAGATGACGAGGAATAAAGCAAAATGAGACACGGTGTTGCCGGGCGGAAATTCCATCGAAGTACGGGAGAGCGGATTGCGCTTTACCGCAATTTGATGATTTCGTTAATCGCCCACGAACAAATTAAGACCACTGAAGCCAAGTGCAAAGAGATTCAGGGCATGGTAGAATCTTTGGTGCGTGTTGCTGCCGAAGACAATGTCCACAATCGGCGGATTGCCACCAGCCGAATTGCTAATGCGGCGGCAGTGCAGAAGCTCTTTACGGTACTCGGCCCACGCTATACCGAACGCCAGGGCGGTTATACCCGCATTTACAAGCTCGGCACTCGGTTGGGCGATGGTGCGGATATGGCTTTAATCCAGTTCTTGCCTTAAGAGGTGACGAGTAATGAGCCAAAATCTCATTACTCGATACTAGCTGTGCGAAATATTAAGCTAACGCTGGAATATGACGGAACCGATTTTGTCGGGTCGCAGTTGCAGCCTAATGGTCGGACAATTCAGGGCGAACTGGAAAAAGCGGCTGGACAATTAACCGGGTTGCCCAAAGAGCAGCGCGTAAAAATGAGTTTGGCTGGTCGTACTGATAGCGGGGTACACGCTACCGGGCAAATCGCCAATTTTCAGACCGAAAACGGACATTCGCTGGAAACTTTCCGGCGTGGCCTGAACGCTTTGCTTCCGTTTGACGTAGCGGTAACGCAAGTCGAGGAAGTAGAAGCACGCTTTCACGCTCGTTTTAGCGCAACAGGACGCGCCTACCGCTACCGATTGATTAACCGGGCGGTTCGTTCGCCGCTTGAAAGGCGTTTTGCCTATCAGGTAAGCGAAGCTCTGGCGGTAGCCCCGATGCAGGAAGCGGTACAAAAGCTGATTGGTGAACACGATTTCGCCAGCTTTGCCGGAGATGGCTGGGGTACTACTGGCGAAGATGAAGCCGAAGACCGACCCGGCACAATCCGGCGAATGACGGCGGCCAGCGTCGAGGCTGAAGGTACAAACCTGAGCATTTATCTGGCAGCTAACGCTTTTTTGCCCCATATGGTGCGAAACATTGTCGGGACGCTGTTATGGGTCGGTATTGGTAAGCTTAAGCCAGCCGATGTAGAAGAAATTTTGGTGGCGAGAAACCGCCGCCGGGCGGGGCCGACTGCCCCCGCGAACGGGCTTTGTTTAATCGAAGTCCGCTATGAGTAAAACTTGGTTTTGGGGCAGAGGCCCTTTCAGAAGAAGCAGGAGTTGACTGGTATTATGAAGACTTTTACGCCCACACCGCCCGATATTAAACGGGAATGGCATATCGTGGATGCGGCAGGGCTAACCCTGGGCCGGGTAGCCACCGAAGTAGCTACTTTGCTGCGCGGCAAGCATAAGCCGATTTATTCGCCTCATATGGACACCGGCGATTATGTTATTATTATCAATGCCAAAGATATTGTCGTTACAGGCAATAAATCAAGCGACAAGCTCTACATTCACCACACTATGCATCCGCAGGGCTTCCGGCAAATCAATTTCAACGACCAGCTCAAGAAACACCCGACCTGGCCGCTTGAAGATGCTATCAAGGGAATGTTGCCTCACAACCGATTGGGTCGGGCGATGGCGAAGAAGCTAAAGGTTTACGCCGGTTCGGAACACCCCCACACCGCGCAGCAGCCTAAAGAATATAAATTCACTTATACCGGCATACGCGGCGAGTAGGAGTAAAGAGGAAAAATGGCAGCAACCGCAAACAAGAATTATTTTTACGGTACTGGACGGCGCAAAACCGCCGTGGCCCGCGTCCGGCTTCTGCCCGGCACTGGCACGATTACCGTTAATAACAAAACTTTGGCTGATTATTTTGGTGGTCGGCAATTGCACGAAATTGTAATTACCAGCCCGCTCCGCCAGGTTAGCCGGATTGGTCAGTATAACGTCAGCGTTCGGGTGGTCGGTGGCGGCACTACTGGTCAAGCCGGGGCTATCCGTCATGGTATTGCCCGCGCTTTAATTCAGGCTGACGAAACTTTGCGCCCGGCTCTTAAAAAAGCTGGCTTCCTGACCCGCGACCCGCGTATGAAGGAACGCAAAAAGCCCGGTCTAAAACGCGCCCGCAAAGCTCCACAGTACACCAAGCGATAGGTTTTGGCCTTCGTCAGAGCGAATATGGATTTTCGGATACGGTTCATCCAATTATGGGTGAGCCGTATTTTTGTATGTTTTTGGCTACAGATGAGCGAAGAATCTTTACAACTTCATTTTCCTGTGCTAAAATGAATTTATCCGGGTTTATCATTTGCATTTTCTAACTCAATTTTCAAATAAACTCTTTTCTTTAGTTCGGGAAAGAGTCTAAACAAGCACGCTGCTATAACTTTTCAGGTTC
>JBBQGP010000051.1:0-30622 GCA_038323095.1 Chloroflexia bacterium | reverse complement strand
AATGTTTATGTTTCTTTTACTAATTACGGGGATGGGCATCGCCTGACCAAAGAGCAGGTGGTTGACCAGCTAAAAACCCAAACTTTCCAGCCAGCCAACGCTGCCACTTACTCATGGACGGCCTATCGTAGCGGTGAGGGTAAGTACAAAATCATTTTGCAGAACCCGACTACCAATAAAGCTTTTATCGGGGATGAAAGCGGGTTAAATCCTTATAATGCTCAGGCGGCCTTACCAGACTCACTGGATGGTGGCTTTCAAAAGCTGACTCCCTTCCAGGCGGCGGCGGCGGGCCAGCAACTTCAAGCCTTAAACTTGAAAAGTGGCGATTTGGCAATTCAAATTACTTCGTCTACCGCCGCACAGGAATTGACCAGCCGCTACAGTTACGACCCGGCCAGCAGCAAACTAACCGATTTGGAAAATAACACGGTTTATACACCAATCGAAGGGGTTTTTACCGGGCCAAACGGTCAGCAACTTACTCCAGGCTTTGTTGATACCATCGGATTTAAGAATTACGGCAAGGTCTTTACTGACCCGAATATTACCAAACCCTTCTTTGGTATATTTATCTGGACGATTGTCTTTGCCCTTTTGAGTGTGGCATTAACTTTCGGAGTGGGATTAGCAATGGCACTGGTTTTGAACGACCCGCAATTGCCCTTGCGAACCTTTTTCCGGCTGGTGCTATTTATACCTTATGCGATTCCGGCTTTTATCAGTGCGCTGGTTTGGGGTGGTTTGTTCAGTATTATTGGCCCGGTGGGAATTGGCTCTAAAAATTTGTTTGGTGAGGGTTTTAGCTGGTTTGCTGACCCGACTCTGGCAAAAGTTATGATTTTGACGATTAACACCTGGCTCGGCTACCCTTATATGATGCTGATTACGCTGGGGGCTTTGCAATCTATCCCAACCGATATGTACGAAGCCGCTACGCTGGATGGGGCAAGTCGTTTCCAGAAATTTTGGAGCTTGACTTTGCCGCTGCTGCTGGTTTCGCTTGCGCCTTTGCTGATTGGTACATTTGCTTTTAATTTTAACAACTTCGCCTTGATTGAGCTTTTGACCAAAGGCCAGCCCGCCGACCCAACCACGACTACTCCGGCAGGGCAGACCGACATTTTAATTTCGTATACTTATCGGTTGGCGTTTGCCAGTGGCAAAGGGAGTGATTTGGGGCTGGCCTCAACTATCTCGCTGTTCATCTTTGTAATTGTAGCTGGGCTGACCGCCTTTAGCTTTAGATATACCAAACAATTAGAGGAGGTTAACGGCTAATGGCAAGCGTTGATGTAGGTACAAAAGCTAAAGCGGCTACCGCTAGACAAGGCACAATTAGCGGGGCGCAACGGGTTAATATTATTGGAAAGCTGATTGTCGCGATAATCGCCAGTATAATTGCGCTTTATCCAATCGCTTATATTCTGGCGGCTTCGCTCAACCCGACTAACTCGCTGTCAGATTTGATTCCGGCCCGTACTACCTTTACTAATTATGACAAGCTGGTAAACGACCAGCAATACCCAATACTTTTGTGGATGTTTAACTCAATCAAGGTTTCGCTGGTTACAATGGTAGTGGTGGTAAGCCTGACTACGATGGCGGCATTTGCGTTTAGCCGCTTCCGTTTCAAGGGTCGGCGGCAGGGTTTGCTGATAATTTTGCTTATCCAGCTTTTCCCAAACTCGTTGGCTCTGGTCAGCCTGTACTTGCTTTTGTTGCAAATCGGCGATTTAATACCCTGGTTGGGATTAAACACACAGGGCGGCTTGATTTTGATTTATTCGGGTGGTGCGTTAGGTTTTAACACCTGGCTAATGAAGGGCTTTTTCGATACACTTCCCAGAGAATTGGATGAATCGGCCAATATGGACGGAGCTTCCAAAACTCAAACTTTCTTCTACATCTTGTTGCCCTTAATTCGGCCTATCCTGGCGGTTATTGCTATTCTGTCGTTTATCGGGGCATACGGTGACTTCCTGCTGGCTCGTGTGATGTTGACCAGCAAGGAAAATTACACTCTGGCAGTCGGCCTGAACTTGCTGATTGATGAGCAACGCTCTAAGAACTGGGGACAATTCGCGGCGGCGGCTCTGGTTGGGGCAGCTCCAATCGTGCTTTTGTTCCTGATACTGCAAAAACAATTGGTTGGTGGCCTTACCAGTGGTAGCGTCAAAGGCTAATCAGTTTGTTTTTGGCTAGAAGCTCGCCAATAAATAGAAAATCCCGGTCTGGCCGGGATTTTTGTTATTAGAGATTATTTGATTGAAGTAATGTTCAAGCCGTCTTCGGGGCGAGTGCCTTTCTCGACCCATAGCCTCAAGTTATTCCAGCTTTGGGTAAGTTGGGTAGCAGTGAAAAAGCAATGGGTCGGCCCGCCCGAAACTGGGTTTGCCGGGTTGACCGGGTTAGCGTCTACTACTTGCTGCACCAAATTTTGGCTATTGCTTTTGGCAGCAACCTGCTTTTTGAGCAAATCTTCAAACTCATAAGGTACTAGCGGATCAATTAAGTTGTGGATTGAAAGCACTTTAGCCTTAAAGTTCCCAGTAGAGTTATACCAATCGTTTACGTACTTGGTCAAAGGCAGCAGGGCCGGAATACGCTGTACTCCTGAATTCAGGGCGGCATCGTCGCTAGAGCCTTTATAAATCTTGCCATAGTTGGTATAAGGGCTGCCAATCCCCAAATTACCGTAACTTTCGGGCGGCAAAGCCAGAGTTATGAGCGGGGTCAGGAAAGAAATCGGGTCAGGATTTGCGCCACTAACTTTAGCGATTTGCTGCACAACATCGGCGGTTTTCGGATTGGTGGCGGCTTGTTGAAACAAAGCGGTAATCGAGCTTATAACGGCGGAAGTGCTGGTGGTGGCGGTGGGGCTTTGCGGGTCAGAGGTCGGCAAAGTTATTGGCGCACCAAGTGGTTTGGTGAAATAATCATAAATTACGCGGAAATCAGTGAGGTAACGGAGTTCCTCAGACCAACCCGCCACTACTCCGCAATAAGGCATTGCTCCGGCATAATCGTTCGGGAACTTCTCGATTAGGCCCATAGTGACATTGCCGCCCATCGATTCGCCCAAAATATAAGCCCGTTTGGTGTTCAAAGCCAAATCCACCAGTTTTTTGAGTAGCTGGGTGCTTTCGATGCCAGATTTTACGGCGAAACCCTGTGGTTTGCTAAAGGCTGAATAGCCATAGGCGAAATTTTGGGAAAGAATTGTTGCCAACATCCCGGCAGTCGGACGACTGGGTGTACCTAAATCGAGCGCACCGGGTGTACCAGCCGCTCGGAAGCCGTGTGCAAGCAAAACCAGCTCATTATTCCAGTTGGCCGGAAATTTGAGCAAGAATTTGCCGCCTTCCAGCGTCCCGGTAAGGGTTATCGAGTTATCCCCGCCGGTTGCCAGCTTCAAATCGGTTAGCGAAGCCGGGCCAGATTTATAATCCGAACCAAGTTCTTTGGCTAAATCCAGTTTGGCGGCGGCGTTTTGAAATAATTCCACACTCAAGCCAGAGCGAGCTACCGCTGCCGTAGCATTGGCCGGAGCAGGAGCAGAAGTTGGGGTTAAAGCTGCCGTCGGCGAAACTAGCGCGGCCACTGTTGCAGGAGGCGTACCCAGAGTGGGGGCAGGGGTCGTAGTTGGCGGTACAACCGTAGCGGTTGGGGTTGCACCGTCACAGGCTACTAATAAACCGGCCAGCAACAGCCCGGTTACAAGCAGTAATATTTTTTTGAATTTATTTAGCATTAAACCAAGTTTCTTTCTATTTTATTGGAAAAACCTCATACTCACCCCGGTTTTGGGGTGAAGTAAATAGTTTCAGATACATTTTACCATAATCCTTTACAAAGCCCCGCCCTTTAGGGCTGGGGATACGTGGCCCCTAGACTAGCCAAACTTGCAGCAGTTGTGGACATAGACAGAAGATGCCCCTCTCTGAACGGGTATTTGATTGTCCTTGCTGTAGTTTGCGACTTGACCGTGACCTTAACGCTGCCTTAAACATATTGAGAATTGGATTAGACTCTCTCCGGCCTAACCCGGTAGAAGCCCCGCGTTTACGCGAGGGGAGTAATCACTAAAATAGCATTAAAACAAGCACCAAAACAAGAAACGTTTTGCCCCATTTGGTGTTAAGTAATATAGTTAATATAAAAAATTAACTATTCTGGATAGAAAACTATGGCCCTTAAGATTTGTTAATGGCACGAAAACTGCTAGTAATAATTACAGGTTCCTAGATCAGAGCCAAGTAAAAATACATTAAAATTTTTGTTTTATTAGATCCTGGTAATTTTACTTCTTGATGCCAACCATGGCTAAACCAGGTAACAACAGGTTTCAACGAGGCCGTTGACCTGAAAGCTGGCGGTAGAAACAACCCAACCAGTTTAAGTCAATGACTTAACAATTCCAAACGAATAAGCAACAGTGGTTTAGTTGCATGTTTTGGTAGAAACCGAGCCTGTTCACTGACCCAGCCCTCGTCCTCTTTACTTCCTTACTTTCTGTCCTTGTACCTCTATTTTTCCTGGGTGGTTTTTACTTTTTTCTTTTTTACTTTTTTCCCTTGCTCCGAAGGCGCAGCATCAAGTTTTATTTAATATTGCTAATTTTTGTCCTGGTAAAACAGCCTAGTGACCTGGCTTTGTTTTGCTCAAAATTGGCAATACTACTTTTTTAGATTAGATGATGGAGAGAACGATGCTCAGATGTATGGTAGTAGTCCCGACTTATAACGAACGGGAAAATATTGTGAGAATTATTCCGGCTATTTTGGAGCAAGGTCAGGAATTTAATATATTGGTAGTAGACGATAATTCGCCCGATGGTACAGGTGCAGTAGTAGATGAAATCGCCTCCAATAGTAATGGACGAGTACAAGTTTTGCATCGTAGTGGCAAACTCGGTCTGGGTACGGCTTATATGCAGGGCTTTCGCTACGCCTTGCAACAGGGCTACGATTATATTTTCGAGATGGATGCTGATTTTTCCCATAAACCCGAATATTTGCCCGAACTGTTGAAGGCAGCCCGCAAAACCGGGGTCGCAGCAGGGTCGCGTAACATTGCCGGGGGTGGGGTCGAAAACTGGCCCTTGTATCGCAAACTGATTAGCCGGGGCGGTAGCTTTTACTCTCGCGCCGTACTTGGCCTAAAGATTAAGGATTGCACTGGCGGCTTTAAGTGCTTTTCACGGGCAACCTTGCAAACCCTGAATCTTGAAGAAAATATTAAGTCTACCGGGTTCGGGTTTCAGGTAGAAGTGAATTGTTTGTGCGAATGGAACGGCTTCACCATTACCGAAGTACCGATTATTTTTCCTGACCGCACGGCTGGCAAAAGCAAGATGAGCCAGAAAATCTTTCTGGAAGCTTTGCTAAACGTTTGGAAACTTCGCGCCCGTCAGCCGGAACTACGCAACGCCCACCCATCTTATGCAAGTGCCGATGGTGGTATTCCGGCCAGTGAAATACGGTCTGCCAACGATTATGACCGGGTACAGGCTTAGGAGGCAAACTTGAGTATGACACGTTTCTGGCAAATTGCCCCCAAACTTGGCCGATTTGCGGCGGTAGGTTTAAGCGGAACAATCGTCAATCTGGGGGTATTGTGGCTACTAGCGACGGCGGGAATGCCCCGCCTGCTCGCCGCCCTTATCGCCACCGAGATTTCGATTATCAATAACTTTATCTGGAACGATGCCTGGACATTCAAAGCTCAAGCCCGGCAGAACTCGCGTTCAAGTCGCAACCGCTTCTTACGCTTCCAGCTAGTTGCCAGCTTTACGGCGATTTTAACGCTGGGCTTGTTCGCTTTCTTTAGCGATGGCTTACATTTGTATTATTTGCTGGCCCAATTTATTGCGATTGGTATAGCTACCCTGATTAACTTTGTGGCTAATTCCCGGCTTACCTGGGGAGCGCAACCCGTTATGGAATTGTCCTCTCCCTTTGCAACGTCACAAACTATGGCTATTCAAGAGTCACAGGAATAATTTAGCCCAACAGGAGGTTACGATATGAACACAGGTGATTACATTTTAGCCGGGCTATCGCTGTTGCTTACAGCACTTTCGGCCTATTCCGCCGCCTTGATGCTATATGCCTGGGAAGATGCCGAAAAACGCGAACGCAATACCGCCCCTAAAAATTTCGTACCGCCTCGCTTGCGCTTTACGGTTTTGCTTCCAGCTCGGCACGAAGAAGCGGTTATTCAGGATACGATTCAGCGTGTCGTCGATTTGAACTATCCTCGCGAACTGGTGCAGGCTTTGGTAGTTATCGAAGCGGGTGATAGCGGCACGATTGCAAAGGTAAACGAAAAGCTGGCGGTTTTACACCAGGCCGGGATTAACCACGTTGAACTGGTAACTTTTTCTGACCCGCCAATTAACAAGCCACACGGCCTGAATATTGGCTTGCGGATGGCAAAAGGCGAGATAGTCACCATTTTCGATGCGGAGGACGAACCACACACAAACATCTTGCAGATGATTAACACAGTTATGTCAAATGAAAATACGCCAATCGTACAATGTGGCGTACAGCTAATGAACCATGGGGATAAATGGTTTAGTGCCTTGAACGTGCTGGAGTATTTCTTCTGGTTCAAAAGCCGGATGCACTATCACGCCTCGGTAGGAATGGTGCCGCTCGGCGGAAATACCGTTTTTATGCGCCGCGAGATTTTGGAAGAAATGGGCGGTTGGGACGAGCATTGCTTGACCGAAGATGCTGACATTGGTATTCGCCTGAGCGTGATGGGCGTGCCAATCCGGGTAGTTTATGACGATGAATATGTGACCAAAGAAGAAACTCCACCAACGATAGAGCAGTTTATCAAGCAACGCACTCGCTGGAATCAGGGCTTTTTGCAGGTCTTGGCTAAAGGCGATTGGCGCAAACTGCCAACCTTACCGCAACGGTTACTGGCCTTTTACACCCTGTCCTTCCCGCTTTTCCAGGCTGCAACCCTGATTTACTTGCCGGTTAGTATCTGGATGATGCTGACTGTCAAGATGCATATTATAGCGGCCATGATTAGTACCCTGCCATTATATGTACTGGGGCTGCAATACTTGATTAGTTTGGTTGGTTTGTTTGAATTTACTTCGATTCACAAACTAAAGGCAGGCTGGCTATCGCCCTTGCGCTTGCTGCTGGCCTTCCTGCCGTTCCAGTGGATGCTTGGGTTTGGGGCGATTCGAGCCACCTGGCGTTACCTCAAGGGCAAGAACAATTGGGAGAAAACGGCCCATCTTGGCGCACATCGTACCACTTCGGCGCATCAAAATTTGGCGGTTAATGCCCCGGTTTTGGAGGCTGCCTCCGGCCAGCAATGGTCAATGGTAGGCGGTGAGTGGTCGTCTAATATAGCAGCGACGGCGAACGACAGTCTTCAATCAAGCGTACTTCCCAATAGTTCAGGTAATGACCACCGAGTCTCAAGCACCCTTTTTAACGCGCAACTTGCTTCGCGTAACACTTCGCGTAACACTTCTATGGAGGATTTAAATGGCTAGTTTAAGCCCAACCCTAAGCCGTACCAGCAAACCGGCAGTACAAACCAGAAAATTACAGGCTATTCTAACCAGTGAAACTACATTGGTAGTTGTTCTGGTTTTAATTGGGCTGGTAGCGCACGCTCTAAATATGTTCAATTATCCTTCGTTTACGATTAAAGATGATGAAGGAATTTACGCAGAGCAAGCCTGGGCTGCTCTGCGCGAAGGCAAAATAACGCACTATACCTACACCTACGACCACGCTCCGGCGGGTTGGCTGCAACTGGCGGTTTGGATGGGGCTAACAGGCGGGGCGCATACTTTCGGTGGGGCAGTAGATAGCGGGCGAGTGCTAATGCTGCTTTTGCATCTGGCAATGATTCCCATGATGTACCACTTGACTCGCAAGCTGGGCGGTTCTCCAGCAGTGGCAGGGCTGGCGACTTTTATCTTTTCAGTATCGCCAATGGCCGTATTTTACCAGCGCATGGTATTGCTCGATAACTTTATGCTGTTCTGGTTTTTCGTTAGTGCAAATTTACTTTTGGATGGGCGGGGACGCTTGAGCCGCTTGTTTATGAGTGGTTTGGCTTTTGGGATTGCCTTTTTGAGCAAGGAAACCATTATTATACTGCTTCCCGTCTTTTTGTATCTGGCCTGGAAACAACGCTGGCAGCATCAAGGCCGATTTGCCGTTGGCGTATGGATTGTGCCGGTGCTGATGGTAATTAGCTGGTATCCTGTTTATGCCATTTTCAAGGGCGAACTTTTGCCAAATGGCGGCCTCAATATAACTTCGGATAACAACGGCAACCCAATTACAGGTGTATCGCTTTTTGATGCCCTGCGATGGCAAGCCACTCGCAAAGACGATGGCAATCGTCTCTGGACGGAAATTATCCCACAAGATTGGCTACGGCGAGACGCTTTCCTGCTAATTGGTGGGGCATTTGCGTCGGTCTTTAATTTGGTGCGCGGGCTGTTTCCTCGCAATCGGGCGGCTTTAGTAGTGGGAGCGTTGGGCTTTTTGCCGCTTTATTATCTGGCACGGGGTGGCGTAGTTTTTTCTTACTATATTGCTTTTGCTACCCCCTTTCTGGCCTTGAATATTGCGTTTCTGGTCGGAGTATTGTTTTCCCGCTTGCCACGCCCTGCTAGTGCTTCACTCGTGAGCCTGGCTGGAATTAGTTTGGTAGGTTTGTATCTGGCACAGGGAACGTTACAGCCGCTTTACACCGAACGACCTGACCAACCCGGACGCGAGGCAATTAGTTGGGTCAAGCAAAATTTGCCGGCTGATAGCAAAATTATTATGCGCGACGACATGTGGGCCGATTTGCACGAAGCAGATAGCAGCGGGCCAGCTTTCCCGGATGCCCATCCTTACTGGAAAGCGGCTTTTGACCCGGCGGTATACAAAGAAGTGTTTAACAATGATTGGCATAACGTCGATTATTTGATATTGCCCGGTAAAGATTACGCCTACCAGATTAACAATAATAATGTGTTTTTAGATGCGTTCAAACATTCACATTTAATCAAACGCTGGATTTCCAATCCCGGTAACGACAAATTGCATGAACCTCAAACCGTCGAAATCTGGCAGGTAACAAAAGAGATTAGCACGAACTCGACTGACCTTTTAGCAGGCAGTGCCACTTATTTGACTAATCGCTTTGAGCAAAAGGGAGCGTATATCGGGCCGGAAGCTACTCTCAAGGCCGGAAGTCAGGCTTTTGCAATGCAGAGAGCGGTTTGGCTCAATGACCGGGCGGCCTTTGACCGAGCCTGGAATTGGACTAAGGCCAATTTGTTCAACGAAAAAGGCTTACTTGCTTCCCAATGGCGTAACGGCACAGTCACAGATACCCATACTTCTAGCGATGCTGATACTGATACGGCTCTGGCCTTGCTAATGGCGGGCAAACGCTGGAATGATACGGCTCTGATTGAAGCTGGTACGAAAATGACCAAAGCAATTTGGGATAACGAAGTAACTACTATTAACAATTTGCCTTATATCACGGCGGGAGATTGGGGCAGTGGTTCGACGGTTGTACCCTTCAATCCGGGTTACTTTGCGCCTTATGCTTATCGGGTGTTTGCCGAAGTAGATTCAAATCATGATTGGCAGGGCGTAATCAACAGCGGCTATGATGTGTTGTTCAAAAGTATTACTGCCCCGCTGGGCTTTGCCAAATCTGCTGGTTTACCGCCAGACTGGATTGGGATAAGTCGTGAGAATGGCGAAGTCGAGCCACTCAAATTAGCTCAAACTGACACTACCAGTTATGGTAGCGATGCCGCCCGTACTTACTGGCGCATTGCCCTTGACGCGAAGTGGTCAACCGATAATCGACCAGCCATTTTTATTAGCAAGGGAACATTTTTGCAGGACGAAATTAGCCGCAAGGATTATATTGGCGCAGCTTATGCCCATAACGGCATAATTTTGAAAGATTCGCCAAGCGTGGCGACTACTGCTGGAACGCTGGCTGTGCTTATGACAATCGACTCCAATCGGGCCGAGACTATGTACCGCGACCAAATAGCCGGAGGAGTACGCAAGGCCGACAAGGGCTATTTCTGGAACTGGAGTTCTGTGGGCGATTTAGATAGTAATGAATGGGGCTGGTTTGCCACCGCACTTTATAACAACGCTTTGCCTAATTTATGGCAAACAGGAGGAAAATAATGCTTAATGTTCGTCAAGTTTTTACTACTTACTCACCAATTTACACCGAAGCCCAGCAGGAACGCCGCCACGTAGTCAAATTACATTGGTGGCAAAACGCGCTAGTAGCTTTGGGTTTAATCGCGGTGGTACTTACGGGTGCAAATTTGGGACAGGGGCAGCTGGCCGCAACCCAAACCAGCCCGTCCGCCTCAGCTAATTCAAGTGAGACGACTCGCCAGCTTTTGATTACTTCCGTAACGGCTAATCTCAAAGATGGGTCTGGCACAAGCCTTGCATCAGATAAAACAGTCAGCCAACACAAAGTCGGCTTGAAAACCACTAGGCCAGAGGCTGACAAAGCGGCAGTAGTGAATAAGTGAATTTTATTGAATTTCAAAACAGGATTTGAGGGGGCATGAAGGAAAGAAAGCGCACGTTTCAAACTTTTGTTTCGCAATTACTATGGCTACCATTTTTCAGGTGGCTTTCCGGCGGATTGCTGGATTTCCTGATGCCTCGCAAAAAGCGCAACGGCCCGCGCCATTTCCGCTATCAAAGCCGCTTCTTGCGCTCACGCCCGCGCCGTAGCCTTTTTTGGCTGCGGCCTCGTCCGAAACGGCGCAAGCGCAAAAACTTTGGTATTTTTTAAGATTGCATTTTTAACAAAATACGTTTTTAACAAAAAAGGTTCTATTAATAGATTAAGACCAAAATCTACTAGCAGAGCCTTTTTTGTTCTGATTAAGATAGATTTTTTGCAAACCGCTTCTAGCTTGCCGGACTGTGTATAATACTGTTGAGCAAACAAAAGGAGAATTTATAATGCCAAAATCTGTGCGTGTTTTGTTGCAAACTACTATACCGCCAACCCAGGATGATTGGGGAATCGAGCGGTTTAGTAAATTACGGGACTATCTGGCTTCGGCTAAGGATGAAACGGGCCAGCCTTTATTTGAAGTTACCGCCCGTAATCGTGAAAGCGATGTGGCGGGCAATGACCCGGTACTTAGCCAACTTGACCAATCCGATTTTGACGAAATGTGGCTTTTCGCGGTAGATACCGGCAATGGTATTACCGAAAAAGATTGCGCCGGAATTAGTGCTTTCCGGGAAAAAGGCGGCGGTCTGCTAACTACCCGCGACCATCAAGATTTAGGCTCGTCGCTTTGTACTTTGGCCGGAGTAGGCGCGGCCCATTATTTTCAAAGCCGCAATTTAGACCCGGATACTACCCGCCACCAAATTGATGATACTTTTACCAGCACAATTTCCTGGCCGAATTATAATTCCGGGCGTAACGGGGATTGCCAGCGCATTACTATTGTTGAACCAGCTCACGAAATTTTGCGAAATCCGGCTTCACCAACTGGCTTTATCGAGTATTTCCCTTCGCATCCTCATGAAGGCGGCGTTGGCGCACCTACTGACGATGCTACCGCTCGTGTTATCGCTACTGGCAAAAGCGTCGTGACACAGCATAGCTTTAATCTGGCGGTAGTGCTGGAAGGCGGGCTAGATGAGCAGGGCCACAAATTAGGCCGAGCGATTGCCGAATCCAGCTTCCACCACTTTTGCGATTACAATTGGGATACGGCGGCGGGCGCACCCAGCTTCGTCAGTGAACCCTCCGGCGAAACTATTCTAAGCCAACCCCGCGCCCTTGAGGACATCCAAACCTACGTCAAAAACGCTGCTCTTTGGTTGGCCGGGCAAAACTAAATATTTGCCTGAATAAAAATGCAGGAGGGGTTTCTTTCCCGATTTTGCCTTAATCCGGCTTTATCGGGAAAGAAACCCCTCCTATGTTCTAAGATTTACTTCGCAACTAACAAAATTTATACAAGCTTGTCACTGCTTTATCTAACAACTAACAACTTCTTCTCTTTAGAGTTCCTTGCTGCTGTAGCCGAGCAAGCGACGGGCCACAATCAAGCGGTTAATTTGGCCTGTACCCTCATAAATGTCGTTAATTTTGGCATCGCGCATCCACTTTTCGAGCAAATGCTTGCAGCTATAGCCTTCTGAACCCATAATTTCTACCGCTTTTTGGGTAATCATAGTCACGGCTTCGCCCGCCTTGACCTTGCACATGGAAGCTTCGAGGCTGTTGGATAAGCCTTCGTCCATCAGCCAGGCCGCCTTCAGGACGAGCAGCCAGGCGGCGCGGAGTTGGGCATCCATCCGCATGACATCGCGTTCGACGGCAGTAAGCTGATTATAAGGCAAGCCGTAGCGGATAGGCCGATTTTGCTTTTCTAAATATTCGTGGATGAAATCGAGCGCGGCCCGACCTACCCCGATTGCGCTGGCGGCCACGAGCGGACGGGTTGCGTCAAAGGTTTTCATCGCCCCTGCAAAACCTTTATTAGAAGCGGTATCTTTGTTGGCGACTTCGGGACTACCCAAAACATTTTCAAAAGGAATATGGCAATCCTGAAAGTTAATCGCGGCGGTATCGCTGGCCCGGATGCCGTGTTTCTTTTCCAACCGTTCGACGGTCATACCAGGAGTGCCGCTTTCGACCACAAAGCTTTTCATCCCGGCGCGTCCGGCCTTCGGGTCAACCGTCGCCCAAACCACTACCAGACCATCCGAATCTTTGGCGGCCATCAAGCCGTTAGTCACGAAAATCTTTTCGCCGTTCAAAATCCATTCCTTGCCGTCCTCGCTCAAGCGGGCGGTAGTCTGGATATGGGCGGTATCGCTCCCGGCTTGTGGCTCGGTCATCGACATCGCGCCCCATTTGGGCGTACCTTCGCGGAAACGGGTCAGGAAGCGTTTTTTCTGTTCGGGCGTACCTACCGCTTCGATAGCTGCTCCGCCCAAAGCACCTCCGGCGGTAGAAAGATACAGCCCACAATCACCCCATGAAAGCATCTCGACGGTGTGCATCAAAACCAGATTACGCATACGCGGGCCTTCGGCCTTTGCGCCGCTATCGCTGGTGACAATGCCCTGACCGCGTGCGCTGGATTGCATTTCGGCCTGCCACATCACGTTGATATATTCCCAGGGGCGGTCATGCTCATGTTCGTCGTAATAGCGGGCGATGGGCCGCATAACCTGTACCGCTACCTGCTTGAGCGGCTCGACCTGCTTTGTTAAAGCTTTAGGCTTCTCAAAATCTATCATTCTAAAACCTCTTTTTTTATGTTAAACCTAAACCATTGCCAGCGCGGGGGCTACCGCAAAAGCGCGGGCGTTCCTGAGCAAGGCTTCCACCAGATTATCCCGAATATAACCATGACCACCCAAAATCTGTAGCGAGCGGTCAGTGACCATCATCACCATTTCATCAGCGTAATTTTTGGCGAGAACCGCTTCCTTGAGCGCATCCTGTCCCTGGTCTAAAGCCCAGGCTGCTTCCCAGCACATCAAGCGGGCGGCATCTACTTCAATCGCCATTTCCGCCAGCATAAAAGCAATCGACTGGAATTGGGCAATCGCCTTGCCAAAAGCTTGCCGTTCCTTGCCGTATTTCTGGGAAATTTCCAGAGCGGCCCGCGCTACCCCAACCGCCATCGCCGCCATACCGACGCGAGAATAATTCAGCAGCTTTTGAGCATCGCAACCCGCCTCGCCGCCAAGCTTTGCGCTGGCCGGAACGCGGCAGTTATCCAGCTTTATTTCGTAGGTTGGCAAGGCTTGCAAACCCATATTCTTCTCCCGGTCACTGATGCTTAGACCAGCCGCGCCTTTTTCAACCAGAAAAGCCTGAGCCTTGCCGCCTTCGTTAGCATAAACTAAAATTACTTGGGCATCGGCAGCTAAAGGGACAAGCACTTTCTGGCCGTTCAAAACGTAGCTATCGCCTTCCAAAGTGGCGGTAGTGCCGGGTGCGGCAGGGTCAAAATTCCAGTTCGATTCGCTAAAAGCGGCGGTAAGCGGAGCGAATTTGTCCTCGACCAGCATCGGCAACCATTTGGCTTTCTGCTCATCGGTGCCGTATTCCAGCACGGGCAAACCGACCAGCGAAGGAGCAAGCAAGGTCATTGCCAGAGACACATCACCGTAAGCCAGTTCTTCGGCGTAGAGTGCGCCACTGACAGCAGAATGTTTTTCGCCCAGCCCGCCAAATTCTTCGGGAACCCAGCCCGCCAATAGTCCCAGACCCCAACCTTCGTTCACCACTTCCGCCGGAAGCTGGCGATTTTCGTCAGCATCGTAGCGGATTTTCTGAACGCGCTCTTTTACAAAGCGTTGAATAGTTTCGATAACCAGTTGCTGGTCTTCGGTTGGTTGAAATGAAATCATCACTCTTTCCTCTTTATCTTCCTGTTTATCTTTGTGATTATCTTATTAGTCACCGCTTTAACAATTAGCAGCGTTACAAGAAAACTAATGAACCTCCAAGAATTCGCAAAAACCTGAAAACTACGAAGCTGGTTGTAAACCCTGAATTAAAAATCGGCCAAACTCAGCGTGAACCTGTCGCACCCGTTCTTCGGTAAACATGGGCATACTAATAGAAAGGGCGACCAAGCCGTGCATCCAGGCCCAAAAAGCATCTCCAAAAGTTTCAGCGTCACCCTGCTGGATTAGTCCAGCTTCCATTGCCTCTTGAATCGCCTGTTGCACCACTTGAAAAGTCACGGCTCTGGGTTGCTGCTCACCCGAACGCGGGCGCATCAAAAAATCGGAGCGGCGCATAAAAATTACCTGATAGTAAATTGGGTGCTGTAAGCCGAAATCAATATAAGCGCGGCCCAAAGCAATCAAGCGGGCGATAGGGTCGGTGGTACTGGTGGAGGCGGCAATAAATTGTTTTTTGAAAAGCTGATAGCCTTCGTCAATTACGTGCGAAAGCAAATCGTCTTTATTCTCGAAGTAATGGTAAATTGTAGCGGGGGAATATCCGGCGCGTTCGGCTACCTGACGGAGCGAGAAGCGTTCGTGACCTTGCTCTAAAAATAATTCGGCGGCAGTATCCAGAAAAAGCTGGCGTAATTCCTGTTTTTCCTGGTCACGTCTTTGTAAACTGGCCTCGCGCAAACGTTCGGCACTGTTCATGCAGTAGCTCACCTTCTTACACCGTTGTTTTGGTAAACACTGTTCACAGTTTAACATAGCCTGTTATAACTGTCAAGATAAATTCTGCGGGTTCGGACATAAAATTCAGTAAGAATTAGTTGACAAAGTGAAATAAACTCCTTATACTAGCCCCATAACTAACGCGGAAGAAGTTTCTGTTGGCATTACAATGAGCGATGCAGCCCAGAAATATATGTTTCGCAGCACCTAAAACATATATTTCAAACAGCAGGTATAATTGCGTGGATAGAATCTGATTTGCTCACGAATGTTACAGTTGGTGGTTTTCGAGCCAATTGTTTTACAAGTCACTATCCTCTCAAGGGATGTTAAAGAGTAGCCGCCGTCGTTCTGTCTCTCTTTCCTCGCCCGGCCATTTTTATGGCGGTAGAGCAGAAAGCGGCCCCGTGCAGCCAGTTTTACCCTCGCCGAATTTTTTTTCGGTTTACTGTTGCTTTGCTGCCGAGGAAGGCCCAGTCAGGAGGTAAAGACTTTAAGTGCAACAAACACAAGAACGAGAAAGCACTTCATCCTCCAAAAGTAGCGTTTTGGAACAAGATGAATCGCTCCGAAGTAGTCGTAATCAACGTTCGCGGCAAGCCGTAGACGAAGCCCGCCAGCTTCTGGACGAAATCGCCAGCAGTGGTGGTATTAATTCCGAACAATCGCAACCCACCCGCCGCCCGATTGATTGGGCCGAGGTGGTTAAAAAGATATTATTTTCCCCTGTTTTTCTGGTAGTTTTTCTCCTGAAACTGGTTGCAAAGCCCTTCAAGTGGGCCGATTTTGCCCTGTTCCACGAAATGCGTAAGTTTTTGGCGCATCCCGGCCATTTCTTCTGGTTCAATCGGCTTGCACCCCAGGCTGCCGCTACTCAGTTCCGCACTTCTTCCACCGATGCCATGACCCATCACGCCCGCCGCTTTGGGGCGCATACCGCCATGCTTATTCTGGCAATCGTAGTGGTCGCTTTTGGTGGCTTTAGCGGTCTGACCCGCCAATTGGTTAGCCCTGAAATGCTGGCTTCCCCGGATGGCACGACCAGCTATGGTACGCTGGCCCAGCTTGGCAATATGCACGAAATCTTTGTGACTGCCGTTAATGCCGGAACTGCCTCGCCCCGCCGCACCAAAGTCTACGAAGTACAATCTGGCGATAGCCTCAAAGCATTAGCCCAGCGCAACGGTGTTAGCCTTGAAACTTTAATGTATGCCAACCTACTGGTAGACCCCGACGCTGGTCTGAATATCGGCCAAAAACTGCTCATTCCGCCAACTACCGGGATGCTGCACATCGCCAATCAAGGTGATACTATTGGCAAACTGGCCGACATTTATCAGGTAGACCCGCTTACTATTATTAACTACTCGCTTAACAATTTAACTGGGGCAGATATTAAAACGCAACTGGCTGTCGGGCAAGAAGTTATCGTACCAAACGGTATAATGCCGCCCCGCGATACTATTTTTGTCTATACCATCAAAGCCGAAGATAGCGTTAAGTCCGTGGCTGAAAAGTTTGGTATCAGCACTTATACCCTGCGAATTGCTAACGATTTAGATAATAGCGACAATTTGACTCCCGGTGACGAGCTTCAAGTTTTGCCGATTAGCGGTATTCAATACACTATCCGGCCCGGTGATACCTTGCAAGGCATTGCCACCCGCTATTCCGTCCCGGTTGAATCTATTATCAACTACCCGCCTAACAATGTCGCCAAAAACGTCAAGCTGGAAGCTAACCGAAGCATTATTATTCCTAACGGGATAATCCCGGTAGTAATTGCTACTCCAACTCCCGTACCCGCTCGGCCCGCTCCCGCCCAACCGCAGCAACCTGCTCGGCCAGCCAACCAGCAACCTGCTCCGGCACAAGCAGTAGCTCCTAAACCGGCCCAGCCTGCTGCTCCGGCTCAAAAGCCAGCACAGGCAGCCGCCCCCAAACCGGCAGTTCCGGCAGTTGCTCCTAAACCAGCACAGGCAGCCGCTCCCAAACCAGCAGTTCCGGCGGCAGTTGCTCCCAAGCCAGCCGTAGCCCAGGGTAGCGGGCTTGCCAGTGGCTCAATGATATGGCCTATGCGCGGGCTTATTACCACTTACTTCGGTCAGCGCATCTGGTACGGTATTCATATGGGCCTTGATGTAGCGGCTGGTTGCGGCGCACCAATTATCGCGGCTGATGGTGGTACAGTTATCGAAGCAGGATGGTCGCCCTACGGCTATGGCATAAATGTTCAAATTGACCACGGTGGCGGCATCGTGACCCGTTATGGTCATATGAGCCGGGTAATCGCGGTCAACGGTCAGCGCGTTTCCAAAGGCCAGCTTATCGGCTTGGAAGGCACTACTGGTAATTCTACTGGTTGTCACCTTCACTTTGAAGTCAAAGTTGGCGGTAATTACCAAAACCCGCTCGGCTGGATTCGCTAAAGTCCAAACGGAAATAAAACAGAAACAAAAAAGGCGGGGTTTGTACCCCGCCTTTTTTGTTTCTTATTTGTCTCGCGCCCAATTCTCAATTTGAGCGATTAGTTGTGAACGAGTTTGCCCGTTTTTTGCCTCGGTTAGCACCCGCTTTGCCAGCGTTTCGGCCTTGTCAATGCCATCATCACTCCGTCCGATTAGTTGCAGGGCAAGCTGGGTGGTTTTGTGGGTGACAGCGAAGGGGGCAATTTCATCGCCTTTGGCTTTAGCCCGGTCTTCCCACTTGTAGAGCGGTGCAAGAACATCGTTATAAAAACGTGCGATTGTCTTTATCATTTTGCGGCGAGTATCGCCATAACCTTTGACCAACCGCCCGCTTTCGGCTACCAGCACCCCCAGATTATAATCCTGCCGGGCATAGCGCAAAGTTTGTTCGGTATAGTTTTCGATTAACTTCCATTCCTGACAAAAGCGATAGGAACTCAGCCGCAAGGGTTGCCACCAGGTCAGGAATTTGAAGGTCATAAACCCGCCTAAAGTAGTAATCTTGGGGTATTGCTGCCAGGTAAAATGTTGCCTGCCCAGCACATAGCCCAGCCCGGTTACTTTGCCCAACAACAGCATTGGCTCGACCAGAAAATAGGGCATAATCCCGTAAATTTCGGCGGCATCCGGCTTGAGATAGTCTGTGACTTCTAACACCTGGCCCGGTTTTACCCCCATATCGCGCCGGATACGTTCCAGACGGCCCGGCTTGATTTTCAGGCTTGCCACCCGTACCGCGTCCTCGTAGGTCATACGCATCGCCAGCGTTTTGGCGTAAGTTTGAGTAAGCTTGTACTCGCTCTGGTTGGCTGGCTCAAGTTCCAGCACTTGCTTGATTTGCTTCAGGTAGCGGCGGGCATAGGCCAGATTTTGATAATCGCTTACCTGATAAATTGCCTCGATTAAAACGTTTTGCAAGGCTGAAGGCCATTCCGCCTGAACCTCTCCGGCCAATTGCCAGAAGCCTTTTTGCATAATTTTGGGCAAAGCTTCGGCTTTGGCTTCAATCAATTTGTCTATATTTAAGGTCGGCTTTTTCTCGCCTTTGGTAATAGGGGTCAGGCTGATTTGCCGCCGCGCTTTCTTTTGCTCCGGCTCCGGGATACTCCCGCTATCCGCCGCCCCATTTGAGTTTTGAGTTTTAAGTTTTGAGTTTTGATTTAGAGAATTATCCGCCAGAATATGTAAATCTTTTAGGGGGGTTTGGTTAGTGGTTAAATGCAAGTTGTCGAACTTTTCGGCGTTGTTCAGGCGCACATCCTCTAAAGTTAAGCGTAAATCGTCAATCTGATATTTGCGACCTACTTCAAAAGCTTTCAGGTTCATTTCGGGGACTAGCCCAAATTCCTGAATGGCTTCGCGGTAGCGTTCGGCAGGCATGGGTAATGCATCGGGAATGGCCGACAGCGCACCCAACAGCATGGCATTGGTCGCTAGTTCGCCCAACCCGTTTTGCGTCGCCAGTTCTAACGTGTCAATAATCGAAACCGACCCGGCCAGCGTTGCCGCCGCTTCTATGATTTTTTCGGAAGGGAAAACGCCATCAAAGGCAGGCATCTTTTCGTCAATCGTAAAAATGCGCTGGCTGCTGGCAACTACGGCGGTTTGCCGGGAAGCAAAGCCACCCTGTAGCATCCGGCCAAGCTCGACCAATTCCTGTCCCAAAAGTACATCCACCCGGCCCGGAAAGGGGAATTGGGCGAAAATTACTTTTTCCAGCAATTCCGCGTCAGCCTGCTTGTCGCCCGTCGAATTTTCCAGCGAGGCAATTTCCAGGTAAAAGTTTGTGCCGCCGCCGCGTTGCGAAAGACCGGGCAGGGAAAGAGCTTGCGCCCGCCGCCCGTCTAGCTCTGCCGCTAGAAACAGCCATTCAATCAGGACGTTGCCGCCCTGCCCACCAATTGCGCCCAGCAAAATGCTTTTAATCGAAACCCGACTTTTAATTTGGGTATTCATCAGGCTTCCCCTCCAAACATTTTGATAAGCTTGCGGCTAAAGCCGTCGCGCCAGCGTTCACGCCGGGTTGGGTTGGTCACTACTTTGGCTTCATAGAAAGAGGGGCAAAGGACGGCGGCATGGGCCAATTCCCCACACAGCCCGCAACCAACGCAGCTACTGGCAATCGTGGCTACCGGGTCGCTGCGGAGCGGGTTAGGGTTGTCCTTGATGGTCAGGGAGGGGCAGCCGTTGAGCCGGATACAGGAATGGTCGCCAGTGCAAACATCGTCATCAATCCCAAAGCGGGCTTCGCTAACAGGTTTGCCCTGCGCCAGCAATTCTTTTTTCTCGACTTTTTCGTGACGGGTTTTCTCAAGCTGACATTCACCCACCGAGCGGATTACTTTTAGTTCTTTTTTGCCCGAAGTTAAGGCCCGGTCAAATGTTTTGACCACTTCACCCACTTTGTAGGGGTTTACTTCTTCGATATACTTGACCCCCGCCCCGCGCAAAGTCATATCAATATCTATTTTGGGGCTTTGCTCGTGGCGGGCGTTTTCGTCGGTATTGGGGTTTTCCTGCTGCCCGGTCATGCTAGTCCAGCCGTTTTCAAAAATGATGGTCATCGCGTCTTGCTTGTTGTAAACCGCGTTGGCAATCGAAGTGGTCAGGCCGCTATGCCAGAACGTGCCATCCCCCAAAAACGAGACGGTTTTCTGGTCAGTGAAGCGGCTCATCGCCCCCGCGCTGGCAAGCCCCGTTCCCATACCGGTGCAACTGTCAATCTGGTTAAAAGGCGGGTACGCCCCCATAATATAGCAGCCAATGTCTCCGGCATAATGCGGCAAGCCGTGTTTCTGCTCGGTCAATTTCAAAGCGGTAAAAATAGGCCGCTCCGGGCAACCCGTGCAAAAGATGGGCAAGCGTCCCGGTAAGTCACCGCCAAATATTTGGGCGGCTTCGTTCACGTGAGCAGCAATCTGGGCGTAAATGGCCTGGGGGTTGTCGGTTGGGACGGAGTTGTTAGTTGTTAGTTGTTGGTTGTTAGAGGGAACGTTGCGAGTTACGGAGGAAGAAATGCTTGTCGAAGCAGTAGCCTGATTACTAGCTCCTGCTTTCCCACCGACAACCGACAACTGATTACTGACAACCAATTTACTACCGACTACCGACAACCAGTTAGTTATACTATTGAGCATGGCGATTGGGGCTAGTTCGTTAGCTTCGGGGATAATACCTTTGCCCAAGATTTTGACCTGGTGCAAGCCATAGCTTTGAGCAATTGCCCGGATTTGTTGCTCAAGGTCGTTGGGCATCCCTTCTTCGACGATTAAAATTTGGTCTTTATCCTGCAAGAACTCAACTATTTCTTCGGGTACAAGCGGGTGAATAACGTTCAGGCACAGTATCGGGAAATCGCAGTTACCCAACTCGTCCGCCTTACCCAGCATCGCCAGCGAACGGAGCATGGTGTTATGGAGCATCCCGTGTGTGATAATGCCGATTTTCTCGTTGCCACTTGCGCCAGGAAAAACTTCGTTCATTTTGTGTTCTCGGATAAACTTGCGGGCGGCAGGCATCCGTTCTTCAAACTTGCGGCGTTCCTGCGCGGCGGAATAGGGCGGAATAGGGACTTGCGGGCGAATATCGTTCCAGCGTTCGACTGGCTGGTTCATATTTATTGCGGGCGATTGGTTGTCGTCACAGCGGTAATTCATTTTGAGGTTGCCGGTGCGGGTGCGGAACAAATACATTGCAATTGTGCCACTGGCTTCACTTAGTTCATAACCCTGTTTAACCAGTCGGCCCATTAACTGAGCGTCGGCGCGGGGGTCAATCGCAATCAGCCCGGATTTATGGGCATAGGGCAAGCTTTTTTCGGCGACGCTGGTAGAATTAAGGCCGTAATCCTCGCCCACGAAAATCATCGCGCCCCCGCGCATACCGGGTTGGGCGATATGGGCTAGTGCGTCCGCCGCTACGTTGTTACCGACTACTTTCCAGTTAATCGCGCCACGTACCGCATTATTAACCGAAGCCTGTAGCAAGGCCGCCGCCGCCGCTTCGTTGATTGAGCCTTCGACGTACACGCCCATTGGCTTTAGCACGTCTTCGTAAGCGTCGGACATAGCATCATAAATCGAAGAAGTCGGGGCGCCGGGATAGCCGCCCATATAAACCACGCCGCTTTCCAGCATAGCCTTGAGCATTATAAGAGCCATGTCCCCCTTAAGGGTTTGCCCTTTCCCGTAACTTAATTGCGCCAATGTATCTTTAGAGTAGTTTCGCCCCATTGCAATCCTCTCGGTGGAGTTGTTAGTTGTTGGTTGTTAGTAAAATTGTGGCTTTACCAGATTTTGCTAGTAATCAACAAATTCGTTTCCGTCTTGTAATCCCTCTAACAACTAACAACTACTCAGCAGTTTTATCAAAATGTAACTACCTATCTGTAGTTACTACCCGTTTCAGTTTTAGTATGGATTAAATCTGGCACTTTGTCAAGTGATAAAGCGTTTTCTTTTATTTTATGACGGCAAACAAAAGAAATAGCATACAATATGCCAAGAGCTAATTTGGGTAACAAGCTTGATTGTTGAGAAATTGAAGAAAGTGTATAATAGGCAAAATTACCAAATCAAATTTTAGTTATATATACTGGGCAAAGGTTAGGAGTGGTCAGAGTGGACACAGAAAACTCGCCAGAAATGCTTGAGGAAGAACTAAGTACAAGTGATACCGAAGCGGAAGACCCCGAAGATTCGCGGTTTATCCCGACCCAGCCGCCAACGCTGGACACGATTGATTTGAACATTGCCCGCGCTTTGGAAGGCGACGGACGGATGAGCGTACTGGAACTTTCGCGCAAGCTGGGTGTTTCGCGGGCAACCATTTCGGAACGGCTGGCGCGGTTGCTTGAGCAAGGGGTTATCAAGGGCTTTCACGCCCGGCTTGATTACAAGCGGATGGGTTATCCCTTGACCGCCTTTGTGGGCTTGCAGACGGTGCAGGGCTATAACGTGGTAGAAATAATCAGCGCACTCAAGGCCATTCGTGAAGTCGAAGAAGTACATACTATTACCGGGCGGATAGATATGCTGGTAAAACTTCGCGCCCGCAGCACCGAACATCTGCAATATATTCTAACCTTCAAAATTCAGGCGATACCCGGCATCGGGCGCGGTGAAACAATGCTGGCTCTTTCTTCCAGTTTGGAATGGGCGCCCGTCGGGTCGGGTCGCCAAATGCCAGCCAGTAATACGTCCTCAAACGGCAATAACGCTAATGGCCCGGCTGCCTTGCCCGCCGATAGCGATGAGTCGCTTTTGTCTGGCGAGGCTTTACCCGAACTATCTAAAACCAAATCGCGGCGGCGCAAGTAAATTTTCCCTCACAGAATTAAGCTAGAATAGAAAGGTTCTTTGAGGTGAAACTGAAGTCAGCTAATCGAAACGCAAAAATTTTTGGAGTAGTTGTAATATTGCTAATCGCGGGCGTTGTTGGTTGGCAGTGGTTACAGGATTTGGACGTGGATTTTCTTGGCCCACCAGCCCCCATCAAAATTGTATTTAGCCCGGACGGAAAATACGTAGCGAGTGGTAGAAGCAAAACGGTGCGAATTTGGGAAGCGTCGAGCGGCAAGGAAGTTGCCACCTTTCGCGGCTTTGACCGTCCGATTATTCCTGTCGCTTTCAGCCCCGATAGCACCAATTTAGCGGCGGGCAGTCAGGACGGCACTTTGAAATTATGGGATGTTGCCAGCCGCAAAGAAATTTTGAATATCAAAGACCAACTTGCCGTACAAGCTTTGACCTATAGCCCGGATGGGCAGAAATTGGCAACGGGCGATTATAACGGAATGGTTTTTTTGAGGGAAGCCCGCACTGGCAAAATCTTGAGCCAATTTAATACTAACAGCCCGGCTAATTTTGTTGGATTTACCAGCAATGGCAAAACTTTGATTAGTTCGGATGCGGTCAGGAAAGTTAGCCTCTGGGAAATTGCTACCGGCAAAGAATTGTTTTCTTTTAGCACCAAAGAATTTATTAACGGTATAATTCTCAGCCCGGACGCTAAAATTCTGGCCGCCGGAAGCAGTGATAACAGTGTCAAATTATGGGAAGTTGCCGGATTAGCTACCAACCAAAACAACCCCCAGCTAATTTTGACCCTGCAAGTAATTTCGCTGGCTCTTAGCCCTGATAATCAGTTTTTTGCGGTGAGCAGCCCCGATAATTTAATTCGGGTCTGGGATGTACCAAGTGGCAAGCTCTTAAAAACTTTGCGCGGCCATAGCAATTGGGCTACTTCGCTGGCTTTTAGCCCCGATAGCAAAATTTTGCTCAGTGGCGGTAACGATAAAACCGTTCGGCTATGGGATGTAGCCAGTGGTCAGCAATTAAAACAATTATAAAATAAAAAAGGGGCCAGCTGCTCACCCTGGCGCACCTTTTGAAAAAATTCTAGGAGGATTTAGAGAGAAGAATTGAAGAGGATAATTCCGAAGAAATAATAAGATAAATTTTTGTAAGTTTTGCTGTCGCGGTGTTGGCCGTGTCTTTATTGCTTACAGATTTATTATATTCTCTCTGGCTTTTTTTTCTTATGGTGAAAATCACATTGGGAGTATGATTTATATCACATTGGCAAAGACAGCCTGATTTTTGCTGTTTGAACTGGCAAAGGTTGCCAAGTTTGGGCCACGCTGCTATTATTCGATTAGAAAAGAAACCAAAGGTTGACGGGGAACACAATCAGAAGATAAGGATAAGGAGATTCATGAAAAAAGGCGGATTTACCTTTGTACTGCATAGCCACTTGCCCTATTGCCGTCAGGCCGGACGTTGGCCGCACGGTGAAGAATGGATACACGAGGCGGCAGCCGAAACTTATATTCCTTTGCTCAATGCTTTTTATGATTTGCGGGCCGAAGGCGTGAAATGGCGTTTGACTATCGGTATTACGCCTATTTTGACCGAACAATTGGCCGATGAGCTGGTTTTGAACAATTTTGAAGAATATTTGCACGAAAAAATTGCGGCGGCGGAAAAGGATATTCTGCGCTTTTCTTCGGAAGGTATGACCCTAGCCCGAACCGAAGCACGCGAAATCGCTAAAAAAGCAGCTAATGATGCCGAAGAAAAAGCTCGTACTGCCGCTGCCGCCCTTCAAACTGCCAAAGCCGAGACGGACGAAGAAGAACCTGCTACCCCCAAAAATCTTGAAGAACCACTTTTAACGGGGCGTGAAGCTCTGGAAAAATCAGGCGATATTAAAGAAGCTGCCGCGCTGGAACTGGCTTCCAAACGGGCCGGGCGGCAAATTGATGCTGATTTAGCTCCGCTCAACGTACCATCGCAAGTTATTGCTATTCATGAGGCCGAAGTAGATTTGGTGGAAGCGGCGGACGCAACCCCCGAAGAAAATGAGCCGCCCGCCGAGGCTGACCAGCGTTACGGGTTGGCTCAATATTACCGTGATTGGTACGGCAAGGTGCTGGATAGTTTTGTCAATCGTTACCAGCGTGATATTGTCGGCTCGTTCAAAACTTTGCAAGACGAGGGCTATCTCGAAATCATCACCTGTGGCGCAACGCACGGCTATTTGCCTTTGGTAAGCCGAGATTCGACGATTTATGCTCAACTGGCGGTAGCGATTGCCAGCTACGAAAAGCATTTTGGCCGCAAGCCCCGTGCTATCTGGTTGCCCGAATGTGCTTATCGTCCGGCCTATTACGCTACGGGCGAAGACGGCCAGCAGTATTACAAGCCAGGCATCGAGGAATTTTTGGCCGAACAGAATATTAGATTGTTCTTTAGCGAAACTCATACTATCGAAGGGGGCGTGCCGGTGGGTAAAGCCGGGACGGAAACCCTGATTGGGCCGTATAGCTACGTCCAGCGTCACTATGTTATTCCGGCTTCTGAAAGCTTGCCGCAAACCAACAACACTACTTTCCAGCCCTACTGGGTCAATCAGCCGCAAGTAGCCGTTATCGGGCGTAATAACCGCACGGGTATGCAGGTCTGGTCGGCTAAATATGGCTATCCCGGCGATGCCGATTACCGCGAGTTCCATCGCAAGGATAGCGGGAGCGGTTTGCAATACTGGCGAATTAGCGGGCCAGATGTAGATTTGGGCTACAAGGATTATTATCACCCCGAATGGGCCGAAGGTAAAACTTATTCGCACGCTCAACATTTTGTCGGGCTGGTCGAATCCGAACTTGGCGGCTTTAGTGATAATGCGGGCAAACCGGGAATTATGGCCTGTAACTATGATACTGAGCTTTTCGGTCACTGGTGGTTTGAAGGGCCAGATTGGATTAAGCACGTTTTGCGCGGTCTTAGCCAGAGCGAGACGGTAGATTTAACTACGGCCAGCGATTGGACGGAGCAACACCCACCCGATACGGTGCTGGCTATACCCGAAAGTAGCTGGGGGCAGCAGGGGACGCATTTTGTCTGGATGAACCCCGATACGGAATGGATGTGGCCGCCGATTTATGCCGCCGAACGCCGCATGGAAAAGCTGGTGGAGCAATTTGGCCCCAAAGCAAGCGGCAACAATCGTTTTATGCTGCAACAGGCCGCCCGTGAACTGCTTTTGCTCGAATCTAGCGATTGGCCTTTTCTGGTGACTACCGGGCAAGCCCGCGATTATGCGGAAGAGCGGTTCAACCAGCATTTAGACCGCTTTAACGAAATCAGTAATGCGCTGGAAGCTGCCGGGCCAAACGGTGAGTTCGGCGAAGATGCGCTTGCATCCGCCCGCCGCTACTACGACCTTGATAACCCCTTCCCCGACATAGATTATACCGTCTTTGCCAATCGCGAAAGGAATAAGTAGGGTTGTCAGTTGTAGGTTGTCGGCGGGGACAGAACAGGGTTGTCGGTTGCTAGTTGCTTCCGACTTCATACTTCCGACTTGTTGGTAAGCTTCCTGCCTTAAAAGGCGGGGCTGATGCCATGAAAACCTGGCTGAAGCCGTTACAGGTTAGGCCAGATTTAGCCAAACTCTCTCCCAACCCTTCAGGGCGGTTTTCATGCTATCAGCCCGGACATAAAATGTCCGGGAGATTACCACCCATTTAACAAGTCGGAAGTATGAAGTATGAGGTCGAAAACGACCCGCAACCCTGTTCCCACCGACAACCCTGTTCTGTTCCTTCTAACAACTAATAACTAATAACTAACAACTAACAACTAACCTGTCATTGTGCGGGCGGCGCGAAGGGTGAGGGCAAGACGCTGACCTTGAATAACGGGTTCGGTGGCGGCTTCGCCTGCCTCGTCCCGGCCAAGTTTTAGCACTTCGCCTTCCTGCGCCAGATAATAGCTGTTTTGCTGGCGGCGGGCGCGAATCAGGGTATTGCGGGGAGCGCGTAAAAGAATATCGCCTTTTTTGCGCTGGCTGGTTTCGGGAATCGGGGCTTCGCTCAAAATACCGACTTCTTTGCAGGGCTGAATTTCAAAAGTACGATGGCGGTGACAGTAAAGAGCGAAAGACCGCGCCCAACCCAAATTTAGGCTAATAGTTGGGCCAAGCCCGTATTTATCGGCCAGCGAAGGCGGAACGGTCAGCAAATCCAGTTCAAGGCGACGACTTTGGCCGTTTTCCACTAACCAGACCTCCTTATATTCGACTGTCATTGCTTCTAGCAAGGTCCGACGGTAATCTTCGAGAACTTGCCAGGCTCCCTTGAACAAGCGGGCTTCGGTTAGCCATTCAATTTGGGCTGGAGCAAGCTCGAAAGGAGCGAAAAATTCCGGCCCGGCTTGCCGATAGAAACGCCGCGCCCCCGCTGGCACAATCAGTTTAAGGATAGCTACCGCCCGCTCCCGGTAAGCTCCCACTATATAAATAAAACTTTCCGTTACCAGCAGCACGCACCAACTCTCTTCGTGGCGTTTACCACTTTTTTTGACCTCACTCACCCTGTTTTATGTCCTTTTGGCTTATCCTGAGCTGATATTAAAAATTCATAAAAATGAAATAGAATTGACTTGCGTTCTTTCTACAAAAGATTATAATAGAACTAATCCCAAATGCATAACTGCGGCATTTCGAGAGCATTTTATCATTTGAATAGGGGTCACTGAGTGAAGGCGGAAGTGAGGGCCAAGCCTATTCAGGCTGGCACTCCATTGTTATTGCCGGAATTGTTTAATATCTGGTAGAATTCACTGGAGAATTGAGAAAGGAAAACCAGGGCAAATGAGTACCATCTTTTTTTACTGGGACATTAAGCCGGAAAAAGACCGGGAATATATGGACTTTTACTTTAACGAATGTCTACCGGCGATGTCGAAGGTAGGGATTTATGTATCGGATGTCTGGCTAAAAGTTGCCGGACAAGGCCCACAAATCATTGCTCTGGGTGAAAGCGACGGGCCGGATACCGCCCGCAAAGCAATTAGCTCCCGCGAATTTGGCAATCTGGAAAATCGCCTCCAAACCTACGTCGAAAACTACAGCAAGCATCTTACCCGCCGCGACATTAAAAGCGAAGGCCGTTAAAGCTATATCATCCTGAGCTTTTTCGCTTGAATTAATAAAAATAGGCGTGATTTTTAGTCCCGGTTTTATCAGATTAAAAATCACGCCTACACCTAAATCATTACAAGCTGGAAACCAAAGCGGGAGCGGTGGACTGGTAGCGGAAAGGCTGAACCGGCCATTCTTCGTTACCGTTCAGAATTTGTGCTACGTTGGCGACACTGGCAACCAGTTTTTCTTTACCAAAAAGCAGAACCAATTCCGGCAAATCTGTCACAACTGAATTCAGGACTGCATTTTGCATCCTTTTGGCGAACCACAAACCAATTTTCCCGGCGCGGGCGCGGGCAAAGAAAACATGGCCGATTTCGTCTACCATAATTTCGTTAAAAAGGGAAAGTATCCGTTCTAGCACTTCTGGTTCATCCGCAAAAATTTCTTTGGCTTTCTCACGCATCAAATAAAAAAACGCTACCCCCAGGATTTCGCCCGCTAAACTAAATGGAGTGCTAAACCTCTGTGGTAAATAAACCATAGCTTGTATTACCAAACGAGTTATACGAGAATTAGGTGGTAGAACTTCGATTTCCAGCCCGAATACTTTCAAAACATCAAGTAACATTCGAGTATGATAAAATTCCTCGATTTGGAGGAAGGTTTCCGGCAAGTTGGGGTCAAAGTTACCCTTACGCACTTTGTACGCCATCACCATATCCACGCCGTAGCGTTCGCCACGGTTCAGCTTGGCGGTGCAAAGCAGCCACAACATAGCGGCATCAAGGTTCGGCTCAATTTCCCGCGTTAGATGGTTACGCTTGAATTTAGCGGTATCCAAACCACGCCGGGAGCGTACTTGATGGCGTTCGATGCCTTGAAAATACTCCTCGCGTTTGCTCAATTTGCGGGCCAATGGTTCGGGCGTACCATCGCGTTGCCGCAAAAATTCCAGAAAATTAGCGGCAGCCCTTCTCCGCTCTTCCAGGCTCAAAGCTGTATATACCTCTGACATTTGTTGAACCACCTTCCTAATAAATTTTTGCTAGAATTCTACTATGACTTTGTTACAGTTTCAGGTTTTCAAGAAGATGAACTAACTTTATCATATTATAATCTAATGCAGCAAGTCATATATAATGTACATTGGTACTAATCTAGTTGGTTCAGGCTAAACTTAATCCGGCTAATCCAGCTTTCTCCTGGATTAAGAGTAATAGTCCAATGGGACAGCAAGCAACTGGCCTGGTAAACCCGTTCCAGCCCGCCCTCACTATTTTGCACCGTCTCAATCGGGAATCGCCATAGTTTTGCCGGGTGTTCAAATTCCAAACTTACCCCTAGCTTAAACCAATTGTTTTCCAGCGAAAGGTTTTGTACTCCTTCGCTTTCGCCCCTACTGTCCAGATAGCTGTTTTCGGGCCGCGTGCCGTTAATTGTGTAAAAACTATCGTCAGCATGGCCGCTATTGAGGCCATAATTGGTTTCAAAACCGAAAATCGTATTCAGAATTTCCGAGCCAATATTAGTTAGAGTGTACTTAACCTCGAACTGGTTTGAACCAGCTTCAAACTTGAAACGCTTGCTGACTTGTATCAGCTTTTGTTCTTCGCCGATTTTTAGCTGACCCTCCCGCCACAACTTTAGCTTGAGCTTGTTGCCCTTCTTGCCCTTCTTCACCTCAAATTCGTAGGGTTGCCTTACAAAATCGCTTATTTCCGAGTATTCGCTACGGTAAAAATGGTCCAGTGTGACTTCAGGGGTTAGAAAATGGTCTAAAAACGAAGCGCGACGATAACGGTCATAATGCAACAGACTTTCCAGGCCCGCTTCTTTACGATTGCTCAAGGCCGCCAACAAAATCTCCCGACCTTCCGGCTGATTCTCAGCTTGCTCGACCTGTTTTTGAGCGGTTTCGAGCAAATTTTGGTGATAAGCTTCGGGGCGGCGGGTCAAAACATTTAGCAAATTAAAATTGCGTGGCCGAAAATCCCATTCAAACAGCGAACCACCGTCCGCCGGGTCAAAGTACAAATTTTGGACATCCCCGTTAATCAACACTTCGGGCTTGCCATCGTAATCAAAATCAAATTGCTCGGCTTCCAGCCACTTGCCAGCTTGCTTGCTTGCATCCGCCAATTTTTCGGCTTCGATAAGGGCAGCATAAGTGGCGGTTCGCAAATGTGGCAAATAAATTCCACCAAAAACACCATGCCAATAAGTTTCGTTGCATTGCCCCTGCCACACTAAATCGCGGGCTTGCTCGTATTGAGCCTGATTTTTTATGGCCGCTACTTTTTGAGAAACATAATACATCTTTTTGTGTTGCGTGTTAATTTCGGGATACTTTACCAAAAAATTACGCCAAAAACCGCCTCGAATAAAGTTCAAGGCTAAAGCTGCTGCTTCGTCCTGCCCGGCTTTGGCTTGCAACGCTTTCTTTAGCCGAGCGAAATCAGCCCCAGTTTTGGCGGGCAAGGCCCATTCCAGCATCTCGGAATAAGA
>JBBQGP010000050.1:0-30659 GCA_038323095.1 Chloroflexia bacterium | reverse complement strand
ATTGACCGCATTAACTAACTGGGTACTCAAACGCAAGGCGGCAACAGTGCTAATTTCACTGTTAATTATCTTGTTTGGGGCTTTTTCACTCACCCAGCTAAAGAGTGAACTTCTTCCTAACATAGATTTTCCCTATCTCACAGTGGTCACGGTCTACCCCGGCGCGGCCAGTAACGATATTGTAGAGCAAGTGACCAAGCCGGTTGAACAGACAGTCGGGGCCTTACCCCGCTTGAAATCGTTGCGCTCCACTTCGAGCGAAAGTTTTTCTTTTGTAATTGCCGAGTTTGAGTTCGGTACAGATTTAAAGGAAACCCAATCCACCCTGAATAACCAGCTCCGCAATCTACAATTACCTACCGGGCTAGACGGACGAGCCGTACAACCCAGCGTTAGCACCGTAAACTTTTCGGGGCAAGCGGTAGTTTATCTGGGCGTGGAAGGCAAAAAAGGCCAAACCACCCAGGAATTAGGCACAATCGCCCGCGATACGATTAAGCCCGCTTTAACCGGGCTGGATGGTGTCTCAAACGTGCAAATCGTCGGCGACACCTTGCGCGAAGTCCGCATTGATGTGAAGCCCGACCAATTGCGGCAACGTGGCCTGACTCAAAATGATATTTCTACCGCCCTACGCGGCTTTAATATCAGCTTTCCCGCCGGTACGGTTAGCGTCGAGGACAAAAGCGTCCCAGTACGAACTGCCTATACCTTTGGCAGCGTCGATGACCTCAAAAATTTGATTATTGCCCCTTCCGCGACAGGCGCGGGCGCACCCGGTGGCGCGACTGCTCCGGCGGCTGGACAGCAAGCTCCGGCGGCAGCTCCGACTGTCACCAAGTTGAGCGATATTGCCGATGTAAAATTGGCCGACGCGCCCAGCAGCAGTATCAGCCGGACAAACGGCAACCCCGGTTTGTTAATCCAGGTTTTCAAGACCCAGAACGGCAATACCGTAAACGTGGTAGACGCGGTACAGAAAAAGTCCGATGAGCTTAACGGACGCTTCGGCGGCGACGTAAAGCTTGGCACGATTTACGAGCAGGCCAACCAGATTAAGAAATCTATTGATGGTTTGGTTAAAGAAGGTTTGCTTGGCGCGTTCTTCGCGGTACTGGTAATCTTCCTGTTCTTGCGGAATATTCGCAGCACTCTAGTAACGGCAATTTCTATCCCGACTTCGGTAGTGGTAGCTTTACTCTTGCTGTGGTGGCAGGGCATTACCCTGAACATTATGACTTTGGGTGCGCTGGCTATCGCGGTTGGGCGCGTGGTGGATGATGCGATTGTAGTGCTGGAAAACATCTTCCGGCATGTGCAGGAAGGCGACCCTGTACCAGTAGCAATCAAAAACGGTACGAAAGAAGTTACCAACGCCATTACTTCTTCGACCATTACCACTGTTGCGGTGTTCTTGCCACTCGGTTTTGTAGGTGGTGTAACGGGCCAATTCTTCTTGCCCTTTGCCCTGACGGTAACTTTCGCGCTATTGGCCTCACTGCTGGTAGCCCTGACCATTATCCCGGTGTTCGCCAGCTACTTTATTAACAAAAAATCGGTTGGAGCGCACGATGATAGCAAGGATACCTGGATTCAGAAAACTTATACTCCGGCCCTGAAATGGTCGCTGGGCAATCGCTGGAAAATTCTTTTGATTGCACTGGTATTGTTTATCGCTGGAAACTCGCTGGTAACTCAGTTGCCCTTCGCCTTTTTAGCCAGTTCCGGCGACAAACTTTTGCAGGTCAGCTTGACCATGCCTCCCGGCTCTGACCAAAACGCGATTATTACCAAATCGCAGGAACTCGAAAAGGTGCTGGTTGGGGATAGCCGTATCCAGATTACCCAAAATACTATTGCCGGAACGAGCAGCTTTAACCGGGCGCAACGCGCTTTCGGGTCGGCGGGCGGTGATGCCAGTATGCTGCTACGTTTGAAAGAAGATGCCAACGTAGATGCTACCGCTAAAGATTTGCGGGCTAAACTCGCACCGCTCAAGCCGCAGGGTGGTAATCTCTCGGTTGCCCCGGTTGGCGGGTTTAGTAGCTCAAGCTTTTCGCTGGTAGTACGCGGGCAGGATGGGGATAGCGTGCGTAAGGGTAGCGATATGGTGCTGGAAAAGCTCAAGGATATTCCAGAGTTCGCTAACCTGACCAGCGACGTTTCGGCTGTTACCCCGCAAGTAGTGGTAACTCCCAACCCGGCCACTACCGCCGGACGCTTGAACACCCAAACGCTGGGCTTCCTGCTACGCAGTACCTTGCAGCCAACTACGGTTACGACGGTACGCTTTCAGGATAATATCGCACAGGATGTGGTAATTTACCCGCCCCCCCTGAACGGTAAGACGCTGGACGAGTGGATTGAAAACTTGAAAGCGACACCGCTCTTTGGGTCGCTTACACTTGGTCAGGCCGCAACCATTACCAGAGTAGATGCGCCGACCCAGGCCACCCGAATTAACCAGTTGCCTGCCGCGACGATTACGGCGAACCTGACGACGGACAATACCGGCGGGGTAACGCGCGTAGTTAGCAGCCGCTTGAAGGAGTTACAATTGCCGACGGGTGTAACTACCGAAATTACGGGGGTAAGCCAGCAGCAGAGTGACGCTTTCACTGGTTTGTTTGTGGCGATGGGCGTAGCAATTGCGCTGGTTTACATCGTAATGGTGGTAGCTTTTGGTAGCTTGCTCGAACCGTTCGTGATTTTGTTCAGTTTGCCTTTGGCAACCATTGGCGCGTTTGCCGCTTTGTTTATCACGGGACGTGCGCTCGGTCTGCCCGCCATGATTGGTTTGTTAATGCTAATCGGTATTGTGGTCACTAACGCCATCGTGCTGATTGACAAGGTAAACCATTTGCGCGAAGGCGGTATGAACGTCCACGATGCCCTGATTGCTGGTGGTCGTAATCGGGTGCGCCCTATCCTGATGACGGCGGTGGCTACTATTCTGGCCTTGTTCCCCTTAGCTCTGGGTTTGAGCGAAGGCTCGATTATTGCTGCCGAACTTGGTACGGTAGTAATTGGTGGTCTTTTCTCCTCCACTGTGCTAACCTTGCTGGTCGTGCCGGTAGTCTATAGCTTGCTTGAAGGAGCTAAGGCTCGGCTAACCCGGCGTGGCAAAAAAGGCGGCGACGGTACAGAGGGGCATACCGAAACACAAGCAGTTGCTCCGGCAATAGCCTCTTCGGACAAGCCCGAACTCGAACCCGTCGCCCGGCTGGATACTAACCCGAAACCGGCGAATTAAAAATAGTTGTTAGTTGCTAGTTGTTGGTTGTTAGAAAAACTTCGGACAATCAATAATTAGCAGCTAACAATCAAGGTTAGTTGTTAATTGTCAGAATTTTCTCTAACAATTAACAACTAATAACTGAAAAAAGATGATAGAAATAACAATTTATCGAATAACGGGCAAGCAGTTCTTTTTTAATGTGCCGGACAAATTGTGCGAGGAGTGCGAATTGACGGTGCGGCAGGTGAAAGTGGTGCTGCGGGAAATGGGCCTTGAGGGAGATAAGCGGGTAAAGCTGACGGTCAAACCCTGGTGGGAATTCTTGGGAGAAGCTTTAACTCAAGGTGGCTGGCACGCCCCGGTGCTGGTGATTAACCGTAAAATCTTTACACAGGGAGTTGTGCCGGAACGGGCCAAACTCAAAAGTTATCTGGAAAAGCTGTTGCAAGCTTCGGCCAGGAACGCCTCCTAACGGGGGCGTTTTTTAATTCAAGTTTAAAATAACTCTAGCCAGCCAAACTAGCAGCAAAGTAAGCGGAACTAAAGCCCAGATAATTAGCAAAATAGTCAAGCGGCTGGAAGAACGTTTATCTTTTTCGGTAGGCGGGAATTTGGCGGCAAAGCTGGCTTCGTCATAAGCCCGGTACAAAGTCATTACCTGTGGTAAACTATCGAAAATTTCAAGGGCAGTTAATATATTTTTGCTGCGGAAAGACATAAAATAGCCAAGCAGTGTCCAGATTAGCCCCAGCCACCAGCCGATAAACCCAAAATAAGCCAGCCGCAAAAGAAAGTTACGCTGCGGGATTTCCAGCGTAGCCAAAGGTCGGGCAAAATCCGCCAGTAACGTCCGCAAAGCCGAAGGCGAGAAAAGCGTAAGGGTAATCGGCAAGCGGTTGAGGAAAGAAATTCCCTCGCGCATAAACAAAACGGTCAGGCAAACCAAATACCCAATTGCCGCATGAAATAAACCAAGCCACCAGCCAAAAAGAATTAGCCAGCAGACCCGCCAGAATTTTGCCAGTGGCCCAGCTTGAGCGGCAGAACGGCGACGGGGTGAAGGGGATTGGGCATAGGAGGGCGACGGCCCAACATTGGCCGGGTTGCTATTAGCGTAATAATTGCCCGTAGTGGCCTGTCCATTGTTGTAATAGGGCGCGGCAGCCGTATCGTTATAGCTTACCGCCGAAGGTGCGGGATAATTATAGACGGGTGGCGAAGAATAATCATAATCCGGCGTTTGAGTTTGCGGCGGATAATCATTGGCGGGCGAAATAACTGGCGGCGGAGGCGGCATAAGACTGGAATGGGACAGTAAAACCGTCGGGGCATCGGGACTGGGCGCGGGCGGGGTAATAAACGAATTTGACCGAAAATCAGGAATTGGCGAAGTAGAGCCGTTCGGAACGGAAGTGGAAGCCGGAACAAAAATTGCTGAGTTGTTTGCTGCTCCGACAGGCTGGCCCGACCCTAATTGTGACGCAGTAGTAATTCTTGCCGGAGACAGCCGTCGCGACCTTTGCTCAACTTCAGTAATTAATTCTTCGGTATTTTTATATTGCCCGGCTTTGGCCCGCACCTGATAGAGCGGGGTTAAAGCTGCTGCGCCACGTCCGGCTTCATAAGCGTTCACGCCTTCCTGATATAGCCGGGCGATTTCCTGCTTTTCCTGCAACTGAGCCAGTAAGGGTTGGCCTTCCTGAGCTTGTTCTGGCCCAAGTTGGCGCATTTGCTCAAGCCGGGAACTCGCCCCTTCCCAATCTTCCCGCTCGATAGCCGATGCAATTTCGGCTTGCAAAGTGTTGGCTCTGGCTTGTTTATCACCTTCAGCCAGTTGCCCTTCCGCCTCGGCGACAAGCTGTTCCAATTGGGCGCGGTTGGGCGGGTTGCCTTGCAGAGCCAGCCGGAAAGTCACCAAAGCCTCCGGCCAACGAGCGTTTTGACGGTAATTCAAGCCTTCCTGATACAGCCCGTACATTCGTTGCTGACGGCGGGCTTCTTCCAAGCGGGGCTGTACTCCAATATGTGGTGCAAGTTCCAACAACCGTTCGTAACTGGCGACAGCGTTAGCCCAATCGTTTTGCTGGGTGGCAATTTCGGCTTGCTGCAAAAGCTGCTGAACACTAGCACGCTGGCAATTTTCGGCGGCAACCGGCAGTAATTGAGCCAAATCTTTGTAATTGCCGACCCGCTTTTCTAACTGCCGGAATTGTTCCAGTGCAGCGCACCAATCTCCGCTCTGATAAAATTTTTGCCCTTTGCTATAAAAATTCGCCAGTTCCGCCTGTTGCTTTGCTTCGGCGAGCAAGCCCGAAACTTCCTGATTGTCAGGCTCAAGTGTAAGGGCCTGTTCCAGCCAACTAACCGCCTGACCCCAATCTTGGCCTGCCATACCTGCCCGCGCCTGCTGCAAGAGGGCGGCAGCTTGCTGGGCCTTGCTCGGCGGCTCAATATCAAACACCCGTCCATCCGGGATGCCCAGATACAGCCGGAAAGTTCCCCATTCTATATCATAGCCCTGATGAAAAAGAGCGGTTTGCGACAGACTCAAAGCTTCATCCAGTGGGGTAGTCTGTAGCAAATTTTCGTAAAGCGAAAGCAGGAAAGTGTTAGTAACCGCCGGGTTGCCGGGATAAGGCAAATTTAGGGCGGCGGCGAAACCCTGCCCGGTCAGACTTTGGGCAATTTCGCCAAGCGGGTCAGTACGGGTAAGCGGCATTTCCCGGCTGGCCTGTAGCAAAACCAGCCGTAAAGCGGGTTGCCTATTAAAAAGCGCGAGGAGTTGGCTACTATTTACCGCCTGACTTTCTCCGGCCCTGTCCAGCAAAAGTAGACAGGCTTCTCCGCTGGTTTCGTCAAAAGTAGCCGGGCCAATAAAATGTAAAAGGTGATACTGTTTTGCTTCAAGCTGTTGCTTTAGCTGACCAAGATTAGCGGCTGGCAAGTAATCAAGCTGCAAGAAATTGCCAAGTTGCAAATTTTGCAATTTTGCGTTCAAATTTTGCCAATCGCTTTCGGCCTGGGGCGAAATTATTGCCAGACCGCGCAAGGGCGGCTTAAGGGCGGGCGGCGCAAAGTTTTCCTCCTGGCTCTGGCGTAGCAAAATTGCTTCGGTCAACAAAGCCAGATAAGAATTAAAAGTTGGATAATACAAATACTCCCAGGGCAAATCGGCCAAATCCGGGGTTTGGGCAAAATTCAGCCGCAAGCGCAACCAGCGTTTTTGCTGACGGGCATCGGCCAAACTATTTGATAGGGCAGTATTTAATTCGCCCACAAAAACGGCGTTAAAAAGTTTCCAGCCAAAATCCCGACAAAGCTGTCGAGCGTTCGCTTCGCTTTGGTGCAAACTCCGGGCTAATTCGTCCAATTCTGATGATGACAGAGGTATTTGGAAAGTAACGCTGGCTCGTCCCGCCGGAGAATTTAGCAAATTAGCGCGGTAGCTCGACCCGAACGGCTCGAAACTTAAATCAAAATTGAGAAAATTTAAGCGGGGCGGAGCAAGGGCAACTGCCTCATAGCTTTCGGTAGCTAGTGGCAAATTTTGATTCTGAGTTTGGTTTTCGGTTTCTGTTTGATTCTGGGTTTCGGCATAAGGTGCAACTGGCGACAGGGGCGGCACGGCTGGTAGAGCAGCTAAAGCCATTTGTTCCTGTACTCTGGCTTGCTTTTCGCGGGCGGCGTAATAAAACGGGTCAAGTTGCAGCAATTCTTCCAGGTGAGCCGCAGCAGTCGCCCAATCCTGATGGGCAATCGCGGCATCGGCGGCGACTTCAATTGGGGCAATTTTGCTGAGACGGCACTTTTGGTCGCTGCTAACCAGCAATTCGCCGACATCCCGGTAATCGGGAGCTTGCGATTGTAATTGCTCGAATAGAGCAAAAGCTTCACACCAATTTTCGGCCTGATACGCTTGCTGGGCCTTAGTATAGAGTTCGAGTAACTGCTTGTTTTGGCGAGCCTGAGCCAAACGTTCTCCGGCTGGCCCGGTGGCACGATTAGGGTCAAGTTCCAAAAGCTTTTCGGTGCGGCTAATCGCTTCATCCCAATTTTGCTGCTCGAAAACAGTTTGGCTTATTTGTTCCAGTTGAGCAATTTGCTGCTGCCGAAAACCGGCGGTACTGCGGTTAATCAGCAAACTAATATCCCGATACGAGCCGACCTGAGCCTGTAGCTCTTTTAGAACAGGCAATGCCTCTTGCCATTGCCGGGCTTCGTATAATTCACGCCCGCGTCGGTAGGTATCGGCATATTCAAGCTGGCGACGAACTTCGCTGATTTGTGGCTCGATTTGGGAATTAGTGGCATCCAGTTGGCGGGCTTCCTGCAACAAATCCAGGGCGATAGCCCAATTTTGCCCGGCGATTGCCCCTTGAGCTTCCCGAAATAACTGCCCGGCTTTCTGAATATTGTTTTGCCCGGAGAATTCAAACAAGCGGTTATCGGTGGCACTGGTATAAAGCTGGACGCTACCCCACTCAAAATCGTGGCCTTTGGCGTAAAGCTGTTCCCGCGCTTTGTTTAGGGCCGGAGCAAGCAATTGGCCGTTAGTTAGCGTGCCATAAATTAAAGCAACAAGGGCGCGGGTCGCTTCCGGGCTGGTCGCGTAGGTTAAAGCCAAAACTGCCGGAAGACCCTGCACCAGCAAATTTTGGGCAGTGCTTTCAAAACCATCATCCAAAGTGCTAACCGCACCCGGTACAGCCTGAAAAATCGCCAGCCGTAGGGAATCGTGGTCGTGCAGCATTGTCGCCAGAAACGAGCTATCCAAAAGCTGGCTTTGCCCGTTTTCGTCGGTCAGGGCCAAAACGCCTTCGTTGCGGTCATGGTCGAAAAAACCCGGCCCAATATAGTGCAAGATATGATACCTGCTCCACAAAAGCTTCATTTGTAAATCCGACTGGCCCGCTTTTTCCAATAATTCAAGCTCGATTAACCCGGCTTGTTCCAATTCTTGCAGATTAGCTTTGAGGCTCTGCCATTCGACGGCAGCATCAAAACGAGCCATATCGGAAGGGTCAGAAATGACGGTCAGCACTTTGAGGGGTAATTCGACCAAAGCGGGCGGGAGTGGGAAGTTTTGTTCCAGATAGCGCACAATCGTTACTTTGTCCAGCAAGGCCAGAAAAGAATTAAAAGGCGGGTAAAACAGAAACTCCCAGGGCAATTCGGCCAATTCGGGAGCTTTGGCAAAACGCAGGCGCAAGCACAAACCTAGCCCTTGCCGTCCGGCTTCGGCCAAAGCATGGTTCAGTCTATCTTGTACTCCACCACCAAAAGCGGCATTAAAAAGCCGCCAGCCAAAATCCTTGACCAGCAAATTTGCGTCCGCCTCGCCCCGGCTCAAGCTAAAAACCAGACGGTCTAAATCTTCATTTGAAAAGACGCGCCGGAAAGCTGTGGCCGCCGACCCTGACGGCGAATTCAGCACTTCGGCCCGGTAACTATCCGCCCCAAGCGACTCGAAGGCCAAATCAAAGTTCAGGTAATCCAGAGGTGTTTCCACGCTAAAAGTCTTTCGTTAGAACTAAAGCCGGGCTAATTCAAGCCCATTGCCATAAAAAGGGCGTTTGTGCCAAACTCCTGCGCCGACCGCAAAACCTCACGGGCGGGCGGAGGAGCTTGCTCTTGCCCGCGCCCTTCCCACAAACAACCGTAATCTCCCGTAGAAATCATCAACCCGTTAGATTCCAGTACCACCCCTTTAGGCTCAATTGCAAGCGGAGCCGCCGCAAACAAGTAGCGCGATGTAAAAAGCGGATGGCCGATTTTGGGCTGGGTGGGCTTGCGACCAAGTTTAGTGGCTAAATCCAGAAAAGAATGGCTAAATCCATCGGCTGTGCCACTGGGTAGCCCGTTGCGGCAAGGCTCACACCACAAAACCCCGCCTCGTCCCAGAAAACGCTGGATAGCTTGTTCTTCCTCGACGCTCAGTTTAAAGGCACTTTGCCCGGTCATATAAAGCACTTTGCAGCCGCGCACGGTTTGCTCGTCCTGCAAGTTAATTCCTTCCAGGACGTTGCCATCCAGTATAGTATTCGTCCCGGTATCGCGCAAAAGTCGGCGCACCCCTTCGGAATGGCGTTTCCATTCCAGGCTGTTAGGCGGGCCATAACGAACAACCCCCACCGAAATAGTGCTGCGCCCGCTTTTGCCAGACCCGGCTTGTTCCGCGCCCTGCCGATTACTAACCAGTTTGCGCCCGCTAAAATCCAGTTCGTTTGGCCCGGCTTGCTGGGTACTGGCGGGGTTGCGAATTTGACGATTGTTGGCATCCAGATTAACACGGGCCAATTCAATTGTACCGGGAAGCGGTTCAGGACTAACCCGTACCTGACATTCTTCCAAAATTCGGGCGGCCTGGGGCTTGCCTCCCTCGGTGACGTTTTGCATCTGGGTGGCGCGTTCGCTAAATTCCAGCAAGATAAGAACGGTATTAGAGCCAGCAGGTGGCGGAATTGTAACCATACGCTGCTCCGAAAGCAACAGCATCCGGCCTTCCGGGTCAATTGCCAGACCGGGCCGGATAAAAACGTTTGAATCGGGCGGTTGGCTGGCGACTACTTCCAGACCTTGCACAATCCCGATGCCGTGCAAACTTAGCAAATGTACTTTCATCTGGTTGCGGTGGTAGTCGTGCGCGTCGGCCCAGGTATTTTCGTCCACCAGCAGCCCGCGAAAAGGATTGACCCGCAAGAAGCGGTATTTATTGTTCGGTTGTGCCTGCGTCATTGCTTCTTCTCCTGTAAATCTAGCCGCTTGCGCCTGTATCAGTTTCAGGGGATAAATCAGTTTTGGTCAAATCGTTTTCTTGTGCGGCTGGCTGCGAGTCTGACAAGGAAGCTTCCACCCGACGAGTCGGTTTATCCTCAGAAGTGGATTTGCTGCCGCTCACTTTGCCGTTACGGACTACCTTCGTGACCGTATTGTCATCGGGGTCAAGGCCGGGTAAATTTTGTTTGGGGTCGGGCGGCGGCGAATCGTTGGACGAGGGCGGCTCATTCGCCAGCAAAATCAAACGGTAGGCAGTATGGGCCGGTTTTTCACTTTCGATAATACGGCGAATACTGGCTTCCTTGTAGGCTCGTTCTTCATCGCTCATTTGCGGCAGACGCAGCGTAACGGTAAAGCTATGACGTTCGCGTCCGGCAATGCGGGTATTAATCCCCAGATAAGTTTCCGGGCCAAGTGTCATCCCGTCTACATATTCGCTGATTTCCGGCTCAACTTCGGTGTAAAGCTTCAAATATTCGGTTAGGCCGCGTTTTGTTCCACGTCGGCTATATAAATCACTGGCCGAATAAATCAGACGGCGGCGTTTTTCGAGTGACCAGCTTTCGTCCAGCACCAAATTAACCCAACTTGCCAGCCAGCTAATCATTTCGGGCGAAGTGGTGAGCGGATTAAAATAATAAGGGGTATTATCGAGCATTTGCTGCAAGGGCATCAGCGTATCCTCGAAAATCAGCAGGAAACGCTTCATTAAGTCGTCCCCGGCGTACATCGCGGGCAAGAAATCGAGCAGCCAGCTACGGCGGGGCGGGGTTGCTCCGTTGCGTTCGGGCGAAAGCGTTGGTCTTTCAATAAGAATCGTCATTAATCCTGCCTCTCAAACAATAATAAATCTTCTTGGGGTACAGGGAACGCCCTGTCGGGGTCACAGGGGTGTCCCCTGAAAAACCCTTTTATTTTAGTTTTCGCTTTTAGCAAGCGTCGTTGGCTAAAAGCGAAAACTTTAAACAATAATAATTTTGTGCCGGTAGCTGCATAGCAATCCACGCGGGCCGGGCTTGATAATTTGGGTAGCTGGCCCGGCTTGCCCTCGTGCCAAATCCAGTACCGGGAAAAGCTCCAGTTGCGGCACGTATTCGACCCCTTCGATAGTCTGCAAAATTGGGTAAATTTCGGAAGCATATAGCACCCGGCCAAAGGGCCAGCCATCGCCGGGATTATTTTTGTCGTAACGCAAGGTTGGGTCTGGGCCACCCTGCAAGGGTCGCAAGAATTGGTACAAACGGCGTTCGGCCTCGTTCTTCACCCGCTCATTGACGTAAGGGTTCAGGGTTTTGATACGTACCTGAATTGTGACCCACTGATATTTCGGGGTAGTAAGTTCGACGTGAGTGCTTAAAAGGCGGCGTTCGTCCAGATAATTTGTAATAGACAAGGCCATACCGGGCGCAATATCCAGATTTTCCGGGCGCAGCTCGCGTACATTCGGGTCAACTTCTGGCACAACCACCAGCACCACGGTTCCCGGCTCGACCAAATCCTCATCCTCGCTGGCGGTGGCGGTGCGGTCAATTGCGCCGGGAGTCAGGCAACGTACCCGCGCTACCCCACTGGTTGCCTCGCGGGTCAAAACCTCAAAATCTTCGGCAGTTACCGCCCGGTTGCGGGCGCGGAGAGTACGCGGGCCGCGTAACAGGGCGTGTTCCAGATTCTCGGCGTTAGTGCCACCCGTGGCTGGAGTCAAATTAAATACCCGGTCTACATAAGGAATCGAAGTTTTAAGGACGGTAATCGTTTCGCTGCCGACATTGCCTTCTGTGCCGCCGCCAGTGCGGTAAGCCGTAACTACAATCCGGCTATTATAGGGCGGAATTGCACCGCGCTGTTCTTCCTGCCCGTTGGGGCTACGGATAATCGGGCCAAAAGCAATCTCGCCCGATACCGGGTCGCAGGTGAAGTGCTTATCTTCCGGGCCGGACTCGGAAAAATCGGGCTTTAATTTCCAAAGTTCGGGAGCAGTACCATCCAGCTTGTCCACCAAAATGGTTTCATCGTTAGCGTCCAGCATCGGTAAAATCGGGGTGTTTTCCAGCTTGAACAATTGGCCCGGCTCACCGTTGGAACGGCCCAATTCTTCGTTCAGGACACGCTGGCTATGGCGGGCCGGAATTGTGCCACCGATAGCGTAAGTGCTGAACCGCCGAATAACGGGCGACAAATTGTAACCGTCCTGCCCACTTTCCAACGGAGTATAACGGCAGCGTACCCACCAGCCTAGAAAATTCTCGCTACCGACTTCCAGTTCAAGCGGCCCGGCAGTCGGCGGCAGGTAAAATTCGATTTCGGCAAAAGGGGCGGTCAAACCTTCGCTGTTATCGCGGGCGACCCGCAAGGCTTGCCAATCATTTTTAAGTACATCCCAATATTCCCAAACCAGCGGGGCATCGTCAGGTCGCACTCCCACCCCTTCTCGTTCACAATCCAGCCCAACTACAATCGTATTGCGGGCAATATTTTGCTCAAAACCCAGATAAAAAGCGTTACCCGGCTGCGGTTCGGACTGAAAAACGGGAGTACGTTGGGCAGTCCGCGAAAGCAAGGTTTGAACAGTTAAATCGGTAAAAGCTTTAGAATTTGGGGTCGTTAGAATATATTTTAATTTCGGTGGAACAATTACCAAATCTTCGTCAGTCGTAAAAATATGGGCGGGTTGCGTTTCGGTGCGAACCGTCGCCACTTCCGTCCCTTTAGGAATAGTAACAGCGTTTAGTTGCGAGGCGGAGAGACGAAAAGTAACTTCGGCCTGAGCTGGATTGGGGGGCGCAAGCTTTACGCCTATCATTTCCAAAAAGGCCCGGTAATTTTTCTCTGGCACGCGGTTCAACTGGTAAAGCATCTGCTCCACCATATAAGCGAAAAGCTCAATCAGGGTTACGCCGGGGTCGCTAACGTTATGGTTTGTCCATTCCGGCGTATAGCGCGGTATCCGTAATTTGGCTTCATCCACCAAATCCTGAAAGCTTCTTTCATCCAATTTTATTTGTGGAAAACTCATAATTTCCTCAAGAAATAGTTTCAAGTTTCAAGTTTCAAGCTCTTCTAACAACTAACAACTGTTTCACCCACAACCAATGACTGAAACCGTATTTTTCTAACAACTGACAACTAACAACTAATAACTCTTTCACCGACAACCGACAACCCTTTTAATCCGCGCCGCGTGGAATGATATAGAATGGGTAGACGAGGTTACGGTCACTGTTGGTTTGACGGATTTTATAACTTATGTCAACTAAAAGTTTGCCGTCCTGCTTCGGGTCTGTGTCCACATCAACCGAAGCAACCTCGATGCGCGGCTCCCAGCGTCCCAAAGCTTGCGTTACATAATAGGAAATCAGGCCGAAAGTTTGCGGGCCGGGAGAAGCAAAAACCAAATCGTGAATACCGCAGCCAAATTCGGTACGCATCACTCGCTCACCCGGCGCGGTACTGAGAATAATAAAGATTGATTTGGCAATATCCTGCTCGCCCTGCATCAAACCCAAATTGCCCTGCCCATCTATGCCAATCCCGCTATCGGGCCGAAAGCCGATGCCCGCCCCGATAAAATTGTAATCTGCCGGGTTTTCCTTCGCCATTGCACTTTCCTCGCCTTGTATTCTAGCCGCCAATAATAACCGTGGCCGCCGTTCCCATCACAGTAGCCGGAGCGGGGACAACACTGGTGGCGCAGGTCGTACCTATATCACCAGTGCGGGCGGCAGGTTTATTGTTAATCAAAACTGTCAAACTGCCCTTTATAATCTGGCCCATATCAGTAGGCGGGGGCGGGCCAAACGGCCCACCTTTAGGAATATGGGGCGGCAAATTGTTAGCCATACTGCCAACGGTAGCCGCCGGTTTGCCGCCAATTAAGACGTTCGTACTGCAATTGGTTTGAATTACCCCCTGAAACGGGTCAGGTATAGGGGTAGGTATAGGGCCAGCCGGACTTGGTATCATCACAATGTGAGTACAGACCCCAATTAATTTGTCGCCCAAAGTTGCTGCCGGAGGCATAGGTTTAATCCCCTTTCGAGCCTAATTAAGTTTAATTATGCCGCCTTTAATTTCGGTCATGGCCCCGCCTTCCAGCTTGGCGGTACCCGAACCTTTTAGTTCCAGAGTTGCCCCTTCCATTTTGGCCGAAGCATCCGCTTTTAGTTCAAGTTGAGCGGTCTTTACTTTAGCTGAGGCCGTACCTTCGATACTGGCCGAATTGGTCGCTTTTACCTCAAAATCCTTGCTTTCCAGGCTGATTTTACCGCCAGTAGCTTTCAGGGTAATGTTGCCCCCACTCGCGTCGGTTTCAATTGTAATAGTTTTACTGGTAGTATCAATTATCAGCTTGTTTTTGGTGGATTTATCAATAATAGAGATTTTGGGTGCGTCCGCCGAATCGTCAAAGCTAAGAATATGCCCTGACGTAGTTTTGAGCAAGCGTTCTTTAACCTTGCCATCTCCGCCGACTAATTCGCTTTGCTGCTTGGGCGTTTTATCTTTGGAATTCCAGACTGACCCCAAAACGTAAGGCCGGGTTATATCGCCGTTCTCGAAATATACTATTACTTCGTCATTGACTTCAGGCAGGAAGAAAAACCCACTCCCGTTACCGCTCATTGGCATTACCAGACGCGCCCAATCGCTCTCGATTTCTTTGCCTTCGTTCAAAGGTAAAACCGGGTATTTGACCTTGACTCTACCCATATTATCAGGGTCTTTGAGGTTAGTAACTATGCCAACCACCAGACCGGGAACTTTTTCGGGCTGGCGTGCCTCACTCCCAACTAGCTCGGCATAGGAATTAGCATCGCGGCCATTTGCCTCGCAATAAGTGGTATAACCTGAAACCAAATCATAGCGATGGGTACAGGAAGTTATGTAAAATTCGTTCGTGCCAAACTGGTCGCCGATGCCTGCGGCTTTCAAATTTTGCCCTACTCCTAAATGCGGGTTGCCCAGTGTCAGAAATTGAGCCTGTAGCATCCGGCTTTTCATTTCGGTCAACACTGCCTCTGCTATTTTTTTTGCATCGCCCTGAGTATCTACCGTTTGATAAGCCACGCTAATTTTGGATGAGCCGAATTTGTGGGTGGCGGCTTTGCTGGCAGTCCCGACCAGCTCTTTTTTTAGTTTAGCATCCCAGCCACGTACCAAAACCTCATCTATATCGCTATGGCTACTCTGGCGAATATTAAAACGCTGCAAATCCTTACCCCAACTAACCGCTACAGGTGGCGGAGGTTTTTTCTCACGCAATTTCAGCTTCTTATCATCTACCACTATTTCCATACCTAGCCGGGCGGCACGGCGTTGCAAAAATTCCAGATTAGTCTCGTTATTTTGCAAAAGATATTCGTGTACCTCAGAGGTAGTACCCTCGCCGCTCATACCGCCTTCGCCCGCCATTTTGGAAAGTATGTCGCTATCTTTCATCTGCAAAAAGCTGCGGGTCAATCGTCCGCGTTGTAAACGGTGCAGGCGGTCATAGCCGCGCACCGTCAAAGTCGACAAATTTACTACTTCCGCTTCCAGTTCAATTGAGGTAACTTCGCCGACTATCAATTTTTGGGCAGTGCCAGACGTATCTTCAAAGCCAATTGTGACCTCATCCCCAACTTTGAAACGTGCGCCCGGTGGAAAGCCCATATCTACGGCGTGTAGAGCAACGATAAACATTGCGGGCAAGTAAAGATTTTGCTGTACTTCCAGCAAAATTAAATCATGGCTTATCTGTTTACTTATATCACTCCCGTTTAGTTTAATCGAGAAATTAGTCAAAGTTATCTGGTTGGTTAGCACCTGCTGCATTGTCATAGCTGCAAAACTCCCTTTAATCAGGAATAATCAAACGCTGCCCGGCCCGAAGGCGGCGCGGGTTATCAATTTTGTTGAACTGGGCAATTTCGCGCCAGCGCGTCGGTTTGTTGTAATATTTAGCCGCCAGCAAATCCAGCCTGTCACCCTCCTGAACATGATGAATCTGGCCCGGCACGCCACCACTGGTTGGGTTTTGCTTGCCAAAAGTGCGGTCATCCTTGACTTGCGTCAGGCTAAGGGAAACATTCGAGCGGAGTGGTATACCATTTTCATCAAAAAGCACAAAGTCCTGGCTAATACTGGTGATTACCGCCTCAAAGCTCCAGGTTTTACCCCACATAAAAACCACGTGGGGCGGTTCGCTATTATTGGTAGTGGCGTTTTTATTATCCTTATCCAAATAGGCCGCTTCCCATAATAGTTTGGTATATTCGCGCACATCCTTTTTTTCGGTATGGTCAAGCGTAGTATCAAACAGCAACTTGAGCGAAAGCTTGTTCGCGTCCGCGCCAGTATATTCAAAAGTAGGCTGGTCTTGCCCCAGCACTTTCTTAACGTTCCAGCTAATCGAGCGGCTAATCGCGTAATCTGAGGGATTAAAATGGCAGGTTAAAGTAACGTCGCCGCCCTTCTTTTTAATGATGATTGAGGCTTTTTTATCTTCAGGTAAGCCTCTCGGTTTTTCGTCTGCCATGTTCTTGCCTCTTATGGGTTGTCGGTGAATTAGAGTTGTTAATTGTTAGTTGCTAGTTGTTAGAAAAATACGGTTGTCGGTTGTCAGTAAACAACTATAGACAATCAGATAATGATTTAGAAAATCCGTCTAGCGTCCAATCGCCCTGAAATGAATTTCGGGCTAAGTAATGCGAAGTTGGTTAAAACCAACTGTTACAAACTTGGCCTCTTGCTAAATTAGTTGGTTTCGGCACAGCCCACCTTCGGCGAACCAACTTACGGTGTCTTAGCCCGAAATTCATTTCAGGGCCACATTACCACTAATCTAACAATTCTATTTCTTTTTCTGATTATCTGTAGAAACTAGAAACTCATTTACTAACAACTGACAACTTTAATAAAAATTGGTTCTAAAGCCGTTGCGCTCCCGCTCGATTAACATTTGCTGCTTGAGCATACGGAAAACTTCTCTGGCAATCGCCTCAACGTTTGGTTGAGGCTGGTTATCCTGGTTTTGGCCGGTTTCGTTATGGCCTTGCGGGTGAGACACCATTTCGTCAATCGTAATTACCCGTGCTACCTGTGATGAATTTTCGCCTTCGCCAGAGCGTTGCACACTTGGGGCTGGGCCATTTTGGGATGGCTGCAAATGCGAAGGCGTAACAGGCGTAAAATTCAAACTGCGCTCAATCGTCCCGCCGATGCTACTGGTACGGAAATCAGCCAAATTTTGGCGGACTGGCTCAGATGCAGCAGTTTTCAGGGAGCTACTTTCCAGATGGCGCAAGAGTAATTGTTCGGTGTGCAAGGCTTCGCGTTCAAGAGTTTGCCCTGCGCTGCTGGTTTCGGGGATGCGCCCTTGCCCCAACGAGGGCAAATTAGCTTGTTGCACCACGTGGGTCAATTCGTGACCGATTAAGGCTTGGCCTGCTGGAGTTTCGGGCTGGTAGCGTCCCGGCCCAAAAAAGATGTTCGGACCAGTGGTAAAAGCTTCCGCGCCCATCTGCCGGGTATAATCTGCCGCTGCTGTATCGGTATGCACCCGTACATGCTCGAAGTTCGTCCCGAAAATCGCGCCCATCTGCTCCTGTACCTGGCGTTGGAGCGGTTGCCCTGACGTTGGCGGTTGCCCCAAATTCAGGCGGGCAATCGCCGGAGTAGTCGGCGAAGCAAAATTTTGGCTAATTGCCGGATTTGCGGCAATCCCAATCGGCGAAACCGGGGCGGTATTACCATCTAATGCTTTACGCTGTACCCATGTCGCCGGGTGTATCAAATTGAGGGGGCTAACGTTCTCGGCTTCATTTGACCAGTGGAAGGTCAGGTTGTCGGTTGTCGGTTGTCGGTTGTCGGTTAGAAAGTTTTGAGGTTTGAGTTTTAAGGTTTGAGTTGGGAACTGTGAAACCTCGGTGTCCTGTGTGGTAAAAAGTTGCGAGTTACGGGTTGCGGGTTGCGATTCGGTAAAAGTGTGGTCGGCAAAAGATTGCTCGGCGACAGGAGTTGCCTGAGCGTGGGCGATTGACCAATCGCTACCAGCCATCGGCGAATACGCGCCTGTTTTTTTGCTGGCAAGCGGCGGGGCAGCTACAATTATGGGCGGCGCATCGGCACTACGATTGCTGGAATAATTTGCAATAGTGGCTTCGGCGGGAGCGGGTGTTGCCCCAAAACGAGCTTGCGCTCTTTGCAAAGGGGCGGGTTCGTTGGCTTGAACCGCCGCACTTGCAGCAAAATCAGGTAAGGCTAAAGGAGTGGCAGCAAGCGGCAAACCAGTTTTGCCAACATTAACGCCAGATAAACCCTGATTTTGGGCGGTAGCCAGCCGATTTATCATAGCAAGCGGGGTAGCTAAAGCTTCCTCAAGTTTGTAACCTGAATTCGTTCCGGCTTCAGCATTATTTACTATCCCTATGGCAGCTGGCAAGAAAGATAAACCTGTAGAACTTGAATTACTCGCTGTTGCCATTGGGTTTGGCAGAGAAAATGAACCCGTAGAATTAATAGGTTCGAGTGAACGGCTAACCTCGTTTTGTTCGACTCCAGCTTCCGAATAAGTATTTCCCGAAGAAGGGCGTTCAGCAAAAATGCGGGCTAGTTGCGAATTAACAGCACTGACGGGCAACGCCGAAACTTGAGACAAAGCAGGCAAACCGGGGTTAGCGCGAAGTACCGCCAACTGTTCAACCCAGGCTGCACTTTGCAAACCCGCCGCGCCCATATTGTTGGGAGTAAGGTTTGCAGTATTTCTAACCTCTGCCAACGATTGCTGTACCTGTGATTGAGAGATATTTCCAGAATTGGCAAGTGGCGAAGCGGAAGGTAAGGAGTTTGCTTCGGACAAAATTGGTGAGCTGGTTCGGCGGAAAATAAACGGTAAACTGGTTTGCTGTGTGGCGGAGGCGAACGGATTGAGCCAGGCAACTGACCGCAAGACGGCCCGGTCTAATGGCATAAATTCATTTTGCGCCGCCACGCTTTCGGGCAAAAACAAGCGGGTCGAGACGGTTTGAGGGCCTAGCTCAGAAACACGGTTTATTTCGCCGCCAGGAATGTTAGAGCTTTCAGAGGTATTTTCAGCTTCTAACCCGCTTTCGGGCGAAGCAAAGGCCGCCCCGTTTTCGCCTTGCGACTGCGGCAAAGAAGATTGAGCCACTTCAAATGCCGATGGCTGGTTTGAAATTGCAGAAGCTTGAGCCGGAATAGCGGCGGGGGCGGCGATTGCCCCTTCACTAAAAGGGGGCGGCGATTTTAGCAGGGCCGGGCCATCCCCTCCTTCGCGAACAATCATCGGCGGGCGCGGCGCGGTTAGTTCGTTCGATTGGCTTTGCACGGGGCGGGACTCCGGCTCAATTATTTCGAGACGGGCCATAGCGCGGCGCAAAGCTCTTGTTGGAGTAAATGAGCTAAAATTCGGGCGAGTTTCTGGCGATGGCGATGAGGGTGAAATTTGGGTAAAGCCGGAGCTACCTGGCCTGGCTTCGATTGGTTCAGGTCCATCCTCAAATTGCTCAACTTCAGGGTAAAGAGCGGCATCCCGCAGGGTAGGCGGGGTAAACTCGACACGTTGAAAAACTCTTTGAATTAAATTAGGGTTAGGTCGTGATTGGTTGGAAAAGCCGCTATTTTCAGGTTGAGAAATTTCATTCTCGGCGAAAAGCTCACTTTCCGGCGAAAAAACGTCGGAATAGGTCGAAGCGTCATCAGGGGTATAGTCTGGTAAGGTTGGCAAAGCGGCTTCGTACCATTCGCCCGCCTCCTGATTGGTTTCACCCCCAAAATTTTGATTGAGCCGGGTTCGGCGGCGCAGTTGCCGTATTATAAAAGGAACACGCTGATTTAGTTGGTCTTGCCGCAAATAACGGGCTAACACCGCATTGGGCTGCCCGGCAGACGAATTAATCGCGCCCAAACGGTTATATATCCAGTTTTGGTTCTGGCTCTGGTAGCGCAAAAGACGGGCAGCAAAGTGCAAGGACGGGCTGGTTAATTGAGTAGCACAGGTCAATCCCGGCAGCCGCAAGGGGGTAGCTGAATCCAGCACCCGCCGCAAAATCACCGGGCTACTCACACCTTTATTAACTTGGTCTGACCGCGTTTCGTTTGCCATCTTTTAAGTTTCAAGTTTCAAGTTTCAAGTTTCAGGTTGTTCTCACCGACAACTGACAACCGAATTTCTCTAACAACTAACAACTAATAACTAACAACTTATCTTCTAAGCTTGTGCCAGCGAAAAGCCGGAATGAACCAATTCCAGCGTTTCAATCAGGTAACTACCATTGGTGGCTTTTAGTTCCGGGCCAACCCATTTTATTGGGTACGCATCCTGCACATTCCAGCGTTTAGCGGGAGCATCGGGTTTGCCGGGAGCGTAAAGCAAAATACTGATAGATTTACGCATTACTTTACCTTTGAGCGTACCAGCGTACCAATCCCACAAAGCATTACTATCGCCAAAGCCACGCTTGAGGGTAATATTGCTATATTTGGTACGCACTGGCAATTTATGGACAAAAGTATTCAGGCCACCTTCTTTATACTCAAAAACTTCGGTTTCGATTTGCAAACCGTTACATTCGGTAAAAAAGGCTTCGGCCACCCCGCTAATTTCCACCCAGAAACGATTACCGGCATATGGTTCTGGCACTAAAACTGTTTTATTATCCGCCATTGTACTATTCCTGAACTAATATTCGACTATTTTTGGCCCGTTGATTTGCTCATTGATATAGCTGATTTCCCTGACCCAACGCCGTCGTTCGGCGTGTTCCATTTGCAAAATATTATCGGGCTGCCAGTGGAAATAATAGGCAATAAACGCTACCTCCTCGTAAAGCTGCTCCGAGGGGTAGCACGCTATCCCCCCGCTGCGTCGTCCTGCGTGTCCTCCTGTTCCAGCTTACGGCCACAGGTCGGGCAAACGGTTTCATCGGACGAAGCGGAGTTAATCCGATTGTACAAATTTTGTAAATAAGCCAAATCTGCCGAAAAAAGATTTTCCATCAAACCGGGAGTAATTTCCGAGCCGGCCAAAGTACCGAGCCGGGTCACTACCCGCGAAAGCAAAATAATCGAAAGATAAGCCTGATTATTGCGAACACGCGGGTCGCGCAGGGGCGAAATCTCATCAATGGCCGTTGCCAGCCGCATCACCCCTTTGCGCTGCAATGTACCATCTGTATCAACATAACCTTTGGGTAAAACGAACTCAAATTCGGTCTGCAAACCAGCCATTAATCAATGTCTCCACTTTATATGTTGTCGGTTGTCGGTGAGAAAGTTGTTAGTTGTTAGTTGTTAAAGGAATTCCTGATTTAAGAAGGTAAAGTACAAATTAGAAACTACAAACCATCAGAAAATAATTTAGAAAATAGTGACTGAATTTAAGGTTGTAAATATCACAGGATTCTAATTCTTTTTCTGATTATTTATAGTTTCTAATTCCATAGGCAGCTGGATTCCTCTAACAACTAGCAACTAACAACTAACTAGGCGTTGTAGCCCTTAACCTTCATGCCGGTATGCTCGATAGTAACCGTAACCTTTACCGGGTCATTGCCTTTGGCGGTGAAGCTACTGAGCGAGTATTTGGACGGCCAGCAATCGGCGAAGTTAATTTCAGCTTCGACTTCCTTGCCATCAATGCCGTAAACCGAAAGAGTACAGTTCTTGCGCTCGGTTTTCCCGGCAATAATATCGTCACGCCACTTGCGGAACTTGTCACCTTTGTAGGCGGCATACTTGACGGTAAGTTTGCCGGGCTTCAACCGGGTCGCGCCCTGCACCTTCCAAATAATCATCTTGCCATCTTTACCGACCTGCTGCAACTCGGTCACATCGCTTTCGTCGTCCAGCCCGGACACTTCTTCCAATGAGGCATCGGAATTGACCCCATCAATCAGGAAGTAAAACTTATTAGATATAAGCGGTTCACTAGGCATTTTTATCTCCTTGCTTGAGTTTCTAGTTTCTAGTTTCTGGTTTTAGCGGGATTTCTAATCCCTGCTACATCTGAACCGTTACAACCTGGAACTAGAAACTAGAAATTAGAAACTAATATTTATCCTACCTGACTAAGTTGGCCGATGCGGAAGACCACGAACTCGGCGGGTTTGACTGGGGAAATCCCGACTTCGGTAATTACCATACCTGCGTCTACAACCGAAGGCGGGTTGGTTTCTGCGTCGCACTTGACAAAGAAAGCCATATCCGGGGAAGCACCCATCAACGCACCACTCAGGTAAACGTTGTAGAGGAACGCGCCAACATCCCGGCGAAGGCGTGACCACAGCGAGGGGTCGTTCGGCTCGAATACGGCCCATTGCGTCCCGCGCTCAATCGAAGCTTCTACAAAGTTGAACAGGCGGCGAACGTTCAGGTAACGCCAGCTTGGGTCACTCGACAAGGTACGTGCGCCCCAAACCCGGATACCGCGACCAGGGAAAGCCCGGATACAATTGACACCGTAAGGGTTCAGCCCGTCCTGTTCGCCGACGGTAATTTGGCGTTCCAGCCCGATTACACCGCGAATAACCTCGTTAGCCGGGGCTTTGTGAACGCCGCGTTCGGCATCGTTTCGCGCCCATAACCCTGCCATGTGGCCGGAAGGCGGCAGCAGCATAGTTCGGCCCTTCTGGTTCGGGTCGTCAACTTCAATCCAGGGGTAGTACAGGGCGGCATACTTGCTATCGTAGTTCGCCTCGCTTCTGCGCCAGGTATCCACCTGCTGCGGGGTCATGTCGGGCGGTGCATCCAGAATGGCAACCCGGTACTTCATCAATTCGCAATGGTTCATCATGGCGGTTTGAGCCACGATTACCTGCTTCATATCAATCAGACCTTTTTGATAAAGGCCCATCAAATCAGGCATAGCGACCATTGTTACATCGTCCAGCGCGGCCAATGCGCCCAACCCGGTACGGGCGGCGACATCGCCGGTAAAGTCCGACGAGCTGACGCTAACTTTATCGCCACCTTTAGATTTGGGGGTGCTGCCGGGCATCGTAGAAGACCCGGTAAGCGGGCGGCGGTCAGCCGGACTTAGCTGGCTGTCGGTAGCCAAATCTTTAGCCCGTACCAGTTTTGAGCCGGTACGCGGGTTGTTCAAAACACTTTCGACGTACTGCGGGCTTTTCTTGAAGCTGACATCAAAGCTCTCTTGAGCTTCGCCGTCGGCCTTGAAAACCAGGCGGAAAAGCTCATCCTGGTCGGGAACATCGGCGACCTCAATTGTGACAGTTTTAGTCATAGTCGGGATAGGCCGCAGTTCCAAAACCGGGGTGTCACCCGCCGCCCGTGCCGAAAGACGAGTGGCCGGAGAAGCCAGTTCAGCCGCCGAACCGCCAGCATCCGAAGTTGGCTGCAAGAAAGTGTAAGACCCGGCTTTGGGAGCGCGAACTTCGACATTATCGCGATTGCCGCTGGCATCATGTATCCGTACGTATTTTGAGCCGCTCTTGGGGTTGTTAATTACTGATTCGACATAACCGTCACGGTCAGTTTTATCGCTAGACAACTCCTTGAAGGTTTCGGTGCTATCGCCGCGCTGTACCGTCAAATTAAAGCGGCCATTTTTGCCAGAATCGCTGACGTTGACTGAAACTGCATCGGCACTTCCTGCCGTTAGCAAAGGGGTTACTTCCAGCGAAGTACGGCTCGACCCGCGTTGTGGCAGGCTAATCGCCGGGGTAATCCGCATAACATAAGCGCGAGTGCCGCCATTAAGGAAATAGCCATAGACCGAAGTAGGAAGATAGGCACCGTCTATAAAGCCGCCGTAAGCTTCCACGAATTGCTGCCAGTTCGTGACCAGCATCGCTTCACGCGGCCCTTTTTCGGTAAAACCAACGAAAGCAGCCACCGCAGTTCCTACGCCTTCGATGGGCTTACTTCCTCGGTCTACTTCCTCGACGTATACACCTGGGGAAAGGTATTGAGGCATGGTTTGTTACTCCAATTTTATTAGGGTTTGATGTCCGACTTGCTCCCCGACTCCGGCTCAAGCACGAAATCATAAGAAGGGGATGGAATTTTTAAGCTCTGGCGGAGAGCCTTGTAACCGGGCGCAGCCACCAGAAAAGTAGCTTCAGGCCGGGAGTATACGTTGTTAAAACGGAAGCGACCTTCCTGGTCAGCGCGAATACTCAGCCCTTGCTCAAATAAGACTACTTCGGCCCGCAACGGCTCTTGTTTGGTCGCGTCCCGGACAATTCCGCCAATCTGAAGCACTTCAGCTTCGATTTTGCGATTTGCCCGAACCGTATCCAAATCTTGCTCCGGCGGGTGGAAACGGATAAATTTATTGCGTACCATTGTGGCCGTCTGGAAGATGTGCGGCTCAAGATAAAGCGTCACCACGTAGGGAATAACGGGTTTTAGCTGGTTATCCAGAGCCGTCCAGACATCGGCCACATTGCGTAAAATGCCATCAGGCCGGGCGGTTTTTATCAAATTGAAAGGTTGGTCGCCCATACCGCCCTGTAGCACTTCTTTGGGGAAATTTTCGTTACGAACCAGCGTCGCCAGCACAAACCAGAGCAAGCGGTGTTCGTCCTCGATATTGCTAGTCCAGGCCGTAATTAGATACGAAACGTCAAAGAACTGGCCGGTTTTGGTGCGGGTAACTGTCCCGTTAGAATTGCGGGTAGTTTGCCATTCGTGTTGCCGCAAATCCAGATTTTCCCGAATATCGTACAAGTAAACGTTAATGGTTGGCTTGGAAATCGTGCCGCTCCATTCCCGGTTCGGCACATCAAAGCTAACGTCCACCTCGGCCAAATTCAGGGGCATCTTCTGCACTAATAGTTCTTTGATTGTTTCGTCAAGTGCCTCTAGCATTTATTTACGCCTGTAATTCTTCTTCTTCTTCCGGCCCTTCGCGCTGGATTACTTCGCGCTGGACTTCCTCTTCTTCTTCCGGCCCTTCGCGTTGTATTGAAGGGTCTAACTTGCGGGCCATTTCTTCTTCCTCACCAGCCGCTTCACGCTGTACGCCCTGGGCAAGACCTCCGGCGGCGGCATGGTCTGCCGCTTGCTCGTGAGCAGTATCTGCCGCGCCCACGCTGGACGGGGCATCTTCGCTCATGCCCTGCTGGATAGTATGGGTGGCTTCGTGGGTGGTCAGCTCCAAATCAGAAGGGGACGCGCCCGACCCATAAAAAATATCCCGCCCGGTGGTAAAGGCTTTCGCCCCAACCTGCTGGTTTAAGTCTTCCGCCGTCGGCCCGGTATGTACCCGCACCTGTGACAGATCAGCCCCGCCCAGATTTTGCTCAACCTGGCGGCGTAATCCGGCATCCATTGTCTGACCGTTGCTGCGTTCGGATTGAATCCGGCTGGCGATGTTATCTTCCAGCGAGCCGCCTTCCGCTCCGGCAGAAGCCGATTTGCGGGCCACACCGAGCATACGCTGTACCGATTTATTGCCGAAATTTTGGGCGACGTTTTGAACTACTGCCCGACGCTGCACCCCTGACATGGGCTTGCTCAAAAGGTCAGCCCCCATCGCCGGAGATACTACCGGCTCGAACTCTGGCGCGGCCTCTTCTTGTGAAACGCCCTCTTCCTTCAATAGCCGCTCATCCTGATTATCTAACATTCTCTCCTGTGACATTGGCGACCCCCCTTCTTGAGTTTTTAGTTTCTAGTTCCAGGTTTCTAGTTGTTTTTACCGACAACCGACAACCTGGTTTTTGGTTTCGTCTAGGGTTAAAACCCTAGCCTTAGTAGGCTGAAGTACGCTAAAGCGCACTAAAATTACCCAAACAACCTTCTTAATAGTGCCATTTATGGTACTTGAACCTTTTTAGACTGGGGTTTTAACCCCAGGCTTTCTTCAGCGACAACTGACAACCCTTGCTACGGTACGGTATAGACTGGCAAGTTACTGGCAATCCCGGCATCCCACTGGGCTTGAATATCCGGGTCAGTCCCGTGGCTGGTTTGTACGTCATACTCGCCGTCAGTTGGCTGGTCAAGGTCAACCTGTCGCCAGGTAGCCAAACCGCTAGTTATAATATTGGTCAATCCCTGACGAGGGTTATGACTGTTCCAATCTTGCTGGGCAGCGTTACGGGCCGCGCGTTGGGTTGGGCGGGTAGCATCACCAGCATTATTTGTCACCCAATCTTCCATTGCCGTTTTAGTTTTGGCGGCAAAAACGTTAGAAATATCGTAATGACCCTGTTCGTGATTAAGCAAGGCCGCAGTTTTACTCCCTGATTTGACCCAGGAACGGCCACTATTCATAGTGGCATTGGTCGTAATCCGGCTGGAAGGCACGCCAAAAGTTGCGTGAACGGCAGCCTGTCCGTTATCATCGGTAATATTCTCGGTAGAAAGCACCCCGCTTGCCCCAAAATTCGCGCTCAGGCCGGTACTGGTCGAAGCATCCAGTGGGCTGCTGGCCTGTGCCGCCCCCTGAAAATCAGCCCAGGCCAGGGTCGGGTGGCTGCTATGGCTCAAAACAGCTCTTTGTAAAGTGGTTGAGCTGGAATTAAGCAAGCTAACCAACCTCTGTATTTGCCTATTGCCATAGTGCTGGCCTAAATTCTGAACCAACTTGCGACGTTGTACCCCTGATAGGGGGCTTTGCAACAAGCGCATCGCTCTGGCGAGGGTTGCGTTGGAGGCAGTGGCTAATTCAGGGGTTGCCTCAGCCTCCTTTACCTGAGCAGAGCTTTGCTCCGTGTGCTTGTATTCCATCCCTTGACCTCCGATAGCGATAATCAGGTACTTCAATAGTCGCCTGGTGTAGTCACTTATTTTGGCATAGAGCCATTTAGCCGGGAGGCTTTGAATTCGGTCAGCTTCACAAGCTGGTAATACGGGCCAAATTCGCTTTCGGTAACGAGCTTGCCGATTTTCTGGAATTCGCGGCGAGTGGCCCGGATAATATGGCGCATGGCGACTTGCTGGGTTTCCTCACTAAAATCGGCGGCGGCCAGAAAAGCTGAAGCCAGCCCGATATTTTTGATATTGCCACCCGCGATTTTGAACTGATGGGCCATAAAGCGCAAATCTACGTCAGCCGCTATAGGGGTTTCGTCCGGGAAGGCCCGTCGCCAAATCTGATAGCGGTCATCTTCTTCCGGGAAGGGAAATTCAATCATAAAGTGCATCCGCCGGATAAAAGCATCGTCCAGATTTTTACGAAGGTTGGTCGCCAGAATGACAATACCTTCGTATTCTTCCATTTTTTGCAACAAATAGCCTGTTTCGATATTGGCGTAGCGGTCATGAGCGTCTTTAACTTCACTACGTTTACCAAAAATCGAATCGGCTTCGTCAAAGAACAAAATCGCGTTGCTTTCGCCCGCCTCGGTGAAAATGCGCTCCAGATTTTTTTCGGTTTCGCCGATATATTTGCTGACTACGTTGGATAAATCGATTTTGTACAAATCCATGCGAAGTTCGCCCGCGATGATTTCCGCCGCCATAGTTTTGCCCGTACCGCTTTGTCCGGCGAAAACTGCGTTTAGCCCCTTGCCAAGCGAAATCTTGCGGTCATAACCCCATTTTTCGTAGACCATCGCGCGGTGGCGTACCTGCTCTACGATTTCGGACAGCATCGCAGCCTGGTCGGTGGGCAACACAATATCATCCCAGCGATAACGGGCCGTGATTTTGCGGGCCAGATTGTTTAATCTTTGGTTAGAATGGCGGCGACAGGCCGCTTCCAAATCTTCCAGCGTTGGAGTAATTTCGCCCCGCCATGTGGCAGCGTGACGGGCGGTAACAATTGCCGCCAGAATTTGCCCGCTATTAAGCCGAAAACGGCTGGAAAGCCCTTCCAAATCCAGACCAAGCGCGGCCTGCCCCAATTGCATTTCCCATAAATGCTGGCGTTCCCGGTAGCCCGGCAAATCCAAAGCAAGCTGGAATTCGGGCCGGATTGGGCTAATCAACAAAGGCGGTAAGGCTTGAACCGCCGAGACAAAGCTAACACCGGCTTCCTCTGTCAGAAAGCGGGCGAACAAGCGACGAAATTCGGCAGCGTTGGCTGGTTCGCCTTCACGTGGCAACCAGTTTTCGTAAGCTGACCAGAAAAGCGGGGCAGAATGTAGCAAGCTTTCCCGTTCCAGCAACCGTAGCAGCGTTTCGGGGCGGTTCTGTCCGGCTAACAGGGCCGTGTCTACTATTATTAAGGGCTGTTGCAAACGGCGGCAAACTTCGACGGCCAAATTTTGCTTGCTAATTTCGTCCGGCCCGACCAGCACACAGGCGTAAGCGGTATCCTGCCCGGCCAAACGTTCGGTATAATCTTCGGCCTGGGATGAAAGACGTGGGCTGTTTTCCTGAGCTTGGGCGAAAGTAGCAAAAAGGCGCAACCGGGCATCCAAACGGGCTTCTCCTAACAGAAAAGCAATAATTCCCTCGTCCAACTTAAAGCTACGTGAAAGCAAGCCGGGCTGTTTGCTCTGGTTTTCTTCGCTTAATTCGAGCAAGCGATAGCGGAGCAAGGGCGCGTCCGGGTCAAAGCAACGGCGGGCGGCCAACTGCCCGGCCAAACCGGGGCAAAGCAAATTTAGGGCTAAATCCACGGTTGGGCGGCGGCGAGTAACATCGTCCTGAAGATAGGCGAAAAGCTTCTCGTAGCGCAATTCCAGTTCGGGCGCGAGGGCAATTAATACGACATCCAGTTCAAAAGGGGAAAGCCCGCAAGTTTGGCGCAAGTGTTGCAGCCGGGAAGTTGCCAGAAATCCCCCCCGGTCAGCCGGGTCAAGGTGCTGAACCTGCCCATAATCGCTTGCCAGAAACAAAGCCGGGTCGTTTAGGAGCTGGTTAATTTCTTCTTCGGAAATATAAAGGCCACGAAACTCGTCGTCCTCGCGCGAAGCAGTCGCGGCAATTTCTTGCATCCGGCGCGAAATAATGCCCGTTATGCGCCGCAGTTCGGAAAGCAAATATTCAAGGCTATTTCGTTGTAGCTCGCTTACCTTCATTCTGCCTCGTCTTTGGGTTCATCGGAGGTACGCTCTTGCTAATTTGGGGGTTAGATATAACATTTACCCAAACTTCTACCTAAGTTTACCAAACCTGTACTTAATACTGGCTTAATCAAACTTAATTTTGGCTTAATTTGGCTTAACCAGCAAAAATGGTACAAATTGTTTTCTCATTATAAGAGAATAGTCATAGTAATGTCAGGGAAAAGCAAGAAGAATTAAAGCTAATTCGCGAACTTCCCGCTTGACTTGTAACCCTTGACATATTATAATTTTAATATAGTTTATTTAGGGTTGAGCGTACTTTAAGCACCACTTTGAGAGTATTTGAAAAAAGAAAATAGTCTAAAAGGGCGTGAACTGCTTTGGGGAGAGCAGAACAGGCTTTTTTAATGTGTTTGCCTGTTCATTTTCAAATTCAGGTAAACAATTTTTTCTAATTGGGTTTTAATGTCGTAAAGAGTGAATACGAATTTGTATCGGCTCAAGGATTTAGAGAAAGGATTCATCGTGAGGCTTAAAATTTCGCCGCGCTGGAGTCGGCTGGCATCGGCTTGGTCGTCAGTATTTTTCCTGGCAGCATTGCTGGTTAGCCCCTTTTTGGCACTTGGCCCCTTGCCTACCGCCAGCGCAATTTCCCCCAATATCGTCATTAGCCAGATTTACGGCGGTGGTGGCAATAGTGGTGCGACTTACAAGAACGATTTTATTGAGCTTTTCAACCGGGGAACCAGCCCGGTAAACGTTAGCGGCTGGTCAGTACAATATGCTTCCAGTGCCGGGACAAGCTGGCAGAAAACCGATTTGAGCGGTTCAATCGCTCCCGGCCAGTATTACCTGGTACAGGAAGCCGCCGGAGCAGGTGGTACTACCAACCTTCCCGCCCCCGACGCTACCGGCTCAATCAATATGTCCGGCACGAGCGCGAAAGTAGCCCTCCTCAATACTAACACGGCTTGCTCGGCCACTGATTGCAGCAACCTGAGTGCTAACCTGATAGATTTTGTGGGATATGGCACGGCGGCTAATTTTTCGGAGACTAGCCCAACCGCTAACCTGAGCAATACTACCGCCGCGTTGCGGGCCAACAATGGCTGCACCGATACCGACAATAACAGCACCGATTTCGTGACGACGGGCGCACCCGCCCCGCGCAATTCCACCAGCCCGGTTAGTAGCTGCGGCACAAGTGGCGCGACCAATCCGGGCGGTACAGGTTCGGCTACACCCGGTAGCATTATCGCGGGCGATAGCGTAACCCTGAACGTAACGGTAACACCCGGCTCTAACCCGGCCAGCACGGGCATCATGGTTAAGGCTGATTTGAGCAGTGTTGGCGACGGCACGCAATCGCTTTCCAACGGCGGTAGCAGCAACGTTTACAGCCTGAACTACACCGTTCCATCCAGCGTCACCGTCGGTAGCAAAACTATCCCGGTTACTGTTACCGACGCGCAAAACCGCAGCTCAGTCGTCAATATTACCTTATCGGTTACGACGCTTACCCCGATTTATACCATTCAGGGCGCGGCTTTGGTTTCGCCTTTAAACGGTCAGACCGTCACTACTTCGGGGGTTGTTACGGGCCTCAAGAGTAACGGGTTCTTCTTGCAAGACCCCACAGGTGACAACAACCCGAACACTTCCGATGGTATTTTTGTGTTCACTAGCAGCAAGCCTGCTGTTAGCATCGGACGCAGCGTTCAGGT